>JBKGYA010000024.1:0-18058 GCA_046546335.1 Thiohalospira sp. | reverse complement strand
CGGGCGGCCTGGCCCTGGCCCTGCTCCAGCGGGGCTACAAGCTCCGCAGCTGAGGGGAGGGCGCTCGGACGTCGGGCGCAGAGTATTCGCTGGCGACTGGTACAAGTCCCTGATACCAGGTACGCCGTAAAGACGTCCCTGTCGGCTCGACGGCAGCATCCCTGCTGCCGACGACCTGGTATCAGGGACTTGCACCATTCGCCGGGCCTTTTCCAGTAAGTGCGCGGGGCTCTGCGTGAGCGGGGAGGCTGTGGCGGAGGCCGCGCGCTTTCCTGTATCCTCGCGGTTCATTGTCAGCTTGGGTCAGGACGGGGGAGAACGATGGAATCGGCGACGATCAAGGAGCGCATCGAGGCCACGGTCCCGGAGAGCGAGGCCGAGGTGACCGGCGACGGCAGCCACTTCGAGGCGGTGGTGGTCAGCCCCGCCTTCGAGGGCGTCAGCCGCGTCAAGCGCCAGCAGATGGTCTACAAGGCGGTGAACGACGCCATTACCAGCGGCGAACTCCACGCCCTGACCATCCAGGCCCACACCCCCGACGAGTGGGAGCGCGCCCGCAAGCTGCGCGTAACCTCCGGCTAGCGGGGAATGGACAAGCTCGTCATCACCGGCGGCCGGCCCGTGGCCGGCGAGGTGCGGATATCGGGCGCCAAGAATGCCGCCCTGCCCATCCTGGCGGCGACCCTGCTCACCGATGAGCCCGTCACGGTCTGCAACGTCCCGCACCTCCACGATATCACCACCACCCTGGAACTGCTGGGGCACATGGGGGTGAGCCTGGTGGTGGACGAGCGCCTGAACATCGAGGTGGACGCCTCCCGGCTTGCCAACGTCCAGGCCCCCTACCAGCTGGTACGGACCATGCGCGCCTCCATCCTGGTGCTGGGGCCGCTGCTGGCCCACTACGGCCGGGCGGAGGTGAGCCTCCCCGGCGGCTGCGCCATCGGCAGCCGGCCGGTGGACCTCCACCTGGAGGGGCTGCGCGCCATGGGGGCCGACATCCGCGTGGAGAACGGCTACATCGAGGCCGACGCGCCGGCGGAGGGGCTCCACGGCGCCCGTATCTTCCTCGACATCGTCTCCGTCACCGGTACCGAGAACCTCATGATGGCGGCCGCCCTCGCCCGGGGGACCACGGTCATCGAGAACGCCGCCCGGGAGCCGGAGGTGGAGGATCTGGCCGACTGCCTCAACGCCATGGGGGCGAAGGTCCGGGGGGCGGGGACCGACACCCTGACCATCGAGGGGGTGGAGCGGCTCCACGGCACCACCTACTGCGTCCTGCCGGATCGTATCGAGACCGGGACCTACCTGGTCGCCGCGGCCATCACCGGCGGGCGGGTCCGGACCAAGGACACCCGCCCGGACATCCTGGAGGCGGTGCTGGCCAAGCTCACCGAGGCCGGGGCAAAGGTGACCACCGGCGAGGACTGGATCGAACTGGACATGGAGGGTCGGCGGCCGCGGGCGGTATCGCTGCACACCGCCCCCTATCCCGCCTTCCCCACGGACATGCAGGCGCAGTTCTGTGCCCTCAATGCCATCGCCGAGGGGGCGTCGACGGTCACGGAGACGGTCTTCGAGAACCGTTTCATGCACGTCCAGGAGCTCCAGCGCATGGGGGCGGAGATCCGGCTGGAGGGCAATACCGCCTTCATCAACGGGTGCCCGGGGATCACCGGGGCCCCGGTCATGGCCACCGACCTGCGCGCCTCGGCCAGCCTGGTCCTCGCCGGTCTGGTGGCGGAGGGCCACACCCTGGTGGATCGGATCTACCATATCGATCGCGGCTACGAGTGCATCGAGGAGAAGCTCGCCGCCCTGGGCGCGAGCATCCGCCGGGTGACCGACCGCGATCTGGAAAAGCTCGATCTCGGACACTAGCGAAAGGAAAGAGGGAATGGCCGAGCCGATCACCCTGGCGCTCTCCAAGGGCCGGATCTTCGAGGAGACGGTACCATTGCTGCGCCACGCCGGCATCGAACCGGCGGAAGACCCCGAGAGCAGCCGGCGCCTGATCCTGGAGACCAACCGCCCCGGCGTGCGCATCGTCATCGTGCGCGCCTCCGACGTGCCCACCTACGTCCAGTACGGTGCTGCCGATATCGGCGTCGCCGGCAAGGACGTCCTAATGGAGCATGGCGGCGACGGCCTCTACGAGCCGGTGGATCTCGGCATCGCCGCCTGCCGGCTCATGGTGGCCGGCCGGGCCGGGGAGGCGGAGCCGCCGCGCGGGCGCCGGCGGATCGCCACCAAGTACGTCCACACCACCCGGCGCTACTACGCCGAGAAGGGCGAGCAGGTGGAGATCATCAAGCTCTACGGTTCCATGGAACTCGGCCCCCTGGTGGGACTGGCCGACGCCATCGTGGACGTGGTGGACACCGGCAACACCCTGCGCGCCAACGGCCTGGAGCCCCAGGAGCACATCGCCGACATCAGCTCCCGGCTGGTGGTCAACCGCGCCGCCATGAAGGTCAAGCACGATACCCTGGGGGAGATCATCACGGCCTTCCGCGAGGCCGTGGGGGGGGAGTGAGCATGCCGGAGATCCAGCGACTGAATACCGCCGAGGCCGGCTTCGACGCCGCCCTGGACCGCCTCCTGGCCTGGGAGGAGGGCGCCGACGAGCGGGTGGAGGGCATCGTCCGCGAGATCCTTGCCGATGTGCGCAACCGCGGCGACGTCGCCGTGGTGGAACACACCAACCGCCTGGATCGGCGCGATGCCGCCACCATGGCGGACCTGGAGCTACCCGCCGAGCGCCTGCAGCGGGCCCTGGAGGCCCTGCCGGCGGCCCAGCGCGAGGCGCTGGAGGCCGCGGCCGAGCGTATCCGGAGCTACCACCGCCACCAGTGCCAGGAGTCGTGGCAGTACACCGAGGCCGACGGCACCGTCCTGGGCCAGCAGGTGACCCCCATGGACCGCGCCGGCCTCTACGTCCCCGGCGGCAAGGCGGCCTACCCCTCCTCGGTGCTCATGAACGCCGTGCCGGCCAAGGTGGCCGGGGTCGCGGAGCTGGTCATGGTGGTCCCGGCCCCGGACGGCGAGCTCAACGACCTGGTCCTGGCCGCGGCGGCCGTGGCCGGCGTCGATCGCGTCCTCACCATCGGCGGGGCCCAGGCGGTGGCGGCCCTGGCCTACGGCACGGAGACGGTGCCGGCGGTGGACAAGATCGTCGGCCCCGGCAATATCTATGTGGCCACGGCCAAGCGCATGGTCTTCGGCACCGTCGGCATCGACATGATCGCCGGCCCCTCGGAGATCCTGGTGGTCTGCGACGGCGAGACCGATCCCGAGTGGGTGGCGGTGGACCTCTTCTCCCAGGCGGAGCACGACGAGGATGCCCAGGCCATCCTGGTCTGCCCCGACGGCGACTACCTGGAGCGGGTGGCCGCGGCCATGGACCGCCTGCTGCCCACCATGGGGCGCGAGACCATCATCCGGACCTCCCTGGCCGCCCGCGGCGCCCTCATCCAGTGCCGCGACCTGGAGGACGCGGCGGCGGTCATCAACCGGGTCGCCCCGGAGCACCTGGAGCTCTCGGTGGCCGAGCCCGAGGCCCTGGCGGCGAAGGTCCGCCACGCCGGCGCCATCTTCCTGGGCCGGTACACCTCCGAGTCCCTGGGCGACTACTGCGCCGGGCCCAATCACGTCCTGCCCACCTCACGCACGGCGCGCTTCTCCTCGCCGCTGGGGGTCTACGACTTCCAGAAGCGCTCCAGCCTCATCGGCGTCTCCGCCGCGGGTGCCGCCGCCCTGGGCCCCACCGCCGCGGCCCTGGCCGACGGCGAGGGGCTGGGGGCCCACGCCGAGGCGGCACGCCGCCGGCTGGAAGAGGGCGACCATGGCTGAGACCCGGGCGGCGGACTGGGTCCGGCCGGCCATCCGCGAGCTCTCCGCCTACCGCGTGGCCGACGCCTCGGGCCTGGTGAAGCTCGACGCCATGGAGAACCCCTGGCCGTGGCCCGCGGAGCTGCGCGAGGGCTGGCTGGAGGCGCTGGCCGCCGAGCCGGTGCACCGCTATCCCGACCCCGCCGCCGGCGAGGTGGCCGGGCGCCTGCGCCGCGTCTTCGGCGTGCCGGCGGGGGCCGACCTGCTCCTGGGCAACGGCTCCGACGAGATCCTCCAGATCCTGGTCCACGCGGTGGCCGAGCCGGGGCGGACGGTGGTGGCCCCGGAGCCGGGCTTCGCCATGTACCGCCTGCTGGCCGAGGCCGCCGGCATGGCGTTCGTCGGCGTCCCCCTGGGCGAGGACTTTTGCCTGGACCGGGAGGCGCTGCTGGCGGCCATCGCCGAGTACCGGCCCGCCCTGGTCTTCCTGGCCTGGCCCAACAACCCCACCGGTAACCTGTTCGAGCCGGAGGCGGTGGAGGCCGTACTCGCCGCTGCCCCGGGCCTGGTGGTGGTGGACGAGGCCTACCACGCCTTCGCCCGGGAGAGCTTCCTCCCCCGGGTGGCCGACCACCCCGATCTCCTGGTCCTGCGGACCCTCTCCAAGGCGGGGCTGGCGGGGCTGCGCCTGGGCTTCGCCGCCGGCCACCCGGAGTGGCTGGCGGAGCTGGACAAGATCCGGCTGCCCTACAACATCAACCGGCTCACCCAGGCCACGGTGCGCTTTGCCCTGGACCACTGGGAGGCCTTCGAGGCCCAGGCGGCGGCCATTCGCGACGAGCGGGAACGGCTGCACGCCGCGCTGGCCGGGCGCCCGGGGCTGACGGTCTGGCCGTCGGCGGCCAACTTCCTGCTCTTCCGCGCCCCGGCGGGCCAGGGGCGGGCCCTGTTCGAGGGGATCCGCGAGCGCGGCGTCCTCATCAAGGACCTCTCCGGGGCCGGCGGGGCGCTGGCGGACTGCCTGCGGGTGACCGTGGGCACGCCGAAGGAGAATGCCGCCTTCCTGGAGGCGCTGGACGGCGCCCTGGGTCTGACGCGCTGAGGTCGGGCTGGCGCTGAGCGGTTGGTACCGGGGCCCGGTACCAACCGCTCCCGAGTATGCGGACGCCCTGCATGCGCTCCGAATAGACATGAGCGTCGTCCGGGAATCGTGCTAGGCTGCGTGGTTCGCGGACCCCTTTGAATTCAGTGCCGGCGGGCTTGGTGAAGGCCATCATGCAGAGAATCGATCCCCGGGAGTGGCTGCGTTACGGCAGCTTCGCCGACCTCTTTACGGCACGCAATCACTCCCCCGATTTCAACGGGGCCCGGGCCGAACGGATCGCCCTGCGGGTAGAGGTCCTCTCCCTGGTGGCGGGGCTTTTGACCCTGGCCTGGATCCCGCTGGACCTGCTCTTCCTGGCGGAGCCGGGGCGTGACGGGGTGGTCGCCCTGCGCGTCGCCACGGGGCTGGCCTTCCTCCTGCTGGCCGGCTGGCGGCGGCGCCGCCACGTCCTCTTCTGTGCCCGACTGCGGCTGGCCGCCTTCATCCTGGTGCCGGCGCTCTTCTATGCGGGGGCCCGGTTCATCCTCGCCGCCGAGGACCCCGACACCGGCATCGTGGTGGGCTACTACTTCCTGCCCTACCTCATGGTGAGCATCCTGGCCATCTTCCCCCTGACCCTGGTGGAGGGGGTCGCCGGGGTCCTGGTGGTGGGGGCGACCCTGGCGATGGCGGAGCTCGAGGCGGGCCGCCTCACCGAACTCACCACGCTGGCGGAGTTCTGGCTGCTGGGCCTGCTGGCGGCCATCGTGGTCTGGGTGCAGCAGAGCCAGCTCTACATGCTGCTGCGGCTCTACCGCGAGGCGACCCGGGACGCCCTCACCGGCCTGTTCAACCGCCGGGCGCTGCTGGCGGAGATGGAGCGCGCGCGGCAGGACTGCCACCGCAACCGGGAGCCGCTGTCGGTGCTGCTCTTCGACCTAGACCTGTTCAAGCGCATCAATGATACCCACGGCCACCTCACCGGCGACGCCGTGCTCGCCGATTTCGCCCGGGTCCTGCGCGGCGTCTGTGACCGGGACTGCCTCCTCGCCCGCTACGGCGGCGAGGAGTTCCTGGTGGCCCTGCCCGGACGGGATGCCGCCGACGCCCGGGGACTGGCCGAGACCGTCCGGGCCGAGACCCGGGAGCGCGGCGTGGCCGCCGAGGACGGCACCGCCGTGGGCTACACCGTCTCCGTGGGGGTGGCCCAGGTAGCGGAGGGGGAGGACGTGGTCGAGCTGCTCTCCCGCGTGGATCAGGCCCTCTACCAGGCCAAGGAGGGCGGCCGCGACCTGGTGGCGGAGGCCACCATCGATGGCTGATGTCCGGCTGGAACGTCGCCGCGGCCCCGATTACTGGCGGCGGGGGCTCGGCGTGGTCACTGCCCTGGGGTGGCTGGCCCTGCTGGCGGCACTGTTCACCCTGGATGTCGCCTCGCCACCCCGGGAATACTTCCTCCACCGCGCCTGGGAGCACTTTTCCGGGGAGCGGGTGGTGCTGCCCTCGGCCTGGGATCGGGAGGTGCTGGCCTGGGTGCCGCGGCTGCTGGTCCTGGGCCTGGTCCTGGGGGCCACCTCCCTGCTCACCGCCTCCTTCCGGCTGCGGCGCTCCCGGGATCCCTCCCCGGTGGGGGCCTTCCTCCTGGTGCCCACCGCCCTCGTGGCCCTGGTGCTCATGGCCCTCTACGGCCCCTGAACGGGTCCGATTGCTCACAAAGCGCCCGCTTGCCGCTGTCCGTGGCCGGGGAAGCCGGCTACCATCGCCGCGGACAGCCACGGAGCGCACGCCATGCACTGGAAGACCAAGGCCCTCATCCAGAACCTCATCGCCCGCCTGCCGGAGCCGCCCCGGCAATCGGTCTACCACGCCCTGCAGCGCCGCTTCGGCGGCGCCGAGCTCTTCGACCCGGTGCCGCAGTTCCGGGCCGGCATCGAGATGGCCCGGCGGATGGTGGCCGCCGGCGGCGATCCCACCGGCGCCACGGTGGTGGAGGTGGGCACCGGGCGGCGCATCGCCACCCCCCTGGCGCTGTGGCTGGCCGGGGCGCAGCGCACGCTCACCGTCGACCTCAATCCCTACCTGCGAGCCGATCTGGTGCGCGCCGATCTGGCGCGACTCGCCGCCCGCTCCGGGGAGGTGGTCGGATGGTTCCGCGAGGCGGGGCTGGAGGCCGTGCCCCAGCGCCTGGCCCGGCTCGAGGGGCTGGCCGGGGCCGAGCTGGACGAGATCCTCGAGGCCACCGGGATCACCTACCACAGCCCCGGGGATGCCCGGGCGCTGCCCCTGGGCGATGGCGAGGCGGACCTCCACGTCTCCTTCAACGTCCTGGAGCACATCGCCCCCGGGGTCCTCGGGCCGATCCTGGCGGAGGGCGGGCGGGTAACCCGGGGCCGGGGCTGGCTCCTGCACCGGGTGGACTACACCGACCACTTCGCCCACAGTGACCCGTCGATTACCATGGTGAACTTCCTGCAGTATCCCGAGGCCCGCTGGCGGCGCTATGCGGGGAATCCCTTCATGTACATGAACCGCCTGCGGGTGGACGACATGGAGGCGCTCTTCCGCGAGCAGGGCCTGGCGGTGCTGGAGGTGGATGCGCGGGAGGACGAGGCGGCGCGGGCAGCCATCGAGGCGGGGCTGCCCCTGGCCGCCCCCTTCGCCGACAAGCCGGCGGCGGTGAACGCCACCGCCGATTCCTGGATCCTGGCCCGGGCCGCGGAGAGCGAATGAGCGAGAACGCCCACGAGGACGAGCACCGACTGACCCTGCGCAACCTCCAGCCGGAGGACTACCCCGACATCAAGGCGGCCATGGACGCCGTCTATCCCGGCATCGGCGGGGCGTGGACGCGCAAGGAGTACCTGGCCCAGATCCACCGCTTCCCCGAGGGCCAGATCGCCATCGAGGACAACGGCCGGGTGGTGGCTGCCGCCTTCGCGGTCATCGTCGACTACGAGGACTTCGGCGATCAGCACACCTACGAGGACGTCATTGCCGGGGCGCGCTTCACCACCCACGACCCCAACGGCGACGTCCTCTACGGCGTGGATATCTTCGTCCACCCCGACTACCGCGGCATGCGGCTGGGCCGGCGGCTCTACGACGCCCGCAAGGAGCTCTGCCGGCAGCTCAACCTGCGCGCCATCATCGCCGGTGGCCGGATCCCCGGCTACGGCCAGTACGCCGACCGGATGGGGCCCCACGAGTACATCGAGCAGGTGCGCCGCCGGGAGATCTACGACCCCATCCTCACCTTCCAGCTGGCCAACGACTTCCAGGTCAAGCGGGTCCTCAAGGGCTATCTGCCGGAGGACGAGGAGTCCCGCGGCTACGCCACCCTGCTGCAGTGGAACAACTTCTACTACGAGCCCCAGGAGCAGCCGCTCTTCGGCGGGACCAAGACCACCGCCCGGGTGGGGCTGGTCCAGTGGCAGATGCGGTCGATGACCTCCCTGGAAGAGCTCATCGGGCAGCTGGAGTTCTTCGTGGACGCCATGGGCGCCTACGAGTCGGACTTCGTCATCTTCCCGGAGCTGTTCAACCTGCCGCTGATGGCACTGGTGGAGGCGCCCTACCCGGCGGAGGCGATCCGCGAACTGGCCGGCTATACCGAGCCGCTGGTGGAGGCCATCCAGCGCCTGGCGGTGACCTACAACACCAACATCATCGCCGGCTCCATGCCGGAGTACATGGACGGCCGGCTGCACAACGTCTCCTATCTCTGCCGCCGCGACGGCACGGCGGACGGCCAGCGCAAGCTCCACATCACCCCCCAGGAGTCCAAGGACTGGGCCCTGGAGGGGGGCGACGAGCTGCGCGTCTTCGACACCGACGTGGGGCGGGTGGGGATCCTGGTCTGCTACGACGTGGAGTTCCCGGAGCTGGGACGGACGCTCTTCGAGCAGGGGGTGCAGATCCTCTTCGTCCCCTTCTGGACCGATACCCGCAACGCCTATCTGCGGGTCCGCCACTGCGCCCAGGCGCGGGCCATCGAGAACGAGTGCTACGTCGCCATCGCCGGGAGCGTGGGCAATCTCCCCAACGTGGAGAATGTCGATATCCAGTACGCCCAGTCGGCGGTCTTCACCCCCTGCGATTTCAGCTTCCCCCAGGACGGGATCCTGGCGGAGAGCTCCCCCAACACGGAGATGACCCTGGTGGTGGATCTGGAACTCGACAAGCTCAAGCAGTTGCGCAACGAGGGCACGGTGCGAAACTTCCAGGATCGACGGCTGGACCTCTACCGCGTCTCCTGGCTCAACGACCGACCGGAGCCGCGCTCATGAGTGCCCCGGGACGCCCGGAACTGGCCGCGGTGGCCGAGTGCGTGCGCCGGGTGGCGGACGCCGAGCTGCTGCCGCGCTACGAGCGGGTGGGGCATACCTTCAAGGCCGACGGCAGCCTGGTCACCGAGGCGGACACCGCCTGCCAGGAGGCGCTCACCGCCGAGCTGGCCCGGCTGGCCCCGGCGATCCCGCTGATGGGCGAGGAGATGACCGCCACCGAGCAGGCCGGGCACCTCGCCGGGGGCGAGGCGGGGTTGTGGATCCTCGACCCCCTGGACGGCACCGGCAACTTCGCCGTGGGGATCCCCTTCTTCTCCATCTCCCTGGCCCTGGTGGTGGCCGGCCGGGTGGAGCTGGCGGTGGTCTACCACCCCACTACCGGGGAGTGCTTCACCGCCGAGCGCGGGGCGGGCGCCTGGCTGGGAGACGAGCCGCTGGGCGGGGGCTTCCAGCCGGATCTGGGCCACGCCTCGGCGCTGGTGGACTTCAAGCGGCTGCCCGCCGGGCTGGCCGCCGCCCTGGCCACCCATCCCCCCTACCGCTCCCAGCGCAGCTTCGGCTCCGTGGCCCTGGACTGGTGCTGGGTGGCCGCCGGGCGCTGCCACCTCTATGTCCACGGCGGGCAGAAGGTCTGGGACCTGGCCGCCGGCAGCCTGATCCTCTCGGAGGCCGGTGGTCACGCCGCCACCCTGGAGGGGGAGCCGGTCTTCGAGCCGGCCCTGGCCAGCCGCTCGGCGGTGGCCGCACTGGACGGCGACCTCTTTACTCAGTGGCAGGCCTGGCTCCGGGCGGCCGGCGAGGGCTCCGGCGCGAGCCCCGGCTAGCGGCGGCGCGAGTTCTGCTCCGGCCGCTCGCCCACGGTTGCCTCCCAGGTGCGCTGACGGCCATTGCGCAGGCCGGCGATCGCCACCTCCTCTCCTGGCTCCAGTTCGGCGATCCGGCGCAGGGCTGTGTTCATCTCCTTTACCGGCTCGTCGCCGATGCGGGTGATGACGTCCCCCGGGCGCAGGCCGGCACGATGGGCCGGCCCGTCCCGGAGCAGGCCGGTGATGACCACGCCATCGTCCCCCTCCAGCCCGAAGGACTCGCGCAACCGCGGGGAGAGCTCCTGGACATCGATGCCGAGCCAGCCGCGCTCCACCCGCCCGGTCTCCACCAGGTCGGTGAAGATGGACCGGGCCCGGTCGGCGGGGATGGCGAAGCCGATGCCCATGTGGCCGCCGGTGCGCGAGTAGATGGCGGTGTTGATGCCCACCAGGCGGCCGCTGGCGTCCACCAGGGCCCCGCCGGAGTTGCCGGGGTTGATGGCCGCATCGGTCTGGAGGAAGTCCTCGAAGGCGGAAAGGCCGCGCTGGTTGCGGCCGGTGGCGCTGATGATCCCCTGGGTCACGGTCCGGCCCACGCCGAAGGGATTGCCCATGGCCAGGACCACGTCGCCCACTCGCAGCTCCTCGGAATCGCCGAATTCTGCCGTTGGCAGATCATCGCGCTCGATCCGGAGCACCGCGAGATCGCTGCCGGGATCCGAACCCACGACCGCCGCCTCGGCGGTACGACCGTCGTGGAGGGCTACCTCGATGGCGTCCGCCCCCTGGATGACGTGGTGGTTGGTGAGGATGTAGCCATCGTCGCTGACAATGACCCCGGAGCCCAGGCTGCTCTCCATGCGCTCCCGGGGGACGCCGAAGCGGTCGCCGAAGAAGCGGCGGAAGAAGGGGTCGTTCATGAAGGGGTGGTCGCGGCGGACAACCTTCTTGCGGGTATAGATGTTGACCACCGATGGCGCGGCCTGCTCCACGGCATCGGCGTAGGAACTGGCCGCCGGTGCCCGCTCCGATGCGGAGGCGCTGTGGACCTCCACCACTGGCTGGCCAGCCCTCTCCGGGGCCAGGAAGAGCAGGGCGACGGCGGCGACCACACCCACGGCGATGGCCTGGAGGAGGAAGGTGGCAGCACGGCGCATGGGCATGTGGCATTCCCGGGGGCAGCCTCGATAGACTCGCTCCATTATAGACAAGCAGCCCGAGGACGGTACATATGGCGCAATTGGCGGATCTGGTGCACTGGAGCGAGCGCTTCCTGGCCGCGGCGGATTTCACCGACTATGCCCCCAACGGCCTCCAGGTGGCTGGACCGGAGCAGGTGCGGAAGGTGGTCAGCGGCGTTACGGCCAGCCAGGCGCTCATCGATGCGGCGGCCGAGCGTGGCGCCGACCTCATCCTTGTCCACCATGGCTTCTTCTGGAAGGGCGAGGACCCGCGCATTGTGGGCATGAAGTATCGCCGTATCGGTCGCCTCCTGGAGGCCGGCATGGGCCTGCTCGCCTACCACCTGCCGCTGGATGCCCACGCCGAGGTGGGCAACGCCGTGGGCCTGGGCCGTGCCCTGGGGTGGCGGGTCGAGGGGCCGTTCGCCGAGTGCAACGGCGGCCCCCTGGGGCGGGTGGGCAGCCTCGCCGAGCCCTGCAGCGGCGAGGAACTCGCCGCCTCTCTGGGCGAGGTCCTGGGCCGGGCCCCGCTGCACATCCGCGGCCACGATCGCCCCATCCGCCGCGTGGCGTGGGCCACCGGGGCCGCCGAGGGTTTCATCGAGGAGGCGGTCGAGCGCGGCATGGACGCCTTCGTCAGTGGCGAGATCAGTGAGCCCACCGTCCACATCGCCCGGGAGTGCGGCATCGACTACTTCGCTGCCGGCCACCATGCCACCGAGACCTTCGGCCCCCGTGCGCTGGGGCGGCATCTGGCGAAAGAGTTTGATCTGGATCACGAATTCCTGGACATCGACAGCCCCGCCTGACGCTTGTCCGGGGGTCTGGAACTTGACCCCCGGGGGTCGGATGACCGAGACTAGCGCGCTGATTATCCCGGGTAGTTCAGTTCATAAGAACATCCTGAAATCCGGATTGGGGCGCCCCCCGTCGGTGAGCGCGGGCGTTCGGCACCTTCAGCTTCGGGAGTATCCATACGATGAGTAAAGATGGCGTGGATATCGGCAAGCGCCGCTTCCTGACCGCCGCTACCACGGTGGTCGGGGCAGCAGGCGTGGTCTACGCGGCGACACCCTTCTTCCAGTCCTTCTGGCCGAGCCGCAAGGCCCAGGCGGCTGGTGCGCCGGTAGAGGTGGATGTCGGCAAGCTCGAGCCCGGTCAGATGCTGACCGTCGAATGGCGCGGCAACCCGATCTGGGTCGTGCGGCGTAGCGAGAAGATGCTCGAGGCCCTGCCGAGTCTGGACGACGACCTCCGCGATCCCAAGTCCGAGAAGAAGAGTCAGCAGCCCGAGTACGCCCAGAACTCCACCCGCTCCATCAAGGAGGAGTACTGGGTGGGCATCGGGATCTGTACCCACCTGGGCTGCTCGCCCACCTTCCGACCCGAGTTCGGCCCGGACGACCTGGGCGACGACTGGAAGGGCGGGTTCTTCTGCCCCTGCCACGGCTCGCGCTTCGACCTGGCCGGGCGTGTCTTCAACGGGGTGCCGGCGCCCACCAATCTTGAGATACCGCCGCACCGCTACACGGCCGAGAACAAGATCCTCGTGGGCGAGGATGAAGAAGAGGGAGCCGCGTAAATGAGCCTCATGAGCAGCCTAGCGGGGTGGGTGGATGACCGCTTCCCCATGTCCAAGATGTGGCGGGAGCACCTGTCCGAGTACTACGCCCCCAAGAACTTCAACTTCTGGTACTTCTTCGGGTCCCTGGCGCTGCTGGTGCTGGTTATCCAGATCGTCACCGGCATCTTCCTGACCATGAGCTACAAGCCGGATGCCGAGCAAGCCTTCGGCTCGGTAGAGTTCATCATGCGCGATGTGAACTGGGGGTGGCTCATTCGCTACCTCCACTCCACGGGCGCCTCTGCCTTCTTCATCGTGGTCTACCTGCACATGTTCCGGGGCCTGATGTACGGGTCGTTCAAGAAGCCGCGGGAGCTGGTCTGGATCTTCGGCATGCTCATCTACGTGGTGCTCATGGCCGAGGCCTTCCTGGGCTACCTCCTCCCCTGGGGGCAGATGTCCTACTGGGGTGCGCAGGTGATCATCTCCCTGTTCGGGGCCGTCCCGGGCATCGGCGATCAGCTGGCGCTGTGGATCCGCGGCGATTTTGTCGTCTCCGACGCGACGCTGAATCGCTTCTTCGCGCTGCACGTCATCGCCCTGCCCATCATCCTGCTGGCCCTGGTGGTGGCGCACATCATCGCGCTGCACGAGGTGGGCTCGAACAATCCCGACGGCATCGATATCAAGAAGAACAAGGACGAGAACGGCAAGCCGAAGGACGGGATCCCCTTCCATCCGTACTACACGGTGAAGGATATCGTCGGCACCCTCGTCTTCCTGATCTTCTTCAGCGCGGTGGTCTTCTTCGTGCCCGAGGGCGGTGGCTGGTTCCTCGAGCCTGCCAACTTCATCCCCGCGGACCCGCTGAAGACGCCGGAGCACATCGTGCCGCTGTGGTACTTCACCCCGTTCTACGCCATCCTGCGCGCCGTGCCGGACAAGTTCCTGGGCGTCGTGCTCATGGCGGCGGCCATCGTGGTGCTCTTCCTGCTGCCGTGGCTGGATCGCAGCCCGGTACGCTCGGTGCGCTATCGCGGCCCGCTGTTCAAGATCGCCCTGACGTTGTTCACTGTAAGCTTCGTGGTACTGGGCTATCTCGGTACGCAGCCGGCTTCGGGCATCTACACGCTGCTGGCGCAGATCTTCACGATCGTGTACTTCGCGTTCTTCATTCTGATGCCGTGGTACACCAAGATCGACAAGGACAAGCCGGTTCCGGAGAGGGTGACGAAGTAATGAAAAAGACGATCGCAACGTTCCTGTTGGCCTTCCTCCCCGGGCTGGCGGTGGCCGCCGGCGGTGATGAACATGTGGAGGAGGTCTCGGTCAACATCCACGACGAGGGGGCGCTGCAGCGCGGTGCCAAGCTCTTCTCCAACTACTGCCTCTCCTGCCACTCGGTGGAGTACCAGCGGTGGCGGCGGACGGCCAAGGACCTGGGGCTCTCCCAGGATCAGGTGGAGGGCAACCTCATCCCCGGCGATGGCACCGTCAACGACATGATGGACAACGTCATGCCGGAGGAGCAGTCGGAGGAATGGTTCGGCACCACGCCGCCGGATCTCTCCGTGGTGGCCCGCTCCCGCGGGGAGGACTGGCTCTACAGCTACCTCAAGGGCTTCTACCTTGATGACACCCGCCCGTTCGGGGTCAACAACACGGTCTTCGACCTGGTGGGCATGCCCCACGCCCTCTGGGAACTCGAGGGGCTGAAGAAGCCGGTGACCGAGACCCACACCAACGAGGATGGCGAAAAGGAAGAGGAGGTCGTCGACTTCGAGTACGTCACCGAGGGGAGCATGACGAAATCGGAGTACGATCGCGCCGTGCGTGATATCGTGACCTTCCTCTCCTACGTCGGGGAGCCGGCGCGTCTCGAGCGGCCGACCCTCGGTGTCTGGGTCATCGGTTTCCTGGCGGTCCTCCTGATCTTCGCGTACTTCATGAAGCGCGAGTTCTGGAAGGATATCCACTAGGTCGGCCGGCACAGCCTGGCCGGTACGGCAGGAGGCCGTACCTCGAGCGAAGGGGGGGTCTGGCCCCCCCTTCGTGTTTGCAGTCCAACAACCGGGAGAACGTGTATGGCGGCGCTTGCCAATCGACGTTCCGCGATGACCCTGTTCACCGAACCAGGGGATATGGCGGGCCACCGGGTCCGCATCGTCCTGGCGGAGAAGGGGATCAGTGCCGACGTGGTCGAGGTGGACCCGGCCGCGCCCCCCGAGGATCTGGTGGAACTCAACCCCTACGCCACTGCCCCCACGCTGGTGGACCGCGATCTGGTGCTCTACGAGGATCGCGTCATCTCCGAATACCTTGATGAGCGCTTTCCCCACCCCCCGCTGATGCCGGTGGACCCGGTGGCCCGGGCCAATGTCCGACAGCTTCGCTATCGTATCCGGCAGGACTGGGAGCCCCTGGTTCACGATGTCCTGCACAAGGGTGAGAAGACGGCGGCCCGGGCGCGCAAGGAGCTGCGCGAGGGGCTGGTGGCCATCGGGCCGCTGTTCGACAGCATGAACTGGTTCATGAGCGATGACTTCGGCCTCGCCGATGTGGACATGGCCGCCCTGCTGTGGCGGCTGCCGGCGCTGGGGATCGAGATCCCGGAGAAGGCCACCGGCCTCATTGGTTACGGCGAACGGCTCTTCCAGCGCCCTGCGGTGCGCGAGAGCCTGGACGAGGTCGAGCGCGACATGCGCTCGGTCTGACACGGACCCAGCAGGAGCCCGCCTTGGCAGAGATGACCTCCAGCCGGCCGTATCTCATCCGCGCCCTGTTCGACTGGATCGTGGACAACGGCATGACCCCGCATCTGCTGGTGGACGCCACCGTACCCGGTGTCCAGGTGCCGCCGGAGACGGTGGAGGAGGGGCGCGTCGTCCTCAACATCAGCCCCGCGGCCACCGGGACCATGGACCTCGGCAACGAGTTCATCCGCTTCGACGCGCGCTTCGGCGGCCAGCCGATGAGCGTCGAGGTCCCGGTGGCGGCCGCCCAGGCCATCTACGCCCGGGAGAATGGCCAGGGGATGCTGTTCAGCGACGATGGTCCGCCGCCGCCGGAACCCGGCGGGGGTGGTGACGACGGCGGTGGCGGTGGGGGCGCCGGGGGCGGTGGCGGCAGTGATCGCTCCCACCTGAAGGTGGTGAAGTAGGGGCGGCCACCGGCGCCCGGCGTCGGCTCAGGTCCCGAGGGGCAGCCCCTTGCCGGGGTTGAGCAGGCCCTGCGGGTCGAAGGCCGCCTTGATGCCGCGCATCACCGCCAGCGTCTCCGGCGTGATCTCGCGGTCGACGTAGTCCCGCTTCTCCAGCCCCACCCCGTGCTCCCCGGAGAGCGTTCCCCCCAGCCCCAGGACTAGGGCGAAGACCTCGTCCAGGCAGCGCCAGGCGCGGTCGAGTTCCCCGGCGTCGTCGGGGTCCACCAGCAGGTTCACGTGGATATTGCCGTTGCCGGCGTGGCCGAAGTTGACGATGGTGATCCCGTGGCGCTCCCCCAGCTCCCGGAGCCCCTGGATGAGGTCCGGGATCCGGGAGACCGGGACGACCACGTCCTCGTTGATCTTCTTGGGCGCCACCTGGCGCAGGGCGGGGGAGAGGGCCTTGCGGGTCGCCCACAGGGCGGCGACATCGGCGGCCTCGGTGGCGCGCTGCAGATCCAGCAGCCCCTCGCCGCGGGCGGCCTCGGCCACGGCGGAGGCCGAGGCCTCCAGGCAGGCGGCGGGTCCGTCCACCTCGATCATCAGCAGGGCGCCGGCCCCCTCGGGGAGATCGGCGTCGGAATGGGCCCGCACCATCTCGATGGCGGCGCCGTCGATGAACTCCAGGGCGCAGGGGACCACCGGCTGGGCCATGATCCGGCTGACGGCCCGGGCGGCGGCGGCCATGTCGGCGTAGACGGCCTTGAGGGTCGCCCGCGCCTCGGGCAGGGGGGTGAGCTTCAGGGTCGCCTCGGTGATGACCGCCAGGGTCCCCTCGGAGCCGATGAGCAGCCGGGTGAGGTCGTAGCCCACTACCCCCTTGGTGGTCCGGGTTCCGCTGCGCAGCACGCGGCCGTCCATGGTGACCGCCTCCAGCCCCAGGGTGTTCTCCCGGGGGGTACCGTACTTCACCGCCCGTGGCCCGGCGGAGTTGTAGGCGAGGTTTCCGCCGATGGAGCAGTAGGCGGCACTGGTGGGGTCCGGTGGCCAGAAGAAGCCTTGCGCCCCGGCGGCGGCCTGCACGGTGCCGTTGGTTACCCCCGGCTCGGTGACCACGTAGCGGTCGTCCACGGCCACCGGCTCCAGGCGCTGCAACCCCTCGGTGGAGAGGATGACCCCGCCGTGGTCGGGCACTGTGGCGCCGGTGGTGCCGGTGCCGCGGCCGCGCGGCGTGACAATGGTACCGGCCTCGTGGCACAGGCGCAGGACGGCTGCCACCTGGTCACGATCCGCGGGTTGGGCCACCGCGACCGGCCGGCCCTGGCGGCGGCTGTTGTCGTAGCCGTAGACCCAGCACTCGTCGGGATCGGTAAGCAGGGCGCCGGCGGGGAGTTCGGCCTCCAGGCGCCGGAAGAGGGTCTCGCTATCGGTCACGGGGCCTCCGGCAGGAAGGCGTGGCGGATCCACTCGGGGTCGCCGTTGCCATCCAGGGCCACGACGTCGAACCGGACCGGTCGCTGCGCCTCCGGGGGGTGGCGCTGGAGGTAGTGGCGGGTCGCCCGGGTCAGGCGCTGGCGCTTGGTCGCGGTGATGCTCTCGGCGGCGGTTCCGTAGCCGGAGCGGCTGCGCTGGCGGACCTCGACGATGACCAGTTCCTCACCGTCACGCATGACCAGGTCGAGTTCTCCCATGCGGCAGTGCCAGTTCCGGGTGATCAGGGTCAGTCCCTGTCCCCGGAGGTAGTTCAGGGCGCGTTCCTCGGCGGCATCTCCCTTTGCCCGGGCCATACGGTCAATCTTCCCCCGCCGCCGACTCGTGGATCGGCCTTCCTCCCTCAAACCGGGCCCTCCACAGGTCGCGCCGGATCCGACCCCCTTCCTCCAGGTGCAGGGTGCCGGTGGCCCCGTCCACCCGCTCCTCGGGGTGGGTACGGAGTAGCGCCAGTCGTGGCAGCAGCATCCAGGCATCGAGGCCCAGGCCGTGGAGACGGCGGGCGAGGGAACTCTCCGACAGGTGTTTCGCGGTTTCCTGCTGCAGTCGGTAGAGCCGATCGGTGTCGGGTCCCAGTGCCCAAGGGCTGTCCACGAAATGGACGCCCTCGAGGTCGCTGTCCTGGTCAGCGTTGGGCCGGCCGCTGTAGAGGTGGGAGGTGCCATAGACC
>JBKGYA010000023.1:0-18081 GCA_046546335.1 Thiohalospira sp. | reverse complement strand
CTTCGTGCCCGACGAGGTCCGCGACGCCTACGCCGGGGCGGGCCGCCGGGGCGCGCCGGGTGGCCGTCGCGCAGCCGCACCGGCAGGGCCGCGGCGAAGACCTCTCCCGGGGGGTGGTGGTAGTAGTCGGCGGCGCGGTGGAGCAGCGCCAGGGTATCGGCGGTGAGCAGGGGGCGGCCGTCCAGCACCGCCTCGGCGCGGCGGAGCTTCGCCGCCGGGAGGTCGCTGGTGTCGGCGAGCGCTGCGATGATCCCCACCACCCGCCGGCGGCCGAAGGGGACCCGCACCCGCATCCCCGGCGCCATCCACGCCGGGTCCTCCCCGGCCGGCGGCAGGTAGTCGAAGAGGCGGCGCACCGGCGAGGGGACGGCGACGCGGAGGACGGGTTCGGCCATGGCGGCATGGTAGCACCAGCGCTGGTCGGGTTTTCCACACATCCTGTGGATAACTCTGTTGACAGCTTGCGGGGAGTCCCGCCGGGTCGCCGCCTGGCGCGGGCATTGCCGGATTGACCAATCGCTGACCAGATAGGTTAACTAATTGAATGATAAGGGTGTTTCGTAACTGGTTGAGTTTCCGTGGGGAGGGTGGCGGCCCGCCTGTCAAGGGGGCGGGGGGACGCGCCGGGTGTGTATAACCGATCGCTGAAATGGTGGCTCGGGCCGGTGGGCGGCGGCCTATTCGGGCCGGATCAGCCCCGCGGCGCGTAGCCGATCCCCCATGGCCCGCGCCATCGCCGACCAGTCGTCGGCCTCCGCCGGCGCCAGGTGGTCGGCCAGGGTGGCCTCGAAGAGGGCGAGCCAGCGCTCCAGGGCCGTCTCGGTAAGGGCCAGGTCGGCATGGCGGCCCATCATGTCCACCGTCCGGGGCGGACGGTCCAGTCGGCCGCCCATGGCGGTCCACCAGTAGTCGATGACGGTGGCCAGGTGTTCCTCGTCGCCGACGGCGTGGCCCAGCCAGGGGGCCAGGACCGGGTCCTCGGCCTGGCGACGGGCGAAATCGCGGACCACGGCCTCGACCGCGGGGAGGCCGATGCGATCACAGAGGGGATTGAGTGTGCGGACCATGGGTCAGGCCTCGTCGACGTGGGACAACTGCAGTATTATGCCCGGATCGGAGGAACGAGGTGGATATGACGGCCTGGAATACCATCGCCGAGCGCATCGAGGCGGCCACCGGCCGCCCCTTTCGCATGGCCGAGCAGCGCAATCTCGGCGGCGGCTGCATCAGCGCCGCCTATCGCGTCGAGGCCGAGGATGGCCGCCAGTTCTTCGTGAAGTTCAATCGCGCCAGCGAGGCGGAGATGTTCTATGGGGAGGCGGAGGGGCTGGCGGAGATCGCTGCCGCCGAGGCGGTTCGCTGTCCCGAGCCGGTGGTCTGGGACGTGGCCGGGGACCAGGTCTTCCTGGTGATGGAGTATCTCCCCCTGGGCGGTCGCGCTGATGCCGCCACGGTCCGGCGCCTGGGCGAGGGCCTGGCCGCCATGCACGGGCGCACCCGGGAGCGTTTCGGCTGGCACCGCGACAACACCATCGGGGCCACGCCCCAGCCCAACGGCGAGATGGACGACTGGGTCGCCTTCTGGCGCGAGCGGCGCCTGGGCTTCCAGCTCGACCTGGCCGAGCGCAACGGCTACGGCCGGGAACTGCGCGAGGGTGGCAACGAGCTCCTGGAGCGGCTGGGGACCTTCTTCACCGACCATGCCCCGGAGCCCTCCCTGCTCCACGGCGACCTCTGGTCGGGGAACTGGGATGTCACCGCCGACGGCGAGCCGGTGATCTTCGACCCGGCGGTCTACTACGGGGATCGCGAGGCGGATCTCGCCATGACCGAACTCTTCGGCGGCTTCCCCCGGGACTTCTACGCCGCCTACGACGCCGCCTGGGCGCGGGATGCCGGTTACGGGGTGCGCCGGGACCTCTACAATCTCTACCACATCCTCAACCACCTGAACCTCTTCGGCACGGCCTACCTCGGACGGGCGCGCAGCCTCATCCAGCGGCTGAACAGCGAGGCGCGATGAACGAACAGCTCGAAGGCGGCCACCGCCCCCGTTTCCAGGCGGCCTGGCTGGGGCCGCGCTACTGGCCCACCTGGCTGGGGCTGGGTTTCTTCGCCCTGCTGGCCCTGGCGCCGAAGGTCGTCCGGCGCGGCCTCGCCCGCTGGGTGGGGAACTTCTGGTACCGGCGCAACCAGCGCCGCCGCGCCGTGGTGGAGGCCAACCTGCGCCTGTGCTTCCCGGACTGGACCGAGGGGGAGCGTGCCGAGGTGGCCCGCGACAGCTTCCGCGTCATGGCCCAGGCCTCCCTGGATTACGCCCTCCTGTGGTGGGCCCCCGCCCGCTACCTCGACCGGATCATCCGGGTCGAGGGGTGGGAGCATGTGGAGGCCGCCCGGCGGGAGGGGCGCAACGTGGTGATGTTCACCGGCCACAGTGCCGCCCTGGATGCCCTGGGGGTCGCCATCACCCGGCGCATGCCCACCGTCGGCATGATGCAGCGGGTGAAGAACCCCATCGTCGACTGGCTCATCGCCCGCGGGCGGACCCGCTTCCAGGGCAAGGTCTACCTGCGCGATGCCGGCCTGCGGCCCATCCTCCAGGACATGCGTGCCGGTCTGGCCTTCTACTACCAGCCCGACGAGGACCTGGCCCACGTACCGGGGAGCGAGTGGGTCTTCGCCCCCTTCTTCGGGGAGCCCAAGGCGACCCTCACCAGCCTGGGGCGCCTGACGAAGATCGCCCGGGCCGAGGCCATCCCGTGCATGGGCTACTCCGAGCGCGACGGGTCCGGGTGGCGGGTGCGTTTCGACCCGCCGCTGGCCGACTTCCCCAGCGGGGAGGCGGAACGGGATGCCACCGCCATGAACCAGGCCCTGGAGCGGCTGGTGGCCGCCGACCCGGCGCAATACATGTGGACCCTGCGCTGGTTCAAGACCCGCCCCGAGGGGGTGCCGAGCCCCTATCCGGGGCGCCGCGGGTCGAAGGGAGAGGAGAAGACATGAGCCGGAAACGCGAGGACTGGAATCTCACGCCCCAGTCGAGGCGGCGAAGCCGAGGCCTCCGCCTCTCCGGGGTGGTGCTGGTGCTGCTGCTCATCCTGGCCCTGGGTGCGGCGGCGCTCTTCATGAGCGGCCTGGTGGAGGGGCCGGGGAGCCCGGGGGAGGATGGCCGCATCCCGCTGGAACTCCCGGATCGGGAGCGCCATCCGGTCCCGGAGGGGGTGGAACGGCCATGACCGGACTGCTGCTCGCCCCCGGGATCCTCGCCGTGCTGGTGGAGCTGGCGGTGCGGGGCCAGTACGACCTGCTCCTCATCGCCAGCGCATTCACGCTCGCCACCGGGATCCTCGCTGCCGTGGCCCTGCGCCGGGCACCGCGCTGGGCGCTGGCCCTGGTCCTGATCTGGGCCGGGACCACTCTGGCCACCTGGATGGCCTTCCAGCTCATCGTCCTGGGGCTGCCGCTCTCCTCCTTCCTGGCGCTCTCCACCGCCCTGGCCGTGGCGGCGGTGGTGCCGGCGGTGGCCGCCTGGCGGTGCGGGCGTCGCGCCTAGCGGCCCCTACCTCCTGCGGTAGGGCTTCCAGCCCTGGATGTGCCCGAAGCGCCGGTAGCACCACTGGTACTGCTCCGGGCACCGCCTTACGCACGCCTCCACCCCCTGGTTGAGCGCCCGCGTGGCCACCTCCGGATCGGCGTCGGCGATGCCCTCGGGGGCCGGCTCGAAGTGGACCCGGAAGCCGCGCCCCCGGCGCAGCCGCTCGGCCCAGGTGAAGACCACCGGCGCGCCGCTGGAGGCGGCGAGCCGGCCCAGCAGGGTCATGGTCCAGGCCGGTTCGCCGCAGAAGGGGGCGATGACGCCGTTCTCCTTCGCCGGCGCCTGATCCGGCAGGATGGCCACCAGCTCCCCTGCCCGCAGGCGGGTGAGGACCGCCCGGATCCCCCGGGGGCCCACCGGCACCAGCCGGGCGCCGAAGCGCTCGCGCCCGTCACGGACCAGCTGCTCCAGGGCGGCCATGCGCGGGGGCCGGTAGAGGCTGGTCATGGGCTGCCGGCGGGAGAGGGCGAGCCCCAGGAACTCCCAGCAGCCCAGGTGGGGGATGGCCAGGATCACCCCGCACCCTTTGGCCTGCGCCGCCTCCAGGTGCTCCGCCCCTACGGTCTCCCGCCAGAGGCGGTCGGTGACCGCGGCGGGCCCGTACCAGAGGCGGCCCGCCTCCAGCGCGGTCTTGGCGGTCTCCACCATGCTCCGTCGCCCCAGTCGCCGTCGCTGGCGCGGTGTCCGGTCGGCGTAGCAGACCGCCAGGTTGGCCTCGATGACCTGCCGGTTGGTCTCGCGCAGGGGCCAGATCAGGTGGGCCAGGACGACGGCGACGGCGTGCAGGATCGGCAGCGGCAGCCGCCCGGCCCCGCGGACCAGGCCCGTGATGAGCCGACCGAGGACGGGACGGTCAGCGCTGGTCGTCGTCATGGTCCGGGATCCCGTCGGGGGCCATCAGGGGGCGCAGGGTGCGCTCCAGGTTGCCGAACAGCCGGGGGACCCGGTCCTCTTCCCCGGCGAGGAGCGACTTCACGTGCTCGCGCTCGGTGGGGGCGCCGAAGCAGGCGGGGCAGGAGTCCGGGATGACCGGCAGGCCGGCGCGCTCGGCGAAGTCGGCCAGCTGCCGTTCCCGCACCAGGGCCAGCGGCCGGATCACCCGCAGGTCACCGGCCTGGATCCGGTAGTGGGCCTGCATGGTCCGTAGCTGGCCGCCGTGGAAGGCGGACATGAGGAAGCTCTCCGCCAGGTCGTCCAGGTGCTGGCCCAGGGCGAGGACGTTGTAGCCGCCCTCCCGGGCCGCGGTGTACATCATTCCCCGCTTCATGCGCGAGCAGAAGGAGCAGAAGGAGTCCCCCCGCATGTGCTCCTGTGCGTCCTCCTGCAGCGGCTGGCTGCGGTAGTGGTAGTCGATGCCGCGTGCGGCCATCCACGCCTTGAGCGGGGACGGGTCGAACCCCTCCACCCGGGGGTCTATAGTTACCGCGCCGACCTCGAAATGCACCGGCGCATAGGTCGCCAGATGGCGGAGTATCGTGAGCAGGGTCAGGGAGTCCTTGCCGCCGGAGACGGCCACCAGCACCCGGTCGCCGTCGCGGATCATGTCGAAGTCGCGGATCGCCCGACCAACCGGCCGCAGCAGGGCCTTGGGCGGGCGGAGCGGGGTGTCGGAAGCGGGATCGTCCATGGCGGGCAATGCTACGCAGGCAGCCGTCCACCGGCCATGATGAGTCCCGACCGTCGAGTCAGTCCGCCGCCCCGTCCGCTTGCCGTGGAGGGGGTGGTTAGTCTCCCATTATCAGGGAGATGCGGACCGAGACTGCAGAGTGGTGAAAAACGTGGTAGCCTATTCAACTATTCGTGCATATTTCCCTACGTCCCTAGCGGCGCCACCCATCAACGTCCACAGGCGGTCCCGAAGCGGCTGCCCGGGAGATGATCGGTCATGAAAAACGAGCGACAGAAACGGCTTGAAGAAGAGCTTTCCAAGCGCATCCTGATCCTGGACGGGGCCATGGGCTCCCTCATCCAGACCTATCAGCTCGAGGAAGAGGACTTCCGCGGCGAGCGGCTCAAGGACCATCCCAGCGACCTCAAGGGCAACAACGACATGCTCGCCCTGTCGCAGCCGGATATCCTGCGCGAGACCCACACCGAGTACCTGAAGGCCGGTGCCGACATCATCGAGACCAATACCTTCAGCTGCACCTCCATCGCCCAGGCGGATTACCAGATGGAGGACTGGGTCTACGAGCTGAACTACGAGTCGGCGCTCATCGCCCGCGAGGCGGCGGACGCCATGACCGAGCAGACCCCGGACAAGCCCCGCTTCGTCACCGGGGTCCTCGGCCCGACGAACCGCACGGCCTCCATCTCGCCGGACGTGAACAACC
Organism: Thiohalospira sp.; assembly: GCA_046546335.1. Lineage (GTDB taxonomy): Bacteria > Pseudomonadota > Gammaproteobacteria > Thiohalospirales > Thiohalospiraceae > Thiohalospira. Next base: position 12,153 of record JBKGYA010000023.1, on the reverse strand, counting down.
CCGGCTACCGGAATGTCACCTTCGACGAGCTCGCCGAGGCGTACAAGGAAGCGGTGCATGGTCTCCATGAGGGGGGCGTGGATGCCGTCCTCATCGAGACCATCTTCGACACCCTGAATGCCAAGGCGGCGGTCTACGCGGTCAAGCAGTACTGCGACGAGAAGGGCATCGACCTGCCCATCATGATCTCGGGCACCATCACCGATGCCTCCGGCCGTACCCTCTCCGGCCAGACCGCCGAGGCCTTCTACAACAGCCTCGCCCACGCCGACCCGCTCTCCATCGGCTTCAACTGTGCCCTGGGCGCCGAGGAGCTGCGCCAGTACGTGGAGGAGCTCTCCGAGAAGAGCAAGTTCCGCGTCTCCGCGCACCCCAACGCCGGCCTGCCCAACGAGTTCGGCGAGTACGAGCAGGAGCCGGCGGAGATGGCCGCCCACATCAAGGAGTGGGCCGAGTCCGGCTTCCTGAACATCGTCGGCGGCTGCTGCGGCACCACCCCGGACCACATCAAGGCCATCGCCGAGGCGGTGGAGGGCATCCAGCCGCGCCAGCTCCCCGAGCGGCCGCCGCGCATGCGGCTGGCCGGCCTGGAGCCGTGCAACGTCGGCCCGGAGCTGGGCTTCGTGAACATCGGCGAGCGGACCAACGTCACCGGCTCCGCCCGCTTCAAGCGCCTGATCAAGGAAGAGGACTACGACACCGCCCTGGACGTGGCGCGCAACCAGGTGGAGGGCGGCGCCCAGGTCATCGACGTCAACATGGACGAGGGCATGCTCGACGGCGAGCAGGCCATGATCGAGTTCCTCAATCTGGTCGCCTCCGAGCCGGAGATCGCCAAGGTCCCGGTGATGGTCGACTCCTCCAAGTGGGACATCATGGTCGCCGGCCTCAAGCGCCTCCAGGGCAAGGGCCTGGTGAACTCCATCTCCCTCAAGGAGGGCGAGGAGAACTTCATCTGGCAGGCCAGGGAGCTGCGTCGGCTGGGTGCGGCGGTGACGGTCATGGCCTTCGACGAGGAGGGCCAGGCGGACACCTTCGAGCGCAAGATCGAGATCTGCGAGCGCGCCTACAAGGTGCTCACCGAGAAGGCCGGCTTCCCGGGCGAGGATGTGGTCTTCGACCCCAACATCTTCGCCATCGCCACCGGCATCGAGGAGCACAACAACTACGGCGTGGACTTCATCGAGGCCTGTCGCTGGATCCGGGACAACCTCCCCGAGACCCACATCTCCGGCGGCGTCTCCAACATCTCCTTCTCCTTCCGCGGCAACGACGCCGTGCGCGAGGCGATCCACGCCGTCTTCCTCTACCACGCCACCCGTGCCGGCCTGGACATGGGCATCGTCAATCCGGCGCAGATGACCGTCTACGACGATATCGACCCGCAGCTGCGGGACCTGGTGGAGGACGTCGTCCTCAACCGCGACCCCGAGGGTACCGAGAAGCTCCTGGAGGCCGCCGAGCGCTTCAAGGGCGAGGGTGGCACCTCCGCGCCCAAGGAGGACCTGGAGTGGCGCGAGTGGCCGGTGGGCAAGCGGCTGGAGCACGCCCTGGTCAAGGGCATCGACACCTACGTCGACGAGGATACCGAGGCCTGCCGCCAGGAGTTCCCGTCGCCGCTGGACGTCATCGAGGGGCCGCTGATGGACGGCATGAACGTCGTCGGCGACCTCTTCGGCGAGGGCAAGATGTTCCTGCCCCAGGTGGTGAAGTCCGCCCGGGTCATGAAGAAGGCCACCGCCTACCTCTTCCCCTACATCGAGGCGGAGAAGTCGGGCAGCTCCAACGCCGGCAAGATCCTCCTGGCCACGGTGAAGGGCGACGTCCACGACATCGGCAAGAACATCGTCTCCGTCGTCCTCCAGTGCAACAGCTTCGAGGTCATCGACATGGGCGTGATGCAGCCCGCCCAGGACATCCTCGACAAGGCGAAGGAGGAGAACGTCGACATCATCGGCCTCTCCGGCCTCATCACCCCCTCCCTGGACGAGATGGTCCACATCGCCAAGGAGATGGAGCGCCAGGGCTTCGACATCCCGGTGATGATCGGCGGCGCCACCACCTCCCGCGCCCACACGGCGGTGAAGATCGACCAGAACTACCACGGCTGCTCGGTCTACGTGAAGGACGCCTCCCGCGCGGTGGGCGTGGCCCAGAAGCTCGTGGGCAGCAACAAGGACGAGTACATCAAGGAGATCAAGGCCGACTACGAGAAGGCCCGGGAGCAGCACGCCGGCCGCCAGGCCAAGACCAAGTGGGTGGACATCGAGAAGGCCCGGGAGAACGGCGCCAGCCTCGACTGGACCGCCTACAACCCGCCGGCGCCCATCCAGCCCGGGGTCACGAACTTCGAGGATTTCCCCATGGAGGAGATCGCGGAGTACATCGACTGGACGCCCTTCTTCCACTCCTGGCAGCTCAAGGGCAGCTACCCCAAGATCCTCGACGACGAGGAGAAGGGTGAAGAGGCGCGCAAGCTCTTCGAGGATGCCAAGAAGATGCTCCAGCAGATCATCGATGAGAAGTGGCTCAGGGCCCGGGCCGTGGTCGGCATCTATCCGGCCAACCGGATCGACGGCACCGACGACATCGAGGTCTACGACGAGAAGGGCGAGAAGGTCACCGAGACCTTCCACATGCTCCGTCAGCAGACCGAGAAGCCGCGCAAGCAGCCGACCTACAGCCTGGCCGACTTCGTCGCGCCCAAGGGCTCCGGCAAGCAGGACTACCTGGGCGGCTTCGCGGTGACCGCCGGGATCGGTATCGACGAGCACGTCGCCCGCTTCGAGGCCGACCACGACGACTACCACGCCATCATGCTCAAGGCCCTGGCCGACCGGCTGGCCGAGGCCTTCGCCGAGCTGATGCACCAGAAGGTCCGCAAGGAGATCTGGGGCTACGCCTCCGACGAGCGGCTCTCCAACGAGGAGCTCATCGAGGAGGAGTACCAGGGGATCCGGCCGGCGCCGGGCTACCCCGCCTGCCCCGAGCACACCGAGAAGGACACCCTCTGGGAGTGGCTCAACGTCGAGGAGAACACCGGCATCCAGCTCACCGAGTCCAAGGCCATGGTGCCCACCGCCTCGGTCTCCGGCTGGTACTTCGCCCACCCCGAGGCGCGCTACTTCGCCGTGGGCAAGATCAACCGCGACCAGGTGGAGGAGTATGCCGAGCGCAAGGGCATGAAGAAGTCCGAGGCCGAGAAGTGGCTCGGCCCGAACCTGGGCTACGACCCGGAGTAGGGCCGGTCGCTACCCCGCTCCCCGGAGCGGGGCCGGCCGGTAACCGGCCAAGGAAAAGGGGCGCCCCGCAGGGCGCCCCTTTTTCGTGGAAATCGCAGCTCAATTCCTCGACTGTTAGCCGTCGTAGTGGCCGCCGATGGCGAAGATGTAGATGTAGTGTTCGTCGAAGGCGTAGATCAGCCGGTCCCGACGGGAGAGTCGCCGGGACCACAGACCGGAGAGGTTGTGGCGGAGGGGTTCCGGTTTGCCCGTTCCCTGGGTCGGGTCACTGCGCTGGAGCTCCTTCAAAAGCCGGCAGAGGGATCGGTGGAGATCCCGATCCCGCGAGCGCAGCCGTTCGTAGGCCTCCCAGGTATCACCCTCAAAGACCAGTGAGCGCATCCATTTCCTCGTCCGTGGGGGTATAGCCGGTGCCCTTTCCATGGGTGGCTGCGGAGGCGGCGATCTGCTGCATCAGCGAACTGTTCTGCAGGACGTAGAGGGTCTCCTGCTCCTGCTCCCAGTCCGCGGCCGACATCACCACGAAGGCTTCCCCCGAGCGGCGGGTTACCTTCAGGGGCTCATGGGAGTCGATGGCCTGCTCTACCAGACTCTTCAGGTTGTCGCGGAATCGATTGACGCTGACGGTATCCACGGCCCTACCTCAATGTACGGAATGTCCGTACATAAACTAGCAAATCGGAGGTGGCCATGCGAACGCCGGTACTGAGCGGGGCGCTTCCAGTCGGCCCTAGGGCATCTGTAGTCCGCCGAAGCCGCCGCCCTGACCGCCGCCGGGCATCCCGCCCATGCCGCCACCGCCGCCCTGGCCGGGCATGACCAGGCCGCCGGCCTGTTCCCGCTGCATCTCCTGGAGCTCCTGGACGGTCTGCTCCATGGCCTGGCGGGCCGCGGCGCTGTAGCCGTCCAGCGCCTCCTGGAAGGTGGTGGCCGGGATCTCGAAGGAGAGCGGCAGGGCGCCCATGGGGGTCATGAGCTGCGCCTGGCCGGTGAAGACCACCTCCCGGCTCGGGTCGTCCTCGCCGTCGGCGGTGACGGGGACCAGCCGCTGGAGCGTCCCCGCGCGGCGATCGGTGTAGCTCTCCTCGCGGTAGAGGTTGTCGCGCTCGAGTTCGATCTCGGGCAGATCCTGTTCGCTCATGGCTCCTCCGGTCGGAAAAGGGTTGTCGCCCTGCGGCGCGGCTCAGGCGCTGGCATCCACGAGGTTGCCGCTACTGCTGCCGCCCCCGCTGGCGCCACCGTCACTGGTATAGGTCAGCCCGCCCAGCAGCAGGTCGATATTGCGCTGCACGATGGTGTTGGCCCCCACCGGCAGATCCCCGGCGCTGACGCTGGCACCGGCCGCGGAGGCCGCCTCCGGCGAAGCCGACTCGCCGGAAGCTGCCTCCCCGGCTGGCCGGGAGCGGGACTCCCCGTCCCCGCCCCCGTCGCCGGTGGTCGACCGGACCAGGCTGAGGGCACTCTCGGCGATCTCCATGGCCTCGTCTCCCCGGGCAATTCCCTTTCCCGATTCTAGCAGCTGGCAGGGGGAACGCTTACCCCACCGGCTCGCAGCGCCCGGGTTCGCCGTCCGGCGCGGGAGCGGCGAGCTCCAGGATCCGCCGGGCCACCTGCTCCGGCGGGATCCCCTGGCGCTGGCCGGAGAAGGCCACCTGCATGTCGGTGGCCACCCGCGCCCCCTCCTCGCGCTGCAGCGCCTCGGTGAAGCCGTTCACCGCGAACTTGGAGGCGGAGTAGGCCGCCGCCGTTGAAGAGGGTCCGTCCGCGAAGGTCCGGTGCACTCATGGCTCGCTCCCTTCATGGCCGAAGCCCCCATTTTGGCCCGGCGGCCGGGCCCTCAACCAGTGGCCGCCCCCGCCGGCCGGCGCAGCCCCAGGGCGGCCAGGACCGCCGCCAGCGCGATCCCGGCGGCGAGCCCCAGCCCCAGACCGAAGGCGCCCAGCCCGGCATCCAGCAGCCAGCCGGTGGTCACCGGGCCGATGGCGGTGGCAAAGACGGCCAGCGCCTGGAACAGCCCCCGGATAGCCCCCAGGTGGGTCACCCCGTAGAGCTCCGCCCACAGCGCCCCGGCGGCGGTGGCGCCGAAGGCGAGCCCGATACCCAGCAGCCCCGACCAGACCAGGATCCCCCACGCCGGCGTGAGGAACGCCAGGGCCAGCCCCGCGAGGGCCAGGGGGATCAGGGCCGGCGGCAGGACGCGCCCGGCACCGAAGCGGTCCACCGTGGGCCCGGCCAGGAAGAGGCCGGTGACGTGGCCCACGGCGAAGACCGAGAGCCCCGCCGCCAGCATGGTCTCGCTCCAGCCGCGCAGCTCCGCCAGCGGGACCTGGTGGAAGAAGAGGACGGTCACCGCGAAGGGGGCCGCCACCCCGGCGGGGACCAGCAGCAGGAAGCGGATGTCCCGGACCACCTCGGAGCGGCGCCAGTCCCGGGTGCTCCCCGGGGGCGGTCCGGCCACCTCCACCGGCCCGCCCTCGTGCTGGCGGGCCAGGACCAGCAGCAGGGGCGTGACCACCGCCAGAGTGAGGCCGGCCCAGACGAGCCACGCCTCCCGCCAGGCCAGCATGGCGCCGACCCCCACCGCCAGCGCCGGCAGCGTCCCCTCGGCCAGGGGGAAGCCCATGGCCGCCACGCTGGTCGCCTTGCCGCGGCTGGCGGCGAAGCTGCGCGCCATGGTGGTGATCCCCATGTGCCCCATGAGCCCCTGGCCGCCCAGGCGCAGCAGGAAGAGCGCCCCCAGCAGCCCGGCCATACCGGCGGCCCCGGCCATGGCCACCGCCCCGGCCGCCAGCAGCCCGGTGGCCAGCAGGGCGAAGGCGCGCAGCCCCCAGCGGTCGTAGAGCGGGGTCACTACCGGCAGGGCGAGGGCGCTGGCGATGGTGGCGGCGGCGTAGAGGCCGCCGATGTCGCCGTGGCTGAGGTCGAAGGCGCCGCGGATCTCGGCGTTGTAGAGGCCGATGAAGTAGGTCTGGCCGAAGCCGGAGCCCAGGGTCGCCAGGATCCCGAAGGCGAGGCGGCCGGGGTGGGCGAGGAGGAAGCGGAAGTAGTCGGTGATCATGGCTCGAGCGATCGGGGCGGCTAAGGGCGCCGGGGTGGCGGGGCTTCCCGGGACCGTCGGCGGCATGGATGCCGCCGTCGAGGCTACAGGGATGTATTCACGCCGTGTCCCGGGAAGCCCCGCCACCCCGGCGCACCGGATACCGCAGGCTGAGCGACCATTGTAGGCCTCGCCGCGTCGACTTGCAGTGCTACAATCGGGCCACCGCAAATCCGGCAGCCGGGAGCCCCCCCTTGGAGCAGTTCGACGGAACCACCATCCTCTGCGTGCGTCGCGACGACGCCGTGGCCATGGTCGGCGACGGCCAGGTGAGCCTGGGCAACACCGTGATGAAGGGCAACGCCCGCAAGGTGCGCCGCCTCTACCGCGACAAGGTGGTGGCCGGCTTCGCCGGCAGCACCGCGGACGCCTTCACCCTGTTCGAGCGCTTCGAGGGCAAGCTGGAGGAGTTCGGCGGCCAGCTCACCCGCGCCGCCGTGGAGCTGGCCAAGGAGTGGCGCACCGAGCGCGCCCTGCGCCGGCTGGAGGCCCTGCTCATCGTCGCCGATGCCACCGGCATGCTGGTGATCTCCGGCAATGGCGACGTCATCGAGCCGGAGCACGACCTGGTGGCCATCGGCTCCGGCGGCCCCTACGCCCAGGCCGCCGCCCGGGCGCTGGCGGAGAACAGCGACCTGGGCGCCCGGGAGGTGGCCGAGCGCGCCATGAACATCGCCGCCGACATCTGCGTCTACACCAACCACCAGCTGACCATCGAGGAGCTCTGAGCCCGTGTCCGACGATGCCCCCATGACCCCCCGCGAGATCGTCGCCGAGCTGGACAGCCACATCGTCGGGCAGGCCGAGGCCAAGCGCGCCGTGGCCATCGCCCTGCGCAATCGCTGGCGGCGGACCCAGGTGGAGCCCGAGCTGGCCGCCGAGATCACCCCCAAGAACATCCTCATGATCGGCCCCACCGGCGTCGGCAAGACCGAGATCGCCCGGCGCCTGGCGAAGCTCGCCAACGCCCCCTTCACCAAGGTGGAGGCGACCCGCTTTACCGAGGTCGGCTATGTCGGCCGGGACGTGGAGTCCATCATCCGCGACCTGGTGGAGTCCGCCGTGCAGCTGGTGCGCGAGGAGGCCATGGCCGCCGTCCGCCACCGCGCCGAGGAGGCCGCCGAGGAGCGCGTCCTCGACGCCCTGCTGCCGCCGGCCCGGGGCGGGGAGAGCGAATCCGGCTCCTCCACGCGCCAGAAGTTCCGCAAGAAGCTCCGCGAGGGCGAGCTGGACGAGCGCGAGGTGGACGTGGAGGTCAGCCAGTCCGGCGGCGGCGTGGACATCCTCACGCCGCCGGGCATGGAGGAGATGACCAGCCAGATCCAGTCCATGTTCCAGAACATGGGCGGCGGCCAGCGCCAGACCCGGCGGCTGCCGGTGGCCGAGGCGATGCGGGTGCTCACCGACGAGGAGGCGGCCAGGCTGGTCAACGAGGAGGAGATCAGGCAGCAGGCCGTGGAGCGGGTGGAGCAGCACGGCATCGTCTTCCTGGACGAGATGGACAAGGTCGCCGGCGCCCAGGACAAGAAGGGCGGCGCCGACGTCTCCCGCGAGGGGGTCCAGCGCGACCTCCTGCCGCTGGTGGAGGGCTCCACTGTCTCTACCAAGCAGGGCTGGGTGAAGACCGACCACATCCTCTTCATCGCCTCCGGCGCCTTCCACCTGGCCAAGCCCTCCGACCTCATCCCGGAGCTCCAGGGCCGGCTGCCCATCCGGGTGGAGCTGGAGCCGCTGGGCGCCGAGGAGTTCGTGCGCATCCTCACCGAGCCGCGGGCGGCGCTCACCGAGCAGTACCGCGCCCTGATGGCCGCCGAGGGGGTGGAGCTCACCTTCACCGACGACGGCATCCAGCGCCTGGCCGAGGTGGCCCGGGACGTCAACGAGGGCACCGAGAACATCGGCGCCCGCCGCCTGCACACCATCATGGAGCGGCTCCTGGAGAGCCTCTCCTTCGAGGCCGCCGACCGCGGCGGCCATGCGGTGACCGTGGATCGCGCCTACGTGGACGAGCAGCTCGGCGAGCTGGCCCGCGACCGCGATCTCAGCCGCTACATCCTCTGATCACGGAGGTTCCGGAATGAGCCAGCCGACACCCACCGACATCCGCCTGCACCAGAAGTCCCACGTGCTGGAGGTCGCCTTCGACGACGGCAGCCGGTTCGAATTCCCCTGCGAATTCCTGCGCGTCTTCTCCCCCTCCGCCGAGGTCCAGGGCCACGGCCCGGGCCAGGAGCGGCTGCAGTGGGGCAAGAAGGACGTGAACATCACCAGCGTCCAGCCGGTGGGCAACTACGCCGTCCAGCTCTACTTCGACGACGGCCACGACACCGGGATCTACTCCTGGGATCTCCTCTACCGCTTCGGCGTGAACCAGGAGAAGATGTGGCAGGACTACCTGGCCCAGCTGGAGCAGGCCGGCGTCTCCCGGGAGCCGGTGGACGGCGGCGCCGGCGCCGTGGATGCCAACGCCCCCTACCGGGGAGGGAACGGCGGATGAGCGAGGAGAACGAGACCACCCACTTCGGCTACCAGGAGGTCCCCAGGGGGGAGAAGAAGCGCCGCGTCGGCGGCGTCTTCTCCTCGGTGGCGGCGAAGTACGACCTCATGAACGACCTCATGTCCGGCGGCGTCCACCGGCTGTGGAAGCGCTTCACCCTGGACCGGGCCGGCCTGCGCCGGGGCCAGCGCGTTCTGGATCTGGCCGGCGGCACCGGGGACCTGGCCGAGGCGGAGGCCCGCCGGGTGGGCCCCGACGGCGAGGTGGTCCTCTCGGACATCAATGCCGAGATGCTGGGCCACGGCCGCGAGCGGCTGGTCAACGCCGGCCTGGCCGGCAACATCCAGTACGTCCAGGCCGACGCCGAGCACCTCCCCTTCCCGGACAACCACTTCGATCGCGTGACCATGGCCTTCGGCCTGCGCAACGTCACCGACAAGGAGGCCGCCCTGGCCTCCATCCACCGGGTCCTCAAGCCCGGGGGGCGGCTGCTGGTGCTGGAGTTCTCCCGGCCGGTACTGCCGGGGCTCAAGCCGGTCTACGACGCCTACTCCTTCACCGCCCTGCCGCTCATGGGGCGGCTGGTGGCCGGGGATGCCGAGAGCTACCGCTACCTCGCCGAGTCCATCCGCATGCACCCGGACCAGCAGACCCTGGCCGGGATGTTCGAGGCGGCGGGCTTCACCGGCGTGACCTGGCACGACCTCACCGGCGGTATCGTCGCCCTCCACGTGGGGTACAAGGCCTGACCATGGCGGCAGCGGCGGGGCAGTGGGCCGGCTTCTGGCGCCGTGCGGTGGCGCTGGGGCTGGACGGCCTGCTGGCCGCCGCCCTGCTGCTGCCCCTGGCGGTGGCCACCGGCGGCGGCCTGTTCGAGGGCTGGTCGCGTCGGCTGCTGGTGGACCTCGCCCCGGCCCTGGCGCTGGTGGGCTTCTGGCGCCTGCGCGGGGCCACCCCGGGGAAGCGGCTCATGGAGATCGCGGTCATCGATATCCGTGACGGCGACGGCGTGACCACCGGCCAGGCGGTGATCCGCTACGTGGGCTACTTCCTCTCGGCCCTGCCGGCCTATCTCGGCTTCCTCTGGGCGGCGTGGGACCGGCGCAAGCAGGGCTTCCACGACAAGATCGCCCGGACCGCCGTGGTCCACCGGCCCGAGGACGAGTCCACCAAGGATCTGACCACCCTCATGCGGGAGGCGGGATGCACGAGCTGATCCAGATGGTCGCCGCCGGCCTGGAACGGGCGGCCAATGCGGCCCTCGCCCTGGACCCCGAGGCGGCCGCGCGGCTCGCCCCCCTGGAGGGGCGGACCCTGGCCGTGGTGGTGAGCGGGACCGGCGCCACGCTGGCCCTGACCCCGATGGAGGGCCGACTGGCCCTGGGGCTGGAGACCGATCCGGCGGATGCCGACGCCGTGGTCACCGGTGCGCCCCTCTCGCTGCTGCGGCTGATGACCGAGGCCGGCAACGGCCCGGTCCACGAGGGCGCGGTGACCATCACCGGCGATACCGGCTTCGCTCAGGCGCTGAACGCCGCCCTGGCCGCGCTGGATATCGACTGGGAGGAGCACGCCGCCCGCCTGGTGGGGGATCCGGTGGCCCACCGTGCCGGTCGGCTGGTCCGCGGCGGCCTCGACTGGCTGCGCGGCCTGGCCGAAACCGCCGAGACCAATGCCGCCGAGTACGCCCGGGAGGAGGCGGAGATCCTCCCCTCCGCCGGCCGCTACCGCGCCTGGTCGGAGGGGGTCAACCGCCTGCGCGACGACGTCGCCCGGCTGGAGGCGCGCCTGCGCCTGCTGGAGGAGCGGCGGCGCGGGGGCGGGGCGTGATGCTGCGACCGCGGCGCTGGCTGCGCCTGGCCGGGATCCTCTGGATTGCCGGCCGCCACGGCCTGGACGAGCTGGTCTACTCCCTGCCGGTCCTGCGGCGGCTGCGCTGGCTGCGCTACGCCACCCCCGGCTACTGGCTCCACGCCCGCCGCCCCCGCGGGGAGCGGCTGCGCTGCGCCCTGGAGGACCTGGGGCCGGTCTTCGTGAAGTTCGGCCAGATCCTCTCCACCCGGCGCGACCTGCTGCCGCCGGACGTGGCCGAGGAGTTCGCCCGCCTGCAGGATCGGGTGCCGCCCTTCCCCTCGGCCTCGGCGCGCGGGCTGGTGGAGTCGGCCTACGACGAGCCCCTGGAGCAGGTCTTCGCCCGCTTCGACGACGAGCCCCTCGCCTCGGCCTCCATCGCCCAGGTCCATACCGCCCGGCTCCCCTCCGGGGAGGAGGTCATCGTCAAGGTGGTCCGCCCCGGCATCGAGGCGACCATCCGCCAGGACCTGGAGCTGATGTACTTCCTGGCCGAGCGGATCCGCCGCCACTGGTCCGAGGGCCGGCGGCTGCGGCCGGTGGAGGTGGTCGCCGAGTTCGAGAAGACCATCCACGACGAGCTCGACCTCCTGCGCGAGGCCGCCAACGCCTCCATGCTGCGGCGCAACTTCACCGACTCGCCGCTGCTCTACATCCCCGAGGTCCACTGGCGCTACTGCCGCGGCAACCTCCTGGTGACCGAGCGCATCGACGGCATCCCGGTGAGCGACATCGCCGCCATCGAGGCCGCCGGCATCGACCGCCAGGGGCTGGCGGAGCGCGGGGTGGAGATCTTCTTCACCCAGGCCTTCCGCCACAACTTCTTCCACGCCGACATGCACCCGGGGAACATCTTCGTCGCCGACGACGGCCGCTACATGGCGGTGGACTTCGGCATCATGGGCACGCTCAACCCCGAGGACCAGCGCTACCTCGCCGAGAACTTCGTCGCCTTCTTCAACCGCGACTACCGCCGGGTGGCGGAGCTCCACGTGGAATCGCGCTGGGTGCCGGCGGATACCCGGGTGGACGAGTTCGAGGCGGCCATCCGCACCGTCTGCGAGCCCATCTTCGAGCGGCCCCTGTGCGAGATCTCCTTCGGCCACCTGCTCCTGCGCCTGTTCCAGGTGGCGCGGCGCTTCAACATGGAGGTCCAGCCCCAGCTGGTGCTGCTGCAGAAGACCCTGCTCGCCATCGAGGGGCTGGGCCGCCAGCTCTATCCCGAGCTGGACCTGTGGAAGACCGCCAAGCCCTTCCTGGAGGACTGGATGAAGGACCAGGTGGGCCCGCGCGCCTTCTACCACAACATGAAGCGCGAGGCGCCGCGGACCCTGGAGCTGCTGCCGGAGCTGCCGCTGCTGGCCCACCGGGCCCTCTCCCGGGCGGCCGCCCCGGCCCCCGAGCCCGCCGGCGCCGCCCTGGAACGGCTGGAGGCCACCCAGCGCCACGGCCAGCGCCAGACCGTG
>JBKGYA010000022.1:0-19637 GCA_046546335.1 Thiohalospira sp. | reverse complement strand
CCGTGTCCAATTCAGGATGAATGGCGCACGGTGAAGGCGAAACGAAAACACGACCAACAGGAGAATGACCATGAGTGATTCCAGCCAGGCCCTGAAGACGATTGAAGAGGCCATTCAGCAGCTCCCGCTGGACGAGATCCGCGAGGCGAGCCGCATGATCGAGCGGGAAGAGAAACGGCGTGAGCGGGAGGCCCGCAAGGAGGCCCAGCAGGAGCTCAAGCAGGTGGCCCAGCGCTACGGCTTCGACCTCGAGACCCTGGTCGAGGGCAGTAGCAGCAAGGGTGGGCGCCGCCAGGGCAAGGTCCCGGCCAAGTACCGCGATCCGGATTCCGGCAAGACCTGGACGGGCCGCGGGCGCAAACCCAAGTGGGTCGAGGCCTGGATTAACGCCGGCCGCGATCTGGAAGAGCTCCGGATCCGCGACTGAGGCCCCGCCGCTGACCGGGTCCGCTACTGGATCCGGCGGCACTCCACGGCCTCGGCGGTACAGAGCTCCGCCGGGGCCGCGTGGGCATCCGCCCGATTGCCGGCGTCACCGGCACCCTCCAGCAGGAAGAGCAGGGCCGCGGCCTCGCGGGCCGCCCCCTCCCCCTCCCGGAACGGGATCTCAACCACGCGCCGATCGGGCGCACTCCCGCCGAGGCTCAACAGCCGGCACAGGCCGGTATCGGTCAACCTGCACTCCCAGATCGGCACGTCCATGGGCCCATTCTGCCGGTTCCGTCGCCTCTAGGACAGGGACCGAGCCCGTTCCACCCGGTCGCGCCCCCGCTCCTTGGCCCGGTAGAGGGCATCATCCGCCCGCTTGACCAGCGCCTCGACGGTCCCCGCCGGGGCCAGTTCGGCCACCCCGAGGCTCACGCTGATCCGACCCACCCCTTCATAGGCCTCCCCGCCCACCGTATTCCGGACGCGCTCGGCCAGCCGGGCCGCCGCCTCGAGATCGGTCTCGGGCAGGACCAGCAGGAACTCCTCACCGCCCCAGCGCCCGACCAGGTCGGTCTCCCGAACCCTCTCCAGGGTCCGGCGGATCACCCCCTTCAGGACCCGGTCGCCGACATCGTGGCCATATCGATCGTTAACCTCCTTGAAGTGGTCGACGTCGAGCATGGCCACGCTCATGGCGTGACCGTGGCGGCGGCTACGCTCCAGTTCCCGTTCGAGGTAGGCCTCCGTCCCCTGGCGATTGTAGGCACCGGTGAGGCGGTCGAAGGTCGCCTGGTATTCCAGCTCCGCCTCCAGCCGTTTCTGCTCGCTGATATCCCGGAACAGGGCGATATAGTGCTCGGTCACCTCTCCGGATTCATCCTGCACCCGGCTGATGGTCTCCCAGACGGGGAAGACCTCCCCATTCGCGCGCCGATTCCACACCTCGCCCTCCCAGTGGCCCTCCTGTTTCAGGGTCTGAAAGATCCCGGCGTAAAAGGCAGTGCCGTGGCGGCCCGATTTCAGTATCCGCGGTGTCCGGCCCACGACCTGCTCAGCGGTGTAGCCGGTAATCCGGGTAAAGGCGGAATTGACCCGTTCAATAATCTCGTCGGCATCGGTGATCATGATCGCCTGTGAGGATTCGAATACCCGGGCGAGGAGGCGCTGGTCCGCCTCCAGGCGCTCATACTCGGAGATATCCTGAATGACCCAGATGAAGCCCTCCGAGAGCGCCTCCGGGTTCACGGCGCGGCCGAAGAGCGCCGCCGTGAACTCGCTGCCGTCGGCCCGTTTGAGGGTCACGCTGGTAGCGAAATCGCCCCCGCGCCGGAGTTCGGGATAGGCCTCCTCCCCCACCCGCTGGAACTCCTCCGGATGGGCATAGAGGGCGTCGGTGGACAATCCCTGCAGCTCGCTGGCCGGATAGCCGGAGAGCTTCTGGAAGGCCGGGTTGAAGCGCTCGATCCGCCGCTCCCCGTTGAGGAAGACGATCCCCACCGGCGAATTGTCCAGGATGGACTGGAGGTAGTCGTGGGCCCGGGCCGCCTCCTCCTCGGTCCGCTTGCGGGCGTCGATATCTCGCCAGACGGTGTGGATCACCGGACGGCCCCCGAGGACGATCCGCGTGAGCAGGACCTCCACCCAGACCGCGTGGCCGTCCGACCGCAGATGCTGCCACTCGAAGCGGTTCGTCCCCCCGACCCGGGCGATCCGGATCATGGCCTCGGCCTTCTCCGCCGACGCGCGCCCGTCGGGCTGGCGCGCGGGCGACAGGGAGGCCGGCTCGAGCCCGACGATCTCGCTCTTGTCGGTATACCCGAGCAGGGCGACGGCGGCGGCATTGCAGTCGATGAATCGATCATCGGCCAGCAGGAGGATGCCGTCCGCGCTCTGTTCGAAGAGCCGTCGGTAGGGGTCGTCTTCGGGAACGGCGGCGAGCAGCGCCGTGACACCCTGGCCGCGCCCGGCCGAGTGCCAGTGCTGGCGCAGGAAGAGAAGCACGCCCAGGGCCAGTGTCCCGGCGGCGGCGAACCCCGAGAGCGGACGGGTGTAGAGCAGGACAACGAAGAGCGCCCCGATCCCGCAGACAGCCAGCCACCACCGGACCCCGGTCATCCGTACCACACCACTCACCCCATCCACCGCATACCCAAGGTATAACAGATGCGGCGCCTCAGAGGGGACGCGAGGCCGGGGATGCTGATTCCCGAATGGGCAGTCAGCCCTCGAGGACCACGAAGGCGCTGACGTGAGTGCGTTCGTCGGAGAGGGAGAGGTGGGTGCGCCGGATCCGGCGCACCCGGAGCCGCTCCAGGGCGGCACCGTGGAAGACCAGCCGCGGCGCCCCGCCCGGGTGGTGGGCCACGGCGATGTCACAGGGCCCGATCCCGCCGGTAAAGCCGGTGCCCAGGGCCTTCACCGCCGCCTCCTTGGCGGCGAAGCGCTTGGCCAGCAGCCGGGCGCTGGGGTGCCAGTCGGACCCCTCCCCGAATTCGGCGGGGTGGAGGATCCGTTCGGCCAGGCGCCGACCCCAGCGCTCCAGGCCCCGCTCCAGCCGGGCGATCTCCACCAGGTCGGTGCCGACGCCGAAGATCACGGCCGGGCCGCGCGCATGAGCCGCTTCATCTCCGCCACCGCCGGCTCCAGGCCGGTGAAGAGCGCACGGGCGATGATGGCGTGGCCGATGTTGAGCTCCCGCACCGGGGCCAGCGCGGCGATGGGCTCGACGTTGTGGTAGTTGAGGCCGTGGCCAGCGTGGACGGCCAGACCGGCCTCCGCGCCCGCCTCCACGGCCTGTTCCACGCGCTGGAACTCCCGCTGCGCCGCCGCCCGGTCCGGGGCATCCGCCCAGGCGCCGGTGTGGATCTCCACCGCCGGCGCGCCGGCAGCGGCGGCAGCGGCCACCTGGTCGGGCTCCGGATCGATGAACAGCGACACCCGCACCCCCGCGGCCGCCAGCCGGTCGCAGGCCTCGGCGATGCGCGCCGGCTGCCCGGCCACATCGAGCCCGCCCTCGGTGGTCAGCTCCTGGCGGCGCTCCGGGACCAGGCAGCAGTCGGCGGGGCGGACCCGTTCGGCGATGGCGATCATCTCCTCGGTAACCGCCATCTCCAGGTTCATTCGGGTGGCGAGGGTCGAGGCGAGGATCTCCACATCCCGCTCCTGGATGTGGCGGCGGTCCTCGCGCAGGTGGACGGTGATGCTGTCGGCCCCGGCCTGCTCGGCGGCGAAGGCCGCCTGCACCGGGTCGGGGAAGCGCGTCCCCCGGGACTGGCGCAGGGTGGCCACGTGGTCGATGTTCACGCCCAGGTGGATGTCGGTCTCCATTACTCCCCCTCTCCCGTTTGCGGTCGGCGGCGAAAGAGTTCCCGGCTGGCCAGCGGCCGCTCCCCCAGATGCTCGGCGAGCAGGGTGCGCATGAGCGGCTTGAGCGCGCGCAGGTGGTCCGGGTCGTCGAGGCCATCGGCGGCCAGAGCCAGCAGGGCCGCCCCGTTGATCCGGGGGCCGCCACTGGCGACGCGCTTCGGCCCCTGACCGGGATGGTACCAGTAGTCGGCCTCCGGCCGGACCTCGGCCCCGGTGTCCGCCTCCACCGTCAAGGGCGGCGCGTAGCCCAGATGGGCCAGGAGGCGATACTCGTACCGGCGCAGCACCGCCTCCCCCGGGGACTCGGCGAGCCCGGCCAGGGCACCCAGGTAGTCGTCGAAGAGCGCTTCGTGGGGGTCGTGGCGGTGGGTGAGCCGGACGGTGAGCTCATTGACGTAGAGCCCCATGAGGCTCGCCTCCCCGGCGAGCCCCAGGCCGCGTCCGGCCGCCTCCACCGTGCCCAGGGTGGCGAGATCGCCGCGCCCGGACCAGCTGGCCAGCAGGGGGTGGAAGGGCTGCAGCAGGCCCGCCCGGGGGCTGCGACCCCGCCGGGCACCCCGGACCACGGCCCCCAGGCGGCCGTGGTGGCGGCTGAGGAGTTCGACGATGAGGCTGGTGTTGCCCCAGGGGCGGCGATGGAGGACGAAGACCGGCTCCAGCGCCGCCCGGTCAGTCATCGTCGCGGTAGCCGAGGCTCTTGAGGGCGCGCTCGTCGTCGGACCAGCCCTCGCGGACCTTGACCCACAGCTCCAGGTGGACACGGTGGTCGAACAGCCGCTCCATGTCCTTGCGCGCCCGCTGGCCCACCTCCTTGAGGACGGTGCCGCCGCGGCCGATGACGATGCCCTTGTGGCTCTCCCGCTCTACCCAGATGGTGGCGGAGATGTTCAGGCGCTCTCCCTCCTCGCGGAACTCGTCGATGGCCACGGTGAGGACGTAGGGAAGCTCCTGCTCCAGCCGGCGGGTGAGCTTCTCCCGAACCAGTTCCGCGGCGAGGAAGCGCTCGGTGGCATCGGTGAGCTGGTCGGTGGGGAAGAGCGGCGGCCCCTCCGGCAGGCGGGCGGCGATCTCCGCCTCCAGGGCGTCGACGTTCTCCCCGGTCTCCGCCGACAGCGGCACCACGGCGGCAAATTCCCGGCGCGCCGTGAGATCCTCCATGAAGGGGAGCAGTCGCGGC
The DNA here is from genome assembly GCA_046546335.1 of Thiohalospira sp. Lineage (GTDB taxonomy): Bacteria > Pseudomonadota > Gammaproteobacteria > Thiohalospirales > Thiohalospiraceae > Thiohalospira. The sequence goes on along the minus strand of JBKGYA010000022.1, from coordinate 14,665 downwards.
TTGTCCCGCACCCGATCGACCTTGTTCACGGCCAGCACCACCGGCACCTCGGCGTGACCCAGCGCCTCCAGCACCGCCTCGTCCTCGTCGGTGAGTCGCAGCGCCTCCACCACCCAGACCACGACATCCACATCGCGCACGGCGTTGCGTGCCACCCGGTTCATGTAGCGGTTCACGGCCTTCTTGCCGCCGCTGTGCAGGCCGGGGGTGTCGACGTAGAGGAGCTGGGCCTCGTCGGTGCTCTTGACCCCGGTAAGGCGGTGGCGCGTGGTCTGGGCCCGGGACGAGGTGATGCTGATCTTCTCGCCCACCAGGTGGTTGAGCAGCGTCGACTTGCCGGTATTGGGCCGGCCCACCAGGGCGACGAAACCGGTGCGGAAGGTCGCCTCATTCATCGTTCGAGCTGCTCCAGGGCCGCCTCGGCCGCCGCCTGTTCCGCCTTCCGCCGACTGGTGCCGGTTCCCCGCACCGGTTCGCTTAAAGGAGCAACGCGGCAGGCGACCTCGAAATTCTGTTCGTGATGGCTGCCGTTGGTCCGGACCACCTCGTAGGTGGGGCGCTCCTGACCCCGGGCCTGGAGGTACTCCTGCAGCCGCGTCTTGGGATCCTTGAGCCGGGAGAGCGGGGGAAGCTGCTCCAGTTCCCCGTCGTAGAGGGCGTGGATGACGTCGCTGGCCCGTTCCAGGCCGGCGTCGAGGTAGATGGCACCGATAAGGGCCTCCACGGTGTCGGCCAGGATGGAGTTGCGGCGCTGGCCGCCGCTCTTGCGCTCCCCGGAGCCCAGCCGCAGGTACGCCCCCAGTTCCAGGCCCTGGGCGAGCCGGGCCAGGGTATCCCCCTTGACCAGCAGAGCGCGCAGGCGCGAGAGCTCGCCCTCGGTGGCCTCCGGAAAGCGCTCGTAGAGGACACAGCTCATGACGAAATTCAGCACCGAATCGCCCAGGAACTCCAGGCGCTCGTTGTTGGCGCTCCCGCTGCTGCGATGGGTCAGGGCCCGCTCCAGCAGGGTAGGGTCGGCGAAGTCGTGGCCCAGCCGGCCGGCCAGGGCGGCAACATCGGTGGCCATCTACTGGACCCCTCCCCCGATCCGATCCAGGCGGACGGTACCCTCGACCGAGTCCCAGTTCATCCAGATGAGGAAGGCGCGACCCACCACGTGGTCCTCGGGGACGAAGCCCCAGTAGCGGCTGTCGCGGCTGTTGTCGCGGTTGTCACCCATGACGAAGTAGTGGCCCTCCGGCACCCGGGTGCGAACCTCGCGGTTATTGCCCATCTCCTCCAGCAGGATCTCGTGGTCCAGGCCCTCACCGTAGCGCTCGCGATAGATCCGGGAACCGGTCATGGAGCTGCCGGCGCCCTCGCCGTCGTAGCGCCCCTGGTAGTCCCTATCCACCGCCTCGCCGTTGATGTAGAGGCGCCGGTCGCGGTATTCGATGGTATCCCCGGGCACGCCCACCACCCGCTTGATGTAGTCCACGGAGGGGTCCTCGGGGTAGCGGAAGACCATGACATCCCCCCGCTCCGGGTCCCCCAGGTCCAGGATCTCGGTATGCAGGACCGGCAGGCGGAGCCCGTAGGTGTACTTGTTTACCAGGATGAAGTCGCCGGTTACCAGGGTCGGCATCATGGAGCCGGAGGGGATGCGGAAGGGCTCCACCACGAAGGAGCGCAGGACCAGAACCGCCAGGATGACCGGGAAGAAGGAGCGGGCGTACTCCACCACCGTGGGCTGCCGTCGCAGCCGCTCCACGGTACCGGCGTCGCTCCCCGCTGCCGCGGCCTCTTCGGCGCGGGCCCGGCGCGCCGGCCCCCACCAGGCCGCGTCCACGGCCCAGAGCGCGCCGGTGACCACCGTGGCGACGACCAGTAGCGTCGGGAAGTCGAGGCTCATGAGTCCTTCGAGCCCCCCGTGTCCAGCACGGCCAGGAAGGCCTCCTGGGGGATGTCCACACTGCCGACGCTCTTCATGCGCTTCTTGCCCTCCTTCTGCTTCTCCAGGAGCTTGCGCTTGCGGCTGACGTCACCGCCGTAGCACTTGGCGGTGACGTTCTTGCGCATGGCCTTGACCGTCGTCCGTGCGATGATCTTGCTGCCGATGGCCGCCTGGATGGGGATCTCGAACATCTGGCGCGGGATGAGCTCCTTCATGCGCTCGGCCACCGCCCGCCCCCGGCTCTCTGCCTGGTCCCGGTGGACGATGGTGGACAGCGCATCCACCCGCTCGTTGTTGATGAGGATGTCGGTCTTGACCAGGTCGGCGGCCTGGAAGCGGCGGAAGTCGTACTCGAAGGAGGCGTAGCCCTTGCTCGCCGACTTCAGGCGGTCGAAGAAGTCCAGCACCACCTCGTTGAGGGGCATCTCGTAGGTGAGCTGGACCTGGTTGCCCAGGTAGAGCATGTTCTTCTGCACCCCCCGCTTCTCCACGCAGAGGGTGATCACCGACCCCACGTGCTCCTGGGGCACCAGGATGGTCGCCTCGATGATGGGCTCGCGGATCTCGGCGATCCGGTTCACCGGCGGCAGATCCGAGGGGTTGGAGATGTAGAGCACCTCGCCCTCTTCCGTCTCCACCTCGAAGACCACGGTGGGGGCGGTGGTAATGAGGTCGATGTCGTACTCGCGCTCCAGTCGCGCCTGGATGATCTCCATGTGGAGCATCCCCAGAAAGCCGCAACGGAAGCCGAAGCCCAGGGCGTCGGAGACCTCCGGCTCGTAGAAGAGCGCCGCGTCGTTGAGCCGCAGCTTGCCCAGGGCGTCGCGCAGCTCCTCGTACTGGTCGGTGGTCACCGGGAAGAGGCCGGCGAAGACCCGCGGCTTCACCTCCTGGAAGCCGGGTATGCGCTCCTCGGCAGGCCGGGCGGTGTGGGTGATGGTGTCACCCACCGGGGCGCCGTCGATGTCCTTGATGCCGGCGATGACGAAGCCGGCATCGCCGGCCTCCAGGACCTCGGTATCCTTCATGCGCGGGGCGAAGATCCCGATCCGGTCCGCCTGGTGGCTACGGCCGGTGGCCATGACGGTGATCTTGTCCCCCTTGCGCAGCCGGCCCTCCTTGACCCGGACCAGGGAGACGACCCCCAGGTAGTTGTCGAACCAGGAGTCGACGATGAGCGCCTTGAGCGGCGCCTCGCGATCGCCGGACGGCGGCGGGATGTCCCGGACCAGCCGCTCCATGAGCTCTTCCATGCCGATGCCGGTCTTGGCCGAGACCTGGGGCGCGTCCGCCGCCTCGATGCCGATGACCTCCTCGATCTCGTGGGCGACCCGGTCCGGGTCCGCCGCCGGGAGGTCGATCTTGTTGAGCACCGGGATGACCTCCAGGTCGAGGTCGATGGCGGTGTAGCAGTTGGCCACGCTCTGCGCCTCCACGCCCTGGGAGGCGTCCACCACCAGCAGCGCCCCCTCGCAGGCGTAGAGGGAGCGGCTGACCTCGTAGGAGAAGTCCACGTGGCCGGGGGTATCGATGAAGTTCAGGCGGTAGGTCTCGCCGTCGGCGGCGGTGTAGTCCAGGGTGACGCTCTGCGCCTTGATGGTGATCCCGCGCTCGCGCTCCAGGTCCATGGAGTCCAGGACCTGCTCGCGCATCTCCCGCTCGGTGAGCCCCTCGCAGAGCTGGATGATGCGGTCCGAGAGGGTCGACTTGCCGTGGTCGATGTGGGCGATGATGGAGAAGTTGCGGATGTGCGACTGTGCGGTCATGGGACTACCGGATTGCGCCCGCCGGCCGGCGGAAAGCGATCATTCTAACCCAACGGCCGTCGCCAGATAATCCCGCACCCGCGCCGGATCCACCCGGCCCTCGTCCACCACCGTCTCCCCGTGCACGACCACGGGTACCCGGGTCCCGTAGAGCGGCAGGAGCCCGGGATCGCGATCCACATCCACCGTACGGAAATCGAGCCCGGCCGCGGAGGCGGCGGTGGCGACCTCCGCCTCCACCGCCTCGCAGAGGGAGCAGCCCGCCCGCGTATAGAAGGTCAGTTCGCTCATTCCGCTTCCGGGACCTCCAGGGCCATGAAGCGGGGACCCTGGCCGCGGTGGACCAGTACCGGGACCTGCCGCCCCCCTTCAAGGCCAGCAACCACCTCCCGGAAATGCTCCACGCCCCGGATCCGCTCCCCGGCGATCATGCTGATGACATCGCCGCGGCGCAGACCGAGGCGGGCGGCCGGGCCGTCGGTGACCTCGGCCACCACGACCCCACCCTCGACCTCCAGGCGGCTACGCAGCCGGTCGGGGATCGGCTCCACCTGCAGGCCGAGGCGGTCGGCCCCGCCGTGTTCCGTCTCCGGCTCGCCCGACTTCCGGCCCCGGGTCATCTCTTCCTCTTCCGGCAGTTCACCCAGGGTCAGATCGATGGTCTGTTCCTCGCCATCACGCAGGATGGTCAGCTCCGCCTCGTCCCCGGGCTTGCCACGGCCCACCAGCGGCGGCAGGGCGCCGGATTCGGGGAGCGACTTGCCGTTGAAGCTGGTGATCACGTCCCCCGGCTGCAGGCCCGCTTCGGCTGCAGGGCCGTCGGGAACCACCCGCGCCACCAGGGCGCCGGCCGCCTGATCCATGCCGAAGGATTCCGCCAGCTCGCGATCCACATCCTGGACCATGACCCCGAGCCAGCCGCGGGTCACCTTCCCGTCCTCGCGCAGGTCGCGGACCACCTCCATGGCCACGTCGGCAGGGATGGCGAAGGAGACGCCCTGGTAGCCACCGGTGCGGCTGTAGATCTGGGAATTGATCCCGATGACTCGCCCGTCCAGGTCGAACAGCGGGCCGCCGGAATTGCCGGGATTGATGGCCACGTCGGTCTGGATGAAGGGGACGTAGGAATCGTTGGGCAGGGTGCGGCCCTGGGCGCTGACCACCCCCACCGAGACGGAGTGCTCGAAGCCGAAGGGGGTCCCGATGGCCATGACCCACTCGCCCACCTCCACCTCACGTTCGGTATCCATCTCGGCCGTGGGCAGATCCTCGGCATCCACCTTGAGCAGGGCGATGTCGCTGCGCGGGTCGGAGCCCACCACCTCCGCCTCGAACTCGCTGCGGTCGCTCATGCGCACACGAATGCTCTCGGCATCGGCAATGACGTGGTGGTTGGTCAGGATGTAGCCGTCGGCGCTGATGATGAAACCGGACCCAAGGGAGGTGGTTTCGAACTCGCGTTCCTGCCCCTCCGGCCCCTCCGGCCCCTGCGGCCCACCGCGCTCGCCGAAGAAGCGGCGGAGGAGGTCGTCCCAGGGACCGCCCTCGGGGGGTTCCATCCCCGGCGGCATCCCCGGCATCCCGCCCTCCACCTTCTGGGTGGTGGAGATGTTCACCACGGCGTCCTTCTGCTCCTTCACCAGATCGGTGAAATCGGGGAGCCCGCTGCGCGCGGCAGCACTGCCGACCAGGATGAGGGCTAGCAGGACCGTGGCCGCTGCCCGCAGGAAGTGCGCATTCATGGACATGGATTCAGCCCTGATTGATGGTTCACGAAGTGGAATGGAACTGTAGTGGCGCCTCCCGGTCAGGCAGGCGCCGGAGGACCACCGGCATGAGCCGCTGGTCGCGGGCGAGGCGCTGGCCGTGGCGACGCAACCAGAACAGGCCGGCGACCAGCCCCGCCAGACCACCGAGGATGGCCCCCGGCTCCCCGGCCAGCGTCTCGCCGGCCAGACCGGCGGCCGCCAGGGCCGCCAGCGGCGCCAGATAGACCGCCGCCGAGCCGGAGACCAGGGCCGCCTCGGCGATCCCCAGGACCACGCGGTCTCCCGGTTCGGCCCCGGTAGTATCATCGAGTTCCAGGCGGACCGACCGCCGGCCGAGGTAGCGGCTGAGGACCTCCGTCCCGCAGCCGTGGCGGGCGGAGCACTGGCCGCAGGTGGACTGGCGCTCCACCTCCACACGGATGCGGTCGCCGTGGCGCTCCACGACGCGGGCCTGTTCCTCGATCATGGCGCCTCCCGCTGTTGCATGCCCCGGGCGATCCGTTCAACGGCGGCGCGGGGAACCTCGCCCACCACGGTGATCCGGGTATCGCCCTCCCCCCGCCCGAAGGCGTTCACCGCTCCCCGGCTGGAATGGCCGTCCAGCGGCTGGGCGACGGCGTCGGCGGGCTCCACGAAGACGGAGACCGAGGCCAGCCCGTCGGAGAAGACCAGCTGCTCCACTGGCGTACCGGCCTCCCCGGCCCGATGTCGGCGATAGTCCTCGCGCTCGAAGCCCGGCGGCAGGCTGGTCGCCTCCCAGCGCCGCTCACCGGAGAAGGAGGGGGAGTCCTCCCGGTCGTGCTCGTACCACATAAACTCCTCGCCCTCGATCCCCGGCTCCAGGGCCTCCGCATCAATGGCCTCCCGGAACTCGATGGAGGTGAACATCAGCCGCTCCACCACCTCGCCATCATTGTCTACCAGCTCCGACTGCAGGAGCATCCCGGTATCATCGTCGATCCGGAAGCGGTAGCCGTAGCGGAAGTCGTCCCGCGGCTGCAGCCGCACCTCCTGGGTTGTGCGCCCCGCTACCCGCCCCTGTTCGCCAAGTTCGAAGGCATAGTAGCCATCGAGATCGGCATCATCCTCCGGCAGCACGGGGGGAAAGGTACGGCCGGGGGCGCGGCGCTCCAGCACGAAGGAGGTGTGGTCGGGCAGGATGCAGGTAACCTCGTCATCATCACGAATGACCTCGCGCTGGTTCCCGTCCAGGGCGACCAGACGCTCCCGCTCGCCGCTATCGTCGGTGTCGTGGAGGATCCGCATGGCGCGCAGCCGGTCCCCGTGCTGGTAGACGAAGACCCCCTCGTAGCGCAGCTCGTGGAGGGCGTCGGCCATGCGCTCCAGCCACAGGCCGGCGGTCTCGTCGGCGCCGGCCGCGCCGCTGGCACCCAACGCCACCGCGGCGACCAGGCCGCGCTGCACCCGGGAGAAGCCTTCAGCGACCCTCATGAGCGGCCTGAGCCTCGCCCCCGCCCACCACGCGCGTATACGGGAGCATCCCGCGCATGCTGCTGGAGCCGGCGTATTCGCTGTGGTTCACCAGATAACGCTCGATGCTGGCCGCGGAGCGTTCGCTCCCTGAACCCGCGGTGGCCTCCCTGGAGCTGTCGGCGGCAACCCGGGCCAGATCGGCTTCCGTAGCGCCCCCGTTGGCCTCGGCGGTGGATGCCGCCTCCTCGGCGGGCGTCTGCTGGCCCGGCCACTGCCAGACCCCCAGGAAGACTGCCACGGTCACCGAGGCCGCCACGGCCAGACCCGCGGTCTGTCGGCTTACGTGGTGCCAGTCCGGTCGCCGCCGCGAGCGCAGGGGCGTGGGCTCCGCCTCCAGCTGTTTCCGGATGCGTTCGGCCAGATCGCACTCGGGATGGTCGGGGAGATTGTGATGCAGGGCGTCCCGGACAAGGTGGTAGCGCTCCCAGCGGCGGGCCAGCCCCTCTTCGACCAGAAGGGAATCCACCGCTGTCGCCACCTCGCGTGCGGACATCTCGTCATCCACCAGCGCGGAAATCGCCTCGCCTTTATCCTGTATCATGCTGGTACCTTCCCGGTCGCGCTCGACGACACTCTCTCTACCCGTTGCCTTCTACGACAACAAAGGTTGCAGTCGGTTCTCGATGGCCTCACGCGCCCGGAATATCCGGGAGCGGACCGTACCGATGGGGCAATCCATGGCCGCGGCAATCTCCTCGTAGCTCATCCCCTCCAGTTCCCGAAGGGTGATGGCGGTTCGCAGGTCCTCCGGCAGTGCCTCGATGGCGTCGAAGACCGTCTGCTCGATCTCGTCGCGCAGGGCCATGCGCTCCGGCGTCCCGCCATCGCTGAAGGAGCCGTAGCCGGCGATCTGCTCGGCGTCGTTGACATCCACGTCACTCCCCGGCGGTCGCCGCCCCTGGGCCACCAGATGGTTCTTGGCGGTATTGATGGCGATCCGGTAGAGCCAGGTATAGAAGGCGCTGTCACCCCGGAAGCGATCCAGGGCGCGATAGGCCTTGATGAAGGCGTCCTGGGTGACGTCCAGGACCTCGGCGTGGTCGTTGATGTACCGGCCCACGAGCTTGGTGATCTTGTGCTGGTACTTGCGCACCAGGGCGTCGAAGGCCGCCTTGTCACCATCACGGGCACGCTCCACCAGTTCGGCATCGCTGCGGGTCTCAGACATGCTTCCCCCTTCCCCCGAACGCCCGACGGGCATATCCGGAGGGATGGGCGGGAATGTTCGCATCGGTCATGACCATTTCAACTACGCTGACCCTCTGGTGGGCATGAGACCCGGAATGGTCCATCATATCGCAGCCGCGGCAGAGGGGTCATCCGCCACCATGCGAAGCCCGCAGATCCGTTACGACGTCCTCATCATCGGCAGCGGGGCGGCCGGTCTCTCCGCCGCCCTGCGCCTGCCGACCCATCTGCAGGTGGGTGTGCTCGCCAAGGCCGACATGGCCGAGGGGAGCACCCTCTGGGCCCAGGGCGGCATCGCCGCCGTCCTCGCCGAGGACGATTCCGCCGAGCAGCACATCGAGGACACCCTCACCGCCGGCGCCGGTCTCTGCAACCCGGCCACGGTGCACCGCGTGGTGGAGCGCGGCCCCGAGGCAGTGCGCTGGCTCATCGACCAGGGCGTCCCCTTCACCACCGTGGGGGATGACGGTGCCACCTATCACCTCACGCGGGAGGGGGGGCACAGCCGGCGGCGGATCCTCCACGCCGCCGACGCCACGGGCCGGGCCATCGAGACCACGCTCGAAGACCGCGTCCGGGCCGCACCGAACATCGAGATCCACGAGCACACCATGGCAGTGGACCTCATCACCCACCACCGCTGCGGCGGCGAGCCCGGGGTTCGCGGGGCCTACGTCCTGGCCCCGGATGGCGATGTCCGGGTCGTCGCGGCCCGGAGCGTGGTCCTGGCCACCGGCGGGGCCAGCAAGACCTACCTCTACACCACCAATCCGGATCTCAGCTCCGGGGACGGCATCGCCATGGCCTGGCGCGCCGGCTGCCGGGTGGCCAACATGGAGTTCAACCAGTTCCACCCCACCTGCCTCTTCCACCGCGAGGCGCGCAACTTCCTCATCTCCGAGGCGGTCCGCGGCGAGGGGGGCCGGCTGCTGCTCCCCGACGGCACCCCCTTCATGCACCGCTTCGACGAGCGCGCCGAGCTGGCCCCCCGGGACATCGTCGCCCGCGCCATCGACCACGAGATGAAGCGCCTGGGCGTGGACTACGTCCTGCTGGACATCAGCCACAAGCCGGCGGCATTCATCCGCGAACACTTCCCCACCATCCACCAGCGCTGCCTGGAGTTCGGCTTCGACATGACCCGGGAGCCGCTGCCGGTGGTCCCCGCCGCCCACTACACCTGCGGCGGGGTCATGGTGGACCTGGCCGGGCGCACCGACCTACCCGGCCTCTACGCCGCCGGCGAGGTCACCTGCTCGGGGCTCCACGGCGCCAACCGCATGGCCAGCAACTCCCTGCTGGAGTGCGTCGTCTTCGGCCAGGCGGCGGCGGACGACATCACCCGGCGGCTGGAGGCGCTGCCGGAGCCCCCCGCCCTGCCCCCGTGGGACGAGTCGCGGGTCACCGACTCCGACGAGGAGATCGTGGTCACCCACAACTGGGACGAGCTGCGCCGCTTCATGTGGGACTACGTGGGCATCGTGCGCACCGACAAGCGGCTCCAGCGGGCCCGCCACCGTACCGACCTCCTGCGCTCGGAGATCCAGGAGTACTACGGCCACTTCCGGGTCAGCGGCAACCTCCTGGAACTGCGCAACCTCGCGACCGTGGCCGACCTCATCATCGCCAGCGCCATGGCCCGCCGGGAGAGCCGCGGCCTCCACTTCACCCGGGACCACCCCGAGCCGCGCACCGAGGGCCCACCCGCGGACACCGTCCTCATCCCCGACCGGGCCCTGGCCGTGGAGAACCGGATCACCCTGGGAACGGACCCCGAGTGAACGCCAGGGAGTGATCGTCAGGGATTGAGGAGCCGCATGCGCAGTCGTCGACGCCCCCGTGCCGGCACGGCGTCGGCGGCGATGACCAGCCCCGCCCGCCGGCGTCCCCGCGGCCGCTCCGGGAGCGCCAGGGGCAGGACCACCAGCCCGGCGGCCACCAGGCCGCCCGCTCGCTGCTCGGCCATCCACCATCGGCCATCCGCGCATCGCACCCGCAGGGCATCGGCGCTCCACGCCAGGGCCGTGATCGCCTCGGGGGCACTGCGGCGGACGTGGAGCCGCCAGTCCCGGCGCAGGGAGACCAGCAGACCGCCGGCGATGGTGAGCTGGATCAGCGCGGGGAGCGCGGTAAAGAGCGGCGCCAGGGCCCCGGCGCCGTAGAGCAGGACGAGGGCGATGCCGGTCCCCCGGCTGGGCCCGATCTCAAGGACGAGCGGCGGTGCGTATCCGGGCGACGACATCGGCGGTAGTCCCGTCCATGGGTTCACTGGCCCCCAGCAGCAGTTCGGCCAGCTCGGCGTCGGGCCGGGCCAGCAGGCCCTCGAAGGCAGCCCGCTCCGCCGCATCCAGCCCCTCCAGCTCGGCCTCGGCGAAGGCCTGCAGGAGCAGGTCCAGCTCCCGCATGCCGCGGCGGCACTGCCACAGCAGCCGCGCCCGCTCGTGCCCCTCCATTCAGAGGTTCTCCTTCACCATGCGCTGCCGGATCCGGCCGATGGCGGCGGTGGGGTTCAGCCCCTTGGGGCAGACCTCGACGCAGTTCATGATGGTGTGGCAGCGGAAGAGGCGATAGGGGCCGTCAAGTGCGGCCAGGCGCTGCTCGGTGGCCTGGTCGCGGCTGTCGTTGATGAACCGCCAGGCCTGGAGCAGCGCCGCCGGTCCGCGAAAGGATTCGGGATTCCACCAGAAGGAGGGGCAGGCGGTGGAGCAGGCGCCGCAGAGGATGCACTCGTAGAGGCCGTCCAGCTCGGCGCGCTCCTCCGGGCTCTGGCGGTACTCCACCTCCGGCTCCGGATCGTGGACGGTGAGCCAGGGCTCCACGGCACGGTACTGGGCGAAGAAGGGCTCCATGTCCACGACCAGATCGCGGATCACCGGCATCCCCGGCAGGGGGCGCACGGCCACCGGCTCCCGCAGCTCCGCCACGGGGGTGATGCAGGCCAGGCCGTTGGTCCCGTTGATGTTCACCGCATCCGAGCCGCAGACGCCCTCGCCGCAGGAGTGGCGGAAGGTGAAGGTGGGATCCTGCTCCTTGTAGCGCAGCAGGACATCCCGGAGCATCATCCCCGGCTCGGTGGCCACCTCCACCTCTTCGGTGCGCGGCCTGGAGTCCCGTTCCGGGTCGTAGCGGTAGAGCTTCAGACGCATGCGTATCCTCCCGGTCTACCCGGCACGCTCGATTCGGGGCGGAGGGCACGGTGACAGGAGCGCAGGGACGCCGTGAATACCTCCCTGTAGGCTTGCGCGCGGCATCCATGCCGCGCGACACCCTGCGCTCCTGTCACCGCACCCTCCGCTGAGGCATCCCGGAAGCGCGGCGCACCGGCCACGCCTCGAGAGGCCAGCCACATGGAATTCAATAGACCCGCGCCCGCGGCGGGAAGCTCTCCACCGAGAGCGGCCGGGTCCGGACCGGCTTGTAGTCCAGCGCCTCGCCCTCCAGCTGGAACAGGCTGTGGCGCAGCCAGTGCTCGTCGTCCCGGTCCGGATGGTCGGTCCGGCTGTGGGCCCCGCGGCTCTCGGTGCGGCCGGCGGCGGAGACCACCGTGGCCAGGGCGACGTCCATGAGGTTCTCCAGCTCCAGCGCCTCGATCCGGGCGGTGTTGAAGACCGAGCCGGTATCGCCGATGACGGCGTGGTCCAGGCGGCGGCGCAGCTCGCGCACGGCGGCCACCCCCTCGTCCAGGACCTCCTGGTTGCGGAAGACGCCGCAGTGGCGCTCCATGACCGCCTGGAGCTCGGCGCGCAGGGCGGGGACGCTCTCCCCGTCGCCGGTGCGATCCCAGCGGTGCAGTCGCGCCAGGGCCCGCTCCACCTCGGCCTCGTCCAGGGCGCGGTGGTAGCGATTCTCCCGCAGGTACTCGCGGATGTGGTTGGCCGCGGCGCGGCCGAAGACGACGATGTCCAGCAGGGAGTTGCCGCCCAGGCGGTTGGCGCCGTGGACGGAGACGCAGGCGCACTCGCCGGCGGCGTAGAGCCCCGGGATCGCCTCCTCGCCCCCCTCGCCCACCGGGACCACCACCTGGCCGTGGCGGTCGGTGGGGATCCCGCCCATGGTGTAGTGGGCGGTAGGGAAGACGGGGATGGGCTCGAAGGCCGGGTCGATGCCCAGAAAGGTATGGCAGGTGCTGCGAATGCCGGGCAGGCGCTCGGCCACCGTCGCCTCGCCCAGGTGGTCGATGCGCAGGTGGACGTGATCGCCATCCGGACCGCAGCCGCGCCCCTCGCGCACCTCCGTGGCGATGGCGCGGGAGACCACGTCCCGGCTGGCCAGGTCCTTGGCATGGGGGGCGTAGCGCTCCATGAAGCGCTCCCCCTCGGCGTTGACCAGGAAGCCGCCCTCTCCCCGCGCACCCTCGGTGATGAGCATGCCGCGGCCGGCGATCCCGGTGGGGTGGAACTGGAAGAACTCCATGTCCTCCAGCGGGATCCCGGCGCGCAGGGCCATGGCCAGGCCGTCGCCCGTATTGATGTGGGCGTTGGTGTTGGTGCGGAAGATCTGCCCCGCACCGCCGGTGGCCAGGAGGGTGGTCTTGGCCTCGATGACCACCGGCTCGCCGGTCTCGATCTCCAGGGCCAGGGCGCCGACGATGACCCCCTCGGCGTCGCGCAGCAGGTCCACGGCGAAGTATTCGTCGAAGAAATGGGTCTTGGCCCGGAGGTTCTGCTGGTAGAGGGTATGGAGGATGGCGTGGCCCGTGCGATCCGCCGCCGCGCAGGTGCGCGCCGCCTGGTCACCGCCGAAGGCCTGGCTCTGCCCGCCGAAGGCGCGCTGGTAGATCCGGCCGTCCTCCAGCCGCGAGAAGGGCACCCCGGCGTGCTCCAGCTCCACCACCAGGTGGGAGGCGGCGCGGCACATGTACTCGATGGCGTCCTGGTCGCCCAGGAAGTCGCTGCCCTTGACGGTGTCGTACATGTGCCAGTGCCAGTTGTCCGGCAGGACATTGGCCAGGGCGGCGTTCACCCCGCCCTGCGCGGCCACGGTATGGGAGCGGGTCGGGAAGACCTTGGAGACCACGGCGACGTTGGCGTCGGCCTCGGCCAGCTGCAGGGCGGCGCGCAGGCCGCCACCGCCGGCGCCGATGACCAGGGTGTCGAAGCGGCGGCGGGTGATGCTCATGGGGTCCCCTCCGGGGCGATGGCGGCGAGGATGGCGGCCAGGCGTACCCCCAGCCAGAGCAGGCCGAAGGCGACGGCGACCAGCAGGGTGAAGCGGGCGGCCGTGTGGCGGAGGTAGTCCATGGCGATGTCGCGCACCCCGATCCAGGCGTGGACGGCCAGCGCCAGCCAGGCGAGGATGACCGCCGTGGCCACGCCGGGCCGGGCGAGCCAGCCGGTCCACTCGGCGTGGTCCGCCGGCGGCGCCCAGAGCAGGCGGCCGCCGAAGAGCGCGACGAACAGGACCAGATAGACCGCGGAGAGGCGCTGGAGCATCCAGGCCCGGAGGCCGGCGTTATCGGTCTTCACAGCCACCACCTCCCCGCCGCGAGCAGCGCCACTGCCGCGCCGGCGATATTCACCAGCCAGGCGCTGGCCCGGGCGCGCCGGCGCTCCACCCCGATATCGAGGTCCAGGAGCAGATAGCGGATCCCGGCGAAGAGGTGGTGGGCCAGCGCCCAGACCAGGACCACCAGCACCGCGCACACCGGCGCCGAGTCGAGGTGGTCGGCCGCTGCCCGGAAGCCCTCCTGCCCGCTCACGGAACGCTCCAGCAGCCAGGCCAGCCACGGGATCGCCAGGACCAGGAGCAGACCGCTGCCGCGATGGAGGATGGAGAGCACCGCCGGCACCGGGAAGTGGATGGTCCACAGGTCGAGATTGCGCGGCCGCGGGCTCCGGGCCATTCCTGACTCTCCTGGTCGAGTAAACGGCGTGGACATGCTAGATTGCGCATTCGATACTAGCACCGTTTTCCCGTCGCTGGGCAGGGGCCGTGTTTCCTGCGCCCTGCCGGCGACCCGGCCCGATGGAAGAGCAACCATGAATGGCGACTGGCAGACCTTTCTGAGCGACCAGGGGGCCGCCTTCGAGGCGGAGGCGGTGACCGGCTTCGGCGGCGCCGACGGCCTGGAGGCCGCGGCCACCGAGGACGATCTCACCGTCCCGCTGACCGAGTTTGGCATCATTGAGGTCACCGGCGGCGACGCCGCCGAGTTCCTCCAGAACCAGCTCACCAACGATGTGGAGCACCTGCCGGCGGACGGCACCCGGCTGGCGGCCTGGCTCAACCCCAAGGGGCGGATCCTGGTGAGCTTCCGGGTCGTACCCCGGGAGGGGGGCGGTTTCCTCCTGCTGCTCCCGCGGGAGCGGATGGAGCCGGTGCTCAAGCGGCTGCAGATGTTCGTCCTGCGCAGCGACGTCACCCTCGCCGATGTCAGTGATGAGCGGGCCCTCATCGCCACCGCCGGCCCCGAGGCCGGCCGCCGGGTCACCGACCTCTTCGGGAGCGCCCCCGGCGAGACGGACGCCCTCGCCCGCGGTGGGCCGGGCACGGTGGTCCGCCTCCCCGGCCCCGGG
>JBKGYA010000021.1:0-20351 GCA_046546335.1 Thiohalospira sp. | reverse complement strand
GCGAGGGCCGCTCCCGTCTCGGGGCGGCCCTTTTTGTTGCCGGATCCTGGGGGAACGATCCCGGGAATCCATCTGGCACCATGGGGGTTCCGCGGTAACCGGACGATACGACCACCCGCACGGCGGAGGCCATCCGGCGCCTGCACCGGGCCCTGGAGACCTCGGAAGACGAGACCCTGGAGCAGCGCTGGCAGGCCCGAATGGAGGAATACCGCGCGGGTGGACGACGATACAGCGAGGGCGCAGCCAGCGACCCGGCCGCCCCCTGAACCGAGTTCAGAACTGCGTCGGGGGAATGGCCCGATCCCCGGCAGCGACCGGTATCGCCTCGGTCTCCGACGGGCCCTGGCGACGGTCGCGGTAGAGGCTGTTCCCCGGCTGCCGCTTGGCCTGATGCTTGGCCTCCGACGCCAGGGCCGCCACATCGTGGTGGGAGTAGCAGCGTTCCGGATCGGGGTGGGCCACCCCGATGGAGAGGCTGAGCAGGGGGAAGAAGCTCGCATTCCCGGCGCGGTCCTCACACCGGATCCCGCCCTGCGCCCGATCCCCACCACTGTAGAACTGCCCCACCTCGCCAGCGAAGGCATCGAGGACCGCTTGGCAGCGCGCCTCCCAGTCGGCCCCGCGCAGGATGATGATGAAATCGTCTCCGCCGATATGCCCCACAAAGTCCAGACGATCATCCATGTGCTCCAGCAGCAGGGCCGCCACCGTCTTGATGACCTCGTCGCCCTGGCTGTAGCCGTAGTGGTCGTTGAAGGGCTTGAAGTGGTCGAGGTCACAGTAGGCGATCCGGAAATCGCTCCCCTGGCCTAGCAGGTCGTCGATGAACTCGTAGACGGGGACGTTGCCCGGCAGCTGGGTCAGGGGATTGGCGTAGCGGGCGTTGCGGATCTGCAGGTCGGTGATCTTGCGCAGCAGGTCCATGACCGCGCCCATGCCGAGATAGGTGCCGTTGCGGGCGATGATGAAGTCGTGCTCGCCGCCGCCATCGGTAATCTGCTGGGAGACCGCCTCCACCGGGGTATCGTGCTCCACCACCAGGGCCGGCTCCGCCAGGCTGCGGACCGGCTTGCGGCCGTGGAGGTCCCGGCCGTAGGGCGAGAGGAAGAGATCCATGAAGCGGGAGCGGCGGATGATCCCCAGCGGCCCCCCGGCGTGGTCGACCACGGGGATGGTATTGAGGCCCCCAGCGTTGCGAAACATCTCCCCCACTGCCTCGAACCGGGTCTCCGGACCCACCGCGGGCGCCTCCCGCAGGAGGCTGATCACCGCGTCGGAGAGCCGGAATCGCGGCCCGTTCGTCCCGTTGGTCCCGGCGTACAACAGCGCCAACGGGGCGTGGCGCGGAGGTGCCAAGGCCGGCGCACCGAAGAGATACCCCTGCCCCACGGCGATATCCAGGGAACGGGTGATGCGCATCTCGCCCTCGGTCTCCACCCCCTCGGCGATGCTCACGCAGCCCAGGCCGGTGGCGATCTCCTGGATGGAGCGGACGAACTCCCGCTTGACCAGGTCCTGCTCGATGCCGCGGATGAAGTGCTTGTCGATCTTGACGTAGTCCGGGCGCAGCTCCGACCACAGGCGCAGACCGGCGTAACCGGCCCCCAGGTCGTCGATGGCGATGGAGAACCCCATGGCGCGATAGTGGCTGGTTGCCCGACGCAGAACCTCGTAGTCCGGATTGGGGAAGTGCTCGGTGAGCTCCACCACTACCCGCTCGGCCGGCAGACCCACCCGGCGGAGCATCGCCCGGGTCCTCCCCGGCCGGAAGTCCTCCTGCAGGAGGGTATCGGGGGTAACATTGATGAACAGCTTGCCCGGCAGGCCCTGGGCGGTGAAGGCCTCGATGGCCCGGCGTCGGCAGAGGTTCTCCAGCTCCACCAGTCGGCCCTGCTCCGTCGCCGCGTCGAACAGCACCAGGGGGTTGTGCAGGGGCGAATCCCCCGGCCCCCGCGAGAGCGCCTCGTAGCCGAGGATCCGGTCCGAACGGAGATCCACCAGCGGCTGCAGGACCGTCCCCACCTGCTCACGGTCGAGGACCTCGTCGATGGTCGGTAGCTCTGTGCGCACGCCTCACCTCCCTGGTTGCCGTTCGACTGGTCAGTTTTCCATCAGCGTGTGACGCGCCGGTTACGCCGGCCCGGAGCCGGCGGCGGCGTTTTGAGCCAGGGCCCGACCGTGGGATAATCCCCGGCGGGTTTTCCGCCCATTGGCGAGAGGGGAGCGAGGAGAATGACCGAGACACTGACACTGACCCCCGAGATGATGGTGGTCCTCGGGGTGCTGGCGGTAACCATCTTCCTGTTCGTGGCCGAGATCGTGCGCGTGGACGTGGTGGCCATCATCGTGATGGTCTCCCTGCCCCTGGTGGGGCTCATCTTCTTTCCCGATCAGGTGGCCCGCACCGCCGATCGCGCCGAGGGGGACCTGTTCATCGCCTTCGATCAGACCTTCTCGGGCTTCTCCTCCAATGCGGTCATCTCCATCATCGCCGTCATCATCATCGGCGCCGCCCTGGACAAGACCGGGGTCATGAACAAGGTCGCCCGCCCCATCATCCGGATCGCCGGCCACAGCGAATCCCGGCTCATCACCGGGATCTCCGGGACCGTGGGCATCATCTCCGGCTTCATGCAGAACATCGGCGCCGCGGCCCTCTTCCTGCCGGCGGTAACCCGGATCGCCAAGGCGACCAACATCCCGGTCTCGCGGCTGCTCATGCCCATGGGCTTCTGCGCCATCCTAGGCGGCACCGTGACCCTGGTGGGCTCCAGCCCCGTCATCCTGCTCAACGACCTCATGCAAACCAGCGGCGTGGAAGAGTCCTGGAACCTCTTCGACGTCACCCCCATCGGCCTGGCGCTCATCGCCACCGGCATCCTCTACTTCATCATCGCCGGCCGCTGGGTCCTGCCGTCGAACACCGACACCACCGAGACCCTGGCCACCGATTCCAGCGAGCTGGCCGAGACCTACGGCATCCCCACCGAGACCTTCGAACTGGAGGTGCCCCGGGGCAGCAACCTGGTGGGCATGGACAACGAGACCGCCGGCTGGCGCCGGGACTACGGCGTCAGTCTGGTGGCGCTGGACCGCAACGGCGACAAGGTCTACGCCCCCGGCCGCCGCACCGTCTTCGGGGCCGGTGACGTGCTGGCCCTGGTCGGCACCGAGGAGGACGTCCGACGGGCGGCCGAGGCCTTCGGCCTGCAACGGCGCGATGAACTCACCACCTTCGCCGAGGAACTCTCCCCCTCCAACGCCGGCCTGGCGGAGGTGGTCATCGCCCCCCGCTCCCGCCTCATCGGCAAGACCATGCGCGAGATCCAGTTCCGCGAGAAGTACGATCTGGACATCGTCGGTATCGCCCGAGGCCAGGAGGTCTTCCGTGCCGGCCTCTCGGACCGTCCCTTCCAGTCCGGTGACGCCCTGCTGGTCCACGGCCTCCACGAGAAGATCGGCCTGCTCCAGAAGGAGGAACGGGACTTCCTCGTGACCACCCCGGTGGAAGTCGAGGAGATGCGCGAACACAAGGCGCCCTGGGCCATCGGCTTCTTACTGGTGGCCATCTCCATGATCCTCTTCACCGACATCCAGCTGTCGGTGGCGCTCATGACCGGGGCGCTGGGGGTGATCCTCTCCGGCGTACTTACCGTGGACGAGGCCTACGATGCCGTGGACTGGCGCACCGTCTTCCTCCTGGCGGGGCTGATACCGCTGGGGATCGTCATGGAACAGACGGACACCGCCGCCTGGGTTGCCCAGGAGACGCTGACCATGCTGGGAGATGTCCAGCCCATCGTCCTCATGACGACCATCGCCATACTGGCCACCGTCTTCTCCCTGGTGATGTCCAACGTCGGCGCCACGGTGCTGCTCGTCCCCCTGGCCATCGCCATGGCCAAGGGCGCCGGCGGTGCCGAGGCCGGTGCCGACCCCATGGTCTTCGCCCTGGTGGTGGCGCTGGCGACCTCCAACTCCTTCATCATCCCCACCCACCAGGTCAACGCCCTGATCATGGGCCCCGGCGGCTACCGCAATGCCGACTACATGCGCGCCGGCGGGATCATGACCCTCCTCTTCCTGGTGGTACTGGTCACCATGCTCTACTTCTTCTACCAGTAGGGTCCTCGGCGAGGCTCAACGCCCCCGAGATGAACAAGGGCCGTCTCCCGGGGGAGACGGCCCTTTTCTCGTGGCAAGGCGGGCGAACGTCAGTCGCCGCGCACCACCGTACAGTACTCGCCGTAGATCCCGAGGACGTTGTCCACGGTGTAGTCCACCGAGGCCACCTCGGTGATACCGCCGTTCTCCATGGCAGTCTTCACCGAGGCATCGCCACGCGCGATCAGTCCGACGTAGGATTCCATGCAGGCCTTGCCCTCCTTGGAGGCATCAGCACTACGGGCATCCACACCCATCTGGCCGCTGGTGTAGAAGGCCCCGGCGGGCTGATAGGTGGCACAGCCCCCCAGCCCAAGCGTGGCCAGCATCGCCACTCCGATCCCGGCTCGCGTCACCTTGCGCATCGCATTCTCCTTTCTGGAAGCTTCCATGGCGGTCGGTCCGGGAACGATTCCCGGTCCCCCCGATTCACTTTAGTCCCTCGAAGAAAGGTCTGCCTAGTGGCGGCGGTTTATTGGTCCGACCCGGACAGGCGCCGGCTCTCGGCCTCCAGGAAGGCCTCCAGGCGCTGCTGGAGTTCGCGATAGCTGGCCACGGCCCTTTCCCCGGCGGCGGTGAGGGCCGCCCCCCCGCCGCCGCGACCGCCGGCCTCGGTGGTCACGAGGGGCTCCTCGGCGAAACGGTTCATGGCCTCCACCAGGTTCCAGGCGCGGCGGTAGGACATCCCCATGTGGCGCGCTGCGGCGCTGATGGAGCCGTGCTCGGCGATGGCCTCCAGCAGGGCCACCCGGCCCTCGCCGAGCTGGACATCGTCACCGCCGGAGAGCCACAACCGGGCGCCGGCCCGGACGCCGGGGGAATCCTGTTCGCTCATGCCGAGATCCTGCAGGGCTGCTACGGGCGCTCCCACTATAGCACCCCGGCCGGGCCCTACGAGGGCCGGCCCGTCAGCCGGTCCCTCTCCGGGATCCCCCGACCACTCGGCCACCGGCCGCGGGGGCGCCGTTCGCCCCGCATCCATGGCTACGACCCGATCGGCCAACCGCTCCACCTCCCCCGCCTGGTGGGAGACCAGGAGCATGGGGACGCCGGTCTCGTCCCGCAGGCGCTCCAGATAGCCCAGGATGGCCTCGCGGGCGGCGGCGTCCAGGGCGGCCAGCGGCTCGTCCAGCAGCAGCAGGTGGGGGGCGGCCAGGAGCGCCCGCCCCAGCGCCACCCGCTGGCGCTGACCACCGGAGAGGGAGTCGGGCCAGCGCCCCAGGAGCGGGCCGAGGTCCAGCATGGCCACCACCTCGTCCACGCTGGGGCCCGGTGTCCCCGCCGGCAGTCGACGATGGCCGTATTCGAGGTTGGCGCGGACCCCAAGATGGGGCAGCAGCGCCGCCTCCTGAAAGACATAGCCCAGCCGCCGGCGATGGACCGGCACGAAGAGCCCGGCATCGTCGTCCTGCCAGACCGTCCCGCCCAGGGCGACCCGACCGCGGGCCCGCTCCAGGCCGGCGATGGCGCGCAGGAGCGTGGTCTTGCCCGAGCCCGACGGCCCGAAGAGCGCCGTGACCCCGCGGGCGGCGACCTGCATCTCGGCCGCCAGGGAGAAGCCGGGGAAGGCGTGCCCCAGGTGGGCCTCGAGTTCCTTCCCGCTCACGGTGCCACCTCCGGCCGCCGGCCGCGGCCGTAGACCAACAGCAGCACCAGGAAGGAGAAGCCCAGCAGACCGGCCGAGAGGACGTGGGCCCGACCGTACTCCAGCACCTCCACGTGGTCGTAGATGGCGATGGAGAGCACCCGGGTCTCGCCGGGGATGTTGCCGCCGATCATCAGCACCACGCCGAACTCCCCCACGGTGTGAGCGAAGGCGAGCGTGGTGGCCACCAGGTAGCCGCGCCGGGAGAGCGGCAGGACCACGCTGACGAAGCGGTCCCACGGCCCTGCCCCCAGGGTGGTCGCCGCCTCCAGGGGCCGCCGCGGTAGCTGCTCGAAGGCGTGCATCAGGGGCTGCACCGCAAAGGGCAGGGAGTAGAAGACCGACCCGATGACCAGGCCGGTGAAGGTGAAGGTCAGGCGCTCGCCGCCCAGCCCCTCCCAGAGGGCGCCCACCGGGCCGTTGGGGCCCAGCGCCACCAGCAGATAGAAGCCGAGTACCGTGGGCGGCAGCACCAGGGGCAGCGCCACCACCGCCTCCACCACCCCGCGCCAGCGCCGCCGGGTCCGCGCCAGCCACCAGGCCAGCGGTGTTCCCGCCACCAGCAGAATGAGGGTGGTCACCAGGGCGAGCTGGAGGGTGATGGAGACCGGGGCCGGATCCACCGGGATGCCGAAGACCTCCACGCCCTACGACCCCTGCGCGGTCCCGTAGCCGTACTCCTCGAGGATGGCCGCCGCCTCCGGCCCGCGCAGGAATTCCAGGAGGGTGCGGGCGGCGGGATTGTCCGCCCCGCGCTCCAGGAGGACCGCCTGCTGGCGGACGGGGTCGTGGAGCTCCGTCGGCACGACCCAGCGGCTGCCCTCGGCCGCCACCACCTGGGAGAGGGCGACCAGGCCGGCATCGGCGTTGCCCGAGACCACGTACTGGTGGGTCTGGCCGATGTTCTCGCCGCGGACCAGGCGCGGCTCCAGGGTCGACCAGACCCCCAGGGCCTTCAGGGTCCGGCGGGCGGCGCGGCCGTAGGGCGCCAGCTCCGGGTTGGCGATGGCCAGGCGGTCGAAGGCCCCCTCCTCCAGTGCCTGGCGCCCCTCCTCGAAGGCCGCGGGATCGGGGCTGTAGAGGGCGAGACGGCCCACGGCATAGGTAAAGCGCGAGCCGGCCACCGCCTGCCCGCCCTCCTCCAGCAGCCGGGGGCGGCGGGCGTCGGCGGCCAGGAAGAGGTCGAAGGGGGAGCCGTGGTCGATCTGGGCGTAGTGCTTGCCGGTGGAGCCGGTGCTCGCGCGCACCGTGTGGCCGGTCTCCTGCTCAAAGGCCTCCGCCACCGCCTCCAGCGGCTCGGCGAAGTTGGATGCCACCGCCACCCGTACCGTCTCCGCCGCAGCCGGCAGACTCGCCAGCGCCAGCAGCACGCCGGTCACCATTCCCCTCATGCTGGTCTCCTCCTCCGTGAACGGGGCGCCAACCTAGCAGGCGCACTCGCTATGCACAAGCATGCATATCGATTGGAGGATGGGTCGGACCGCCTCATTGGCATTTCGCCCCGTGGTGACTACACTTGTCCAACCTACTGAACAGGTAAAGGCCATGCGCACGGTCAGCTACTCCGAGGCACGGGACCATCTCAAGGGCGTCCTCGACCAGGTCGTCGAAGATGCGGACTACACCGTAATCACCCGGCGGGATGCCGAAGATGCGGTGGTCATGTCCCTGGACGCCTTCAACAGCCTCCTGGAGACCGTCCATCTCCTGCGTAATCCGGCCAATGCCAGCCACCTGAAGAGCTCTATCGAGCAGTACCGGAGCAACCAGGCCACGGAGCGGCCGCTACCGGATGCCGACTAGATTCGTCTGGACTCCCGCCGCGTGGGATGACTACCTCTCCTGGCAGCAGGACCGGCGCCAGCTCAAGCGCATCCATCGGCTGCTTCAGGAATGCCTGCGTACACCCTACGAGGGAATCGGTAAGCCGGAGCCCCTGCGCGAGAACCTGGCCGGCTTCTGGTCCCGCCGTATCGATTCGGAACATCGCCTGGTCTACACCGTCGACGGCGATGACCTGGTCCTCATCGCCTGCCGCTACCACTATGACTGAAGCGCCTCAACGCTCCGTGAGCCGGGGGATGAGCTCGGCAAAGTTGCAGGGGCGGGTACGGCGATCCAGGGAGCGCTCCAGGATCCGGTCCCAGGCGGTGCGGCAGGCGCCGGTGGAGCCGGGCAGGCAGAAGACGAAGGTGCCGTTGGCCACCCCGCCCAGGGCGCGGGAGGCCAGGGTGGAGGTGCCGATCTCCTCCCAGGAGATCCAGCGGAAGAGCTCGCCGAAGCCGTCGATGGTCCGGTCCAGCAGGGGCGCAATGGCCTCCGGCGTACCGTCCCGGCCGGTGATCCCGGTACCGCCGTTGGTGATCACCGCATCCACCGCCGGTTCGGCGATCCAGCGGCTCACCTCCCGGCGCAGGATGTAGATATCGTCGGCGACGATGGCCCGCTCCGCCAGGTGATGACCGGCGGCGGTGAGCCGCTCCGCCAGGGCGTCTCCGGAGGTGTCGTTCTCCCGGGTGCGGCTGTCCGAGACGGTGAGCACGGCGATGTTCAGGGGCTGGAAGGGGGTCTCCTCGGCGGGCATGGCAGCACTCCGATAGTGGGGTTCCATGGATTCTACCCCGTTAGGCACAAAGAAACATAGCGATGGACAAAAAACGGGTGCCGGCCCGAAGGCCGCCACCCGGAAGGGGGAACGGGAGATGGGAGTGTTCCCCGGAGGGACCCCGAAGGGTCAACATCGGGCATGGTGGCCTGATTCTAGAGTTCGAAGTCCTCGTCGAAGGGCTCACTGCCCTCCACCACCGGCAGTGACAGCGCCCGGCCCCAGTGGGACCAGCCGCCGTCGTAGAGGCGGACATCCTCGAAGCCCAGCGCCTTGAGCTGCATGAAGGCGAGGGTCATGCGGAAGCCGTCGTGGCAGTAGACGTAGAGGGTCCGATCCCGCGGGAGATCGGCGTAGAGTTCCTCCAGCTCCTCCAGGCCGTGCCAGGTCTCGGTCTCGCCATCGGTGCCGTCGAGGCTGACGACGTTCTCCGCCCCGGGGATATGGCCGCCACGGGGCGCCCCGGAGACCGTCTCGCCGCTGTAGTGGTCCTCCGGCCGGGCATCCAGCAGGACGATCTCCTCGTCCCGGCGGGAAACCACGTCGTCGTAGATGTCGGTCCACTCCACCACCAGCGACTCGTCCCGGGATTCCAGGGTGACATCGCCGGTCTCCACCTCGGGCGCCTCCTTCTCGAGGTCGTTGAAGGCGGTCCACTCCACCGTCCCGCCCTCGAGCAGCTTTACCTGATCCATGTCGAAGCCGTAGAGCTCCAGCAGGTAGTAGAGCCGCGAGGCCAGGGCGGTGCGGGAATCGTCATAGAGCACCAGGGTGGAATCGTCATCCACCCCCCACTCCCGGAGGGTTCTCTGGAAGGCCTCCCGGGAGGGCAGATGCATCAACGGCAGGCCGTCGTTGGCCCCCAGGTCCTTGAAGCGCTGGACCTGCACCGCCCCCGGGATGTGGCCCACCGTATGGTAGCGGTGAGGGTGGTAGCGGACCTCCAGGATGACGGTATCCGGGTCGTCGATGTGCTGCTCCAGCCAACCGGAATCGACGATGAAGTCCGGCTTCTCGGCCAGGGCCGGCCCGACCAGCGCCAGGCCGATCCCGGCCAGCAGGGACTTCCCCGGCAGGGAATTCCCCAGCGGGATTTTCCAGGGGATCATGGCACTCCTCCTTCGGTACGTAAGACAAGGACGGCCCCGGGCCGGAACTGCACGGGGCCGCCTGCCAGCCTTCGGCAGTCTAGAAGTTCACGCGGAAGCCGGCGCCGATACCGGTGTAGTCGTCCAGATCGTCCGAGGCGGAGTGGATGAGGCCGCCGTGGACCCGGGCCTTCTTGGAGAAGTGGTGCTTCATGCCCAGGGCGGCGTAGGTCCCGCTGGTATCTCCCGAATCTTTGTCGCCGTCGTTGGTGTCCTCATTGGCGCCGAGGCTGAGGATGAGTTCGTTCTTGTCATCGAAGGCCCAGGTGGCGCTGCCGTAGACGAAGTCGGCGGCGTTGTCGTAGTTGGTGGCGTAGTTCTCGGTGGTCTCGTACTGGCCCACCAGGGTCAGGCCGCCGCTCTGGTGGCGAACCGCCACCTTGGCGCTGCTCGACCCCTCGTCGGCGAAGTCCATCTTGTCTCCCAGATCCTGGTAGCCAATGGCCAGGTCGGTGGCATCCCCCAGCGGCAGGGTCGCCCCGAAGGAATAGCCGTGCTCGCCGTTGGCCTCTCCGGCGTTATCCGGATCCTCGCTCTCGTCCATGGTCATGGAGAGCTTGACCTTGGCCCCGCCGAACTTGTTGCCGTAGGCGATGGTGTTGGGCAGGTAGGAGTTCTGGGCCCGGCTCATGCCGCCCTGGCCGCGGGCCTGCAGGAAGGTCCCCTTGAGGGGGTCCCACTTCACGGTGGTGGACTTGTAGGGGGAGGACATGGTGCCGATGGTCACGGAGCCGAAGGGGCCCTTGATGCCGGCGAAGGCATCGCGGCCGCTGAAGAGGCTGTCGTTATTGGCGCCGGAGGTCTCCGGAGAGGCTCCTTGCGGGTCGCCGGTGTCCGAGAGGTACTTGGAGGCCTTGTTGAAGCCCCAGTTGCCGGGGCGGACCTTGAGCCGGGCCCGGGCGATGGCGGTGTAGCCGTTGCCCACATCCTCGCTGCCCTTGATCCCGAGCCAGGTCTCGTTACCGCCGTACTTGCCGTCCCGGCGCATGGCGTCGGTGACCGTCAGCCCCTCGTTGCCCCCGTAGCCGTCGCCGCTGACGCTGGCGACCTCGGCGTTGGCCACGCCGTTGAATTCGATGTTCGCCGCGGTAGCGGGAACGGCGGCGAAGGCCAGGAGGCAACCGGTGGCGATGACGTGCTTCTGCATGTTGTGGACTCCTCTCATCCCGTATCTCGTTATCCCGCGGCGGGGCCGCGGCCATCCCTCGGGGAGCGAAGAACATGCCAGCATCCGGATATCCGTAACCCGTTGATTCCCCGATGCCGGTGAGGGCTTCCCGGGGCGCAGGGGGTATGGCGATCTGCAAGACCCTGGCGGGATGCAAGGGTCGGGGAGAGGGAACAGGGGTGGAGGCGGTTCGTGCGGGTCCCGGGCGGTTCAACCGCCCCGCTTGTCCAGGTACTCCACACCGGGGAGCCCCTGGAAGTGGTCGTCGGCGGTCACCAGGCGGGCGGCGTACTGCCGCGCCGTAGCGTAGATCAGGGCGTCCGCGAAGGAGAGCCGGTACTCCAGCGCCCAGTCGGCGGCAGTCAGGGCGATGGCGGTGGTCAGGGGCACCACCTCCGCCTCCTCGGTCAGCGCCATGACCTCCAGGGCCAGGGGCTCGCCCCGTTCCCGCTTGACCCATTTGTAGAGTTCGAACTGGAGGCAGGTGGGGACCAGCAGGCCCTCGGCCGGCTGCAGGCAGGGGCCGAAATCATCGGCGAGCGGCCCATCGGTGAGCCACTCGATCCAGCCGCAGGTGTCCACCAGGACGGCCATCAGTGGCGGTCCGTACGATCCCGGTAATCGGTCGTGTCGGCGCCCCGGAGCAGACCGCGCGCCGAGGCCAGGGAGCGCAGGGGCACCAGCTCGATGGCGCTCCCCTTGGGGATCACGGCGAACTGCTGACCCGCCTGGAGGTCCAGCTCGGCCCGGATGGCCTTCGGGATCGCGATCTGGTACTTGCTGGAGAGGGTCGCCGATGCCATTTTTACTTTCCGCTTATCGATCGATGAAGAGTAAATCTAGCAGTTCCCTGCCCCGGCAACAACGCCCGCGCTCCAGGGGGCCAGGGCGGGATCAGGCGGGGAGATCGTCGCCGAGGGTGCGGAGCTTGCGGTGGAGGGTGGAGGGGTCGATGTCCAGCCGCCGGGCCGCCTCGCTCTTGTTGCCGCCGCAGCGCTCCAGGGTCTGGCGGATCCAGAAGGCCTCCATCTCCGCCAGGGTGGCGTCCGCCGGAGGCAGGGTGGCCGCGGCAGGGGTCGGCCGCGCTCCCACCTCCGCCGGCAGGGCCGAGGCCGGGATGGTCCCCTCCCGAGTGACCACTGCGGCGCGCCGCACGGCGTTCTCCAGCTCGCGGACATTACCGGGCCAGTGGTGGGCCTGGAGGCGCTCCACCGCCGCCGGCTCGAAGCCGGTTAAGGTCCGCCCCAGTTCGTCGGCGGCGGCCCGCAGGAAGCCCTCCGCCAGGGGCAGGATATCCTCGGGGCGCTGGCGCAGTGGCGGGATGGTGACCGGGAAGACATTGAGGCGGTAGTAGAGGTCGGCGCGGAAGGCGCCGTCGGCCACCGCCTCGCTCAGGGGGCGGTTGGTGGCGGCGACGATCCGGGTATCCACCTCCACCGCCCGACTGCCGCCCACGCGGCGCACGCGCCGGTGCTGCAGGAAGTCGAGGAGGCCGGCCTGGACCTCGGCGGCGGCGCTGTTCACCTCGTCCAGGAGCAGCGTCCCGCCGGCGGCGGCCTCCAGCAGGCCGCGCCGACCATCGCCGGCGCCGGTAAAGGCCCCCTTCTCGTGGCCGAAGAGCTCGCTGGCCACCAGGCTGTCGGCGATACCGGCGCAGTTGACCGCCTCGAAGGGACCAGCGGCCCGGCGGCTGCAACGGTGGACCCACTCGGCCGCCACCCCCTTGCCGGTCCCGGTCTCCCCCTCCAGCAGGATGGGGATCTCGGTCTCCGCCGCCTGGGCCAGGAGTTCGCGCACCGGCGCCAGGCCCGGCGTCTCCAGCCCCGCCGGACCGCCCTCCCCCCCGACCACCCGCGCCCGGTGTCCCAGCTCGGCGGCGAGGTTGGCCAGGCGGGCGCGGACATCGTCGGGGTCGAAGGGCTTGGTCACTATGTCCCGAACCCCGCCCCGGAAGGCCTGGATCGCGCTGTCCGCCGTGGCGTAGCCGGTGATCATCATCACCGGCACCTCCGGCCGGGCGGCGTGGAGCCGCTCCAGCAGGGCCATGCCGTCGCCCCCCGGCATGCACAGATCGGTGGCCACGGCGTCCACCTCCCCCAGATGGGCCTCGGCGGCGGCGCCGTCGGCCACCAGGGTGGCGGCAAAGCCGGCCTGTTCGGCCAGCCGGGCCAGCATGCGTCCCAAGTCGGCGTCGTCCTCGGCGATGAGCAGGCGCGGTGTCATGGCTCCTCCAGGGAACAGGTCGCAATGGCCACCTCCCGCGGCAGGACCAGGCGGAAGCGGCTGCCGACGGACGAGGTGGCCGCCAGCTCCAGCCGCCCACCCAGGCTCTCGGCCAGGTTGCGGCTGACGTAGAGCCCCAGCCCGGTCCCCTCCCCGGCCCGCTTGGTGGTGGCGAAGGGATCGAAGAGCCGCTCGTGCAGCTCGTCCGGGATCCCGGGGCCGTCATCGACGATGGTCACGGCAACCCGATCCGCATCCACCGCCTCTGACGCCAGGATTACCCGCTGTGCGCCGGCATCCACGGCGTTGGTCACCAGGTTGAAGAGGATGTGCTCCACCGCCACCGTATCCACGGTCACCGTCCCGGCGCCATCCCCGGCGGTCTCGACGCTCGCCCCGCCCTGGCGGCGGACCACGGGGCGCAGCATGGCGGCCATCTCCGCCAGCCACGCCGCCAGATCCACGGTCCGTGCCTCCCCCTCGGGGTGGGCCATGGTCATGAGGTTCTCCACCACCCCGGCGCAGAGGTCGGCCTGGCGCTCGATGACCGCCAGCGCCTCGCTCGCCTCCACCCCCTCGCCCTCCCGCGCCATGCGGGCATAGCCGCGGATGTTGCCCAGGGGGGTGTTGAGCCCGTGGGCGAGGCCGGCAGCGAGCTGCCCCACCGCCGCCAGCCGCTGCTCCTGGCAGGCGCGGGCGGTGGCCCGCTCGGTACGGGCGTTGGCCTGCGCCAGGGCGGTGAGCTGGCTGCGAACCTCGGTGGTCATCTCGGCCAGCCGGTTGCGGATGAGCGCCACCTCCCGCGGTACCCGCTCCTCGGGCAGCGGCGGCGGCGTCGCCGTCGGGTTCATGTGGCCCACCAGCTGCCCCACCGGCCGGATCAGGCGGCGCCGGAACAGCCGTCGCAACAGGAGGAAGAGCCCGGCCGAGAGCAGGCCCATGCCGGCCAGGCCGGAGAGCAGGGAGGTCTGCAGGACCGGGGTGAGCGCCGGCGGGGCGTGCGCCAGCTCCACCGTCCCGTAGTCCCGTCCCAGCAGCCGGATGGGCTCGCGGACCGTGACCATCCCCTCCGGCCACTCGCCGGCGGCGGCCAGCTCCCGACCCTTGGTGTCCCGGATCCGGACCGCCGGGATGCTCTCCTCGGAGACCAGGTCCCGGGCCAGGCGCTCCACGGTACCGTAATCGTGGATCATTACCGCATCCAGGGTCACGGTAGCGGTCTGGCGAGCGAGCATGCGGGCGTGCTCGCGCAGGGTCTCGGCCTGGAGAGCGGTGACCGCCTGGTAGAAGACCAGGCCCACCAGCAGGACCAGGATCAGCATGCCGCCGCCAGCGTAGACGGTGATCATGGAGGAGAGGGTCCGGGGATAGGGGCTCACGGCCGCCCCTCCCCGGGGCAGGGCCGCTCCACCGCTCGCAGATGCTCCCTTCCCACCTCCATGAGCGCCGGGTCCGGGGCTCGGAAGTGGGGAACATAGTCGGGGACCCGGCCGCCGGCCAGTGGCTCCCGTAGCAGGTCCGCGACCTCATCGGCCATCTCCCCCTCCAGGGCCGGCCCCGCCACCACCATCGGCGGCGGCAGCGCGCCGGATTCCGCCAGGACCCGCAGATCCCCGCCCTCGCCGGTGAAGCGCCCGGCCAGATCGGCATTGACGGCGCCGGCGCTGTAGTCGCCGTGGATCACCGACCGGGCCACCCGCCCCTGGCGGTGGAGAAACTCGTAGTCCGCCAGGTCGCCCAGGGCGATCCCGGCCTCCGCCAGGAGACGGCGCGGGGCGTAGTGGCTGGAGAGCGAGCGATAGGCACCGAAGGCGAAGGTCTCCCCGGCCAGATCCCCCAGCGTCCGGTAGGGGCTGTCCCGGCGGACCACCACGGCCGTGCGATAGCCCGTCTCCGCCGCCAGCGGGCGGAGGTCTTCGCGATCGGGGTAGCGCCGCTGCAGCCGGATGAGCCCGGTGGCCCCCAGGTAGGCCAGATCCGCCCTGCCCTCGGCGAGCATGCGCAGGGGCTCGGCATAGCCCCGGCTGACATGGACCCGCACCGGCCGCCCCAGCCCCTCGGCCAGGTAATCGGCCAGGGGCTGGAAGCGCTCGGCGATGCGGCTGGGGGAGGTGTAGGGGAGGACGACGAAGGTCAGTGGCGGCTCACCCACCTCCGTATCGGGAGATGCCTCATCCCCTTCCTCGCCCTGACAGCCGGCGAGCAGCAGGAGGGGGAGGAGGAGCCACGCACGCCGCACCCGCGCCTACTCCTCGAACTGGAGGTAGGTCCGGTTCATGTTGGTGGGGTGCCAGTCGTCGAAGTGGCGCAGGTGCTCGAAGTCGGGTGCCTCGCGATAGCGGTCCATGACCTCGTTGAGGGGGTCCCACTCCTTGGCGTCGGCACCGACCTTCTCCACCAGATAGTCGAGATAGTCGCCGGTCTCGGCGCGCACCTTCTCCGGCGAGCTGACCTTGCCGTGGCCGGGCACGATGGTCTTCGGCTCCAGGGTCTCCATCGCCTCGTGGAAGGCCTCCTGCCAGCTGGCGACGTCGCTCCACTCGTGGACACCGAGCATGCGGTCGACGTAGACCATGTCGCCGCTGAACAGGATCTCCTCCTCGGGGAGCCAGACGTTGGCATCACCGGGGAAGTGGGCGTCACCGAAGTAGCGCAGCTCCAGCGTCCGGCCGCCCAGCTCCACGCGGTGGCGATCGCCGCCCGCCGGCTCATCGGCGTGGACCGGTTCGATGTCAGCGGCCGCCTCCTCGCCCAGGACCTCCTCCATGCGCTCCATGTGCTCCTCCGCGAACTCCTTCTGCCCGGCGACGGTCCGCTCCAGGGCGATGATCTCCGCCCCGCGCTCGGCGAAGTAGCTGTTGCCGAGCCAGCGGTGGTCCTGGCTGCCGGTATTGAGCACCCACTCCACCGGCTCGTCGGTGATCGCTCGCACCGCCTCGTGGAGGACCTCGGCGGCCACCGGGGCGGCGCCGCTGTCGATGAGGGCCGCCCCCTCGTCGGTGATCACCACGCCGTAGTTGGCGTTGAGGGCGCGATTCTCCTCGGTCCGCCCGGCGGTGGGACCGATGAGGGCGTAGACGCCATCGGCCACCGGGTCGATCTCCAGCGGACCGACCCGGTCCGGGACGTCGCGCTGGGGAGTTGCACAGGCCGTCAGCAGCAGGGCCGCCGCTGCAATCAACAGAGTCCTCGGATACATGGAATTTCTCCCTTAGGTCCTGATTTCAGGCCAGCCAGCCGGCCACGCTCTTGTGATCGGGGACGCCACCGGCATGAACCACCTCGCCATCGACGACGACCCCCGGCGTCGACATGACCCCGTAGCTCATGATGTCACCGATGTCCTCGACCTTCTCCAGCTCGATCTCGGCGCCCTGCTCGGAGGCCACCTGCTCGATGAGCTGCAGGGTCCGCTTGCAGTTGGCGCAGCCGGTGCCCAGTACCTTGACGTTCTTCATGGTCTCTCTCCTGAAAGTCGGTTTCTAGCAGCAGGACTGACCGCTGGCAGTAGTGCCGCAGCAGTCGCCGGTGGATGCCGGCTCGGGCTCCGGCTCGCTGGATCCGCAGCAACCGCCCTCCGCGGCCGGCTCGCTGGTGGCCGGGGTACCCGCCTCGGCGTCGAAGGCGGCGTCGAGCCTGTCCCCGGCCTCGTCGCGGATGTGGCGGGCCACCTCGATGACGGTGTCGATCTGGTGCTCCGGGATCCCCAGCTCGCGCAGCTTCGACACCTGGCACAGCCCCATGGAGGGGTGGTTGGCCGCGATGGAGGCCCCCAGGGACACCATGGAGACGATGGAGGGGTGGAGATTCGGCTTGTCGGTCATACGGACCTCCTTGCTAGACGAAGAGATTGAAGAGCCAGCCCACCAGCATGAAGGCCACCGCCAGTACGGAGGCATACAGCGCCAGGGCCTTCCAGTGGATGACCTTGCGCAGGATGATCATCTCCGGCAGCGAGAGGGCGGCGATGGACATCATCAGCGCCAGCACGGTGCCCATGGCCACGCCCTTGCCGAGCATCGCCTCGGCGATGGGGATGACGCCGGTGGCGTTGGCATAGAGCGGCACGCCCAGCAGCACGGCGCCGGGGACCGTCCACCACTCGCCGCCGGCGAGGTAGGTGGTCACCCACTCTTCCGGGACAAAGCCGTGGAAGGCGGCCCCCACTGCGATCCCGGCGACCACCCACTTCCAGATCCGGCCGACGATCTCGCGCACCTCGCCCACGGCGAAGCGGTGGCGGCCGGCCAGGGAGGTGTCCTGCTCCGGCTCGGCCGTCTCGCCCATCTGGATCTTCCAGACGTAGTCCTCCACCCAGCGCTCGGGGCGGAACCGCTCCATGACCCAGCCCCCGACGTAGGCCACCAGCAGACCGGCGGCGACGTACATGGCGGTGAGCTCCCAGCCCAGGATCCCCACCAGCAGGACCACCGCCACCTCGTTGATCATGGGGCTGGCGATGAGGAAGGAGAAGGTCACCCCCAGGGGGATCCCCGCCTCCACGAAGCCGATGAACAGCGGCACCGACGAGCAGGAGCAGAAGGGGGTCACCGCCCCCAGCCCCACGGCGGAGGAGCGCGCCAGCCACTGCGGCTTGCCGCGGACGTAGTCGCGCACCCGCTCCGGGCTGATCATCGCCCGCAGCAGGCCCATGATGTAGATGACCATCACCAGCATCACGAAGATCTTGGTGACGTCCATCACGAAGAACTGCACCGCGGGCCCCAGGGAGCCCCCGGGGCTCAGTCCCAGCAGGGAATAGGCGATCCAGTCACCCAGTGCGGCAAACATGGCCTTCTCCTGTCAGCATGTCGAACTCCTGTCAGGCCGTCGAAAACGAGGTTCATCATCCCCGCGAAGGCGGGAACCTCGGCAACGAAGCCCCCGCCCGCGAATAGCACCGCGGGCCCGTTCTCGAGGTTCCGGACCGGCGCTGCGCGCCATCCGGAACGACGGGCGCCGACCCTACGGGGTCGAACTCCCGGAGCGCGCCGCCTCGCCCTGCAGCCGCGCCACCAGCTCTCTAACGCGGCGCTCCACCTCGTCCCGGGTGGCGCGGAAGGTCTCCATGATCGCCTCCTCGCTGCCGGTGGCCCGGGCCGGGTCCTCCAGGGGCCAGTGCTCCTTCTCCGTCCCCGGCGGCAGCATCGGGCAGTGCTCGTCGGCGTGGCCGCAGACGGTGACCACGCGATCGGCCCAGGCCAGCAGCTCGTCGTCGAGCCGGGTGGAGGCCTGGCCGCGGATATCGATCCCGGCCTCCTCCATGACGGCGATGGCGCGCGGGTTCTGGCCGTGGGCCTCGATGCCGGCGGAATCGAAGGCCATGCCGGCCCCGGCCAGATGGCGTCCCCAGCCCTCGGCCATCTGGCTGCGGCAGGAGTTGCCGGTACACAGGAAGAGGATGTTCATGGCTTGGCGACCTCCGGGAAGTGGTGGCGGGTTCGGTTGGCGATCTTCACCAGGGCGAGCATCAGCGGCACCTCCACCAGGACACCCACCACGGTGGCGAGCGCCGCCCCCGACTGCAGACCGAACAGGGCGATGGCGGCGGCCACCGCCAGCTCGAAGAAGTTGCTCGCGCCGATGAGGGCGCCGGGGGCGGCCACCGTGTGCGGCACCCGCCAGGCCCGCGCCCAGCCGTAGGCGAGGAAGAAGATCAGGAAGGTCTGGAGGATGAGCGGCACCGCGATGAGGCCGATGTGCAGCGGGCTCTCCAGGATCACCTCCCCCTGGAAGGCGAACAGCAGTACCAGGGTCAGGATGAGGGCCACCGGCGCGATGTGGCCGAGCCGCGGCAGGAAGACCCCCTCGAACCACTGCTGCCCGCGCCGCCTGATGAGGTGGACCCGGGTCATCCAGCCGGCGGCCAGCGGGATGACGATGTAGAGCAGCACCGACAGCGCCACGGTGTCCCACGGCACGGTGATATCCGAGATCCCCAGCAGGAAGACCACGATGGGGGCGAAGGCGAAGAGCAGGATCAGGTCGTTCACCGCCACCTGGACCAGCGTGTAGGCCGGGTCCCCGCGGGTGAGGTAGCTCCAGACGAAGACCATGGCGGTGCACGGCGCCGCCCCCAGGAGGATGGCCCCGGCCAGGTACTCCCGGGCACGATCCACGGGGATGAGGGGCTCGAACAGCACCAGCAGGAAGAACCAGGCGATGGCGAACATGGTGAAGGGCTTGATGAGCCAGTTCACAGCGGTGGTGATGGCCAGCCCCCGGGGCTGGCGCCGGACCTCCAGGATGGAGCCGAAGTCGATCTGGACCATCATGGGGAAGATCATCGCCCAGATGAGGACCGCCACCGGGATGGAGACCTGCGCATATTCGAAGCGCGACAACGTCTCCGGCACCGCCGGGACGAACTGGCCCAGGGCCACGCCGGCCACGATGGCCAGGGCGACCCAGAGGGAGAGGTAGCGCTCGAAGGGGCCCATGCCCTCGGCGACTTCCGGGCCCTCGTTCCTGTCACCACGCATTGGAATACCTCGCAGCCGGGGGAATTATATCTGCCTACCCGAATAATCTTCCGATAACTGTATATGCGCATACGCATATATTCAAGCCCGAGGACAAGGTGGGGACCTCGACAACGAAGCCCCCGATCCGAACACCGCCGGGGACCCGTTCTCGGGGTTCCGGACTGGCGCTGCGCGCCATCCGGAACGACGGAGGGGACGGATCGGCTAGGCGCTGCGGCCCATGAGGCGCTGCCACCAGCGGCGGCGGTTGCCCGGGACCGGTGCGTCGTCGGCCACCGGCTCCGGCGGGATCCGGGTGATCACCCAGCGCGGGGGAATGCGCTTTCCGCTGCTGCCGCAGGAGGCGCCAAGGTTATTCGGATCATAGACCTTGATGAAGGCGGGATCCGCGGGGTCGTCGACGTAGACGATGCCGCAGAAGTCCTCGTCGTGCTCCCGCCGCAGGAGGCTGTCCAGCTCGTCCAGGAACGGGGAGAACTCCTCGGCGGGGAGGGGCTGGTCGGGAACCCCCTCCCCGATCTGGTAGACGTACCAGCCCTCGGGGTCGGCGTGCAGGCGCTCCCACAGGGCATCCAGCTGGTGCCAGCGCAGGATCCCGGAGAAGGCGCCCTCGAACCGTTCGCTGAAGGTCGGCACGGATTCAGGCACAGCAGTGGTTGGTGGGCCGGTCGGGCATGGCGGCGAGGCGGGCGGCATCCGCCGACCAGGGCTCCCGGTGGAGGAGGCCCCCCGCCGTCTCGGCCAGCACGGCCCGGCACCACTCGGGTAACTCGGGGTGGAGGCGGTAGTGGACCCAGTAGCCGTCACGGCGATCCTGGACCACTCCGGCGCTGCGCAGGTGGCCCAGGTGGCGGGAGATCCGGGGCTGGGGCAGCTCCAGGGCGTAGGTCAGCTCGCAGACGCAGAGCTC
>JBKGYA010000020.1:0-21968 GCA_046546335.1 Thiohalospira sp. | reverse complement strand
ACGCCGATGCAGTGGCCGCCCACCAGGCCGGGCCGGAAGGGGAGGAAGTTCCACTTGGTCCCCGCCGCCTCCAGTACCTCCAGGGTGTCGATCCCCAGCCGGTTGAAGAGCAGCGCCAGCTCGTTGACCAGGGCGATGTTGAGGTCGCGCTGGGTGTTCTCGATGACCTTCGCCGCCTCGGCCACGGCGATGGAGCTGGCCCGGTGGGTGCCGGCGGTGATGACCCGGCCGTAGAGGCCGTCGACGAAGTCCGCGGTCTCGGGGGTAGAGCCGGAGGTGACCTTGAGGATCGAGGTGACCCGGTGCTCCTTGTCGCCGGGGTTGATGCGCTCGGGGCTGTAGCCGGCGAAGAAATCCCGGTTGTAGGTGAGGCCGGAGACCTCCTCCAGGACCGGTACGCAGTCCTCTTCGGTGGCCCCGGGGTAGACGGTGGACTCGTAGATGACCACGTCCCCCGGCTTGAGGACGGCCCCCACGGTCCGGCTGGCGGCGAGTAGCGGGCCCAGATCCGGCCGCTTGTAGCGGTCGATGGGGGTGGGGACGGTGACGATGTAGACGTTGCAGTCCCGCAGGTGCTCGGCGTAGGCGGTGAAGGCGAGCTGGCCGGCGGCCGCCAGCTCGGCCGGCTCCACCTCCCGGGTGCTGTCCTCGCCGGCGCGCAGGGCGGTGATGCGCTCCTCGTTGATGTCGAAACCCAGGGTGGGGAACTCCCGGCCGAAGGCCACTGCAAGGGGCAGTCCCACGTAGCCCAGCCCGACGATTCCTACGCGTACCTCTCCGATCTCCATGGTTCCGAGACTCCCTGATTGGACGGGGACAACCGGCCCCCACGGGTAGAGCGCGGGAGTATAGCGGAATGATTTCCTCCGGGAATGACTGTTTGTATGACGATTGCGCAGATATCGCTTTCTTGTTCAATCCTTTTGCATCCTGGATGGCTTCAGGGAAGTAAGATGGCACCTTCCCGTCGACCCGTGGTGGGCGGGGGAAAAGCCCGGCAAGAAGGGGATCATGGGCGTGGCGACGATACGGATCTTCAGACATTACCTGCGAATGCCCTTTCTCGTCCTGGGGGGGGCAGAATTCGTCGCCTTTCTGATCAGTTTTTATGCAGGGGTCCGGCTGCGCTTTGCCGAGCAGCCGGAGGTCATCGACGACTTCGTCGGACCCCTGTGGCCGCGAGCGGTGACCTTCGCGCTCGTCCTCATCGTTGCCCTGGTGGCCGTGGGCCTGTATCAGGCCCGCCTCCGGGAAGGATCCTCCGGCATCATCCTGCGCGAGGTCGCCGGCTTTGCCCTGGGCGGCGTGGGTCTGGCACTCATCTTCTATCTGCTGCCCACGGTCTTCACCGGTCGTGGTGCGCTGGGGCTGAGTCTGCTGTTCGCCTTCTTGGCCTCGGTGGTCCTGCGTCTCTTCTTCTATCGCCTGGTGGACGAGGACACCCTCAAGAAGCGGGTGCTGGTACTGGGAGCGGGCGAGCGGGCCGCCTCCATCACCCGCTATCGGCGGCGGGTGGATCAGCGAGGTTTCTCCATCGTCGGCTTTGTCCATATCCGGGGTGAGCGGGACCGGGTGGACCCCGAGCGGGTCATCCACCTCGAGGGCTCGCTTCTCGATTACGCCCGTTCCCGGGAGGTGGAGGAGATCGTGGTCGCCATCGACGACCGCCGCCGCAGCTTCCCCATGGACGAGCTGCTGGATTGCCGCATGAGCGGGATCGAGGTCATCGAGCTGCTCACCTTCTACGAACGGGAGTTCGGGAAGGTACGGCTGGACCTTATCCACCCGAGCTGGCTGGTCTTCACCGACGGCTACGCCCAGGGGGCATTCCGGGAATACGTCAAGCGCGGATTCGATGTCGTTGCCTCCCTGATCCTGATGATCCCCGCCCTGCCGATCATGGTGGTAACCGCAGTGGCCATCCTCCTCGAGGACGGCTGGCGCCAGCCGGTCTTCTATCTCCAGATGCGCACCGGCGAGAACGGCCGGCCGTTCCGGGTCATCAAGTTCCGCAGCATGGTCGTGGATGCCGAGAAGGGGGGACAGGCGCAGTGGGCGACGCAGAACGATGCCCGCATCACCCGCGTGGGCGCCTTCATCCGCAAGACCCGCATCGACGAGCTGCCCCAGATCATCAACGTCCTGAAAGGCGACATGAGCTTCGTCGGGCCCCGGCCGGAGCGGCCCGAGTTCAACCAGCAGCTGGCGGCGAACATCCCCTACTACGACGAGCGCCATCGGGTGAGGCCGGGCATCACCGGCTGGGCCCAGCTCTGCTACCCCTATGGCGCCTCCGAGGAGGATGCCCGGGAGAAGCTCCAGTACGACCTCTATTACGTGAAGAATCACAGCCTCTTTCTGGACTTCGTCACCCTCCTCCAGACGGTGGAAGTGGTGCTGTTCGGCAAGGGGGCTCGATGACGGTTCGGGTGGCGTGATGCCGCCGTTCCTTGGCGATGGTGACGAGAATGGACATGACGAGAGCGCAAAGGGCAATGAGAAGCGTAAGGGGGTGGAGGATCCGGGCGGCGGTCCTGGTACTCACGGCCGTGTTCCTGACGAGCCTGGCGGGCTGTGGTGGCAGCGCCGGCCTGCGGGAGGAGGCGCAGGGGGAGGAGAAGGCGGCCGGAGCTCCGGGCTACCGGCTGGTGGATTCCTACCGTATCGGCGTCGATGACACCCTGCAGGTGAGTGTCTGGCGGCACGAGGACCTCTCCGTGAGCGTCCCGGTGCGGCCGGACGGGCGCATCTCGGTGCCCCTGGGCGGGGAGGTGGAGGCGGCCGGGCGGTACCCGGCCGACGTCGCCGATTCCATCGAGGAGAAGCTCGCCGACTACGTCCGGGAGCCCCAGGTGGCGGTGATCGTGACCGAACTCAACAGCCACGACTACCTCTCCCGGGTCCGGGTCACGGGGGCCGTGGCCTCGCCGCTGTCGCTGGCGTACCGGCCCGGCATGACGGTCCTCGATCTGGTTCTGGAAGCCGGCGGGGTCACCGAGTTTGCCGCTCCCGGACGCGCCCGTCTCTATCGACGCGAGGGCGACGAGACCGGGAGCACCCGTATCCACCTGGACGACATCCTCGAGTCGGGCGACCTGGAGAGCAACCTCGAACTCCGGCCGGGGGATGTGGTGACCGTGCCGGAACGGATCTTCTGAGGAGGTTGAACATGATGTTCTCGTTCGAGGAGCAGCTCCGGATCCTGATCCGGGAGATCTACCAGCGGCGTGTCCTGATCACGACCCTCTTTGTCGCCATCACCCTGGCCGCGGTAGCGGTGGGGCTCGTCATGCCGCAGCGCTATACCACCAGCGCCGACATCATGGTGGACAACCGCAACATCATAGAGCCGCTCATGGAGGGCACGGCGTTTGCCACCGACGTCTCCGACCGGGCTCGCGTGGCGCGGGAGCTTCTGTTCGGCGAGCGCATCCTGCGGGAGGTCTTTCAGCAGTCCGGCCTGCAGGAGGTGGGCATGACGCCGCGGGAAGAGGACCGCCGGATGAAGGAACTCCGGGAAGCGACGCGGGTGAGCAGCCACGGCGACAAGCTCATCCGTATTACTTACCGGGACAGCGATCCCCATCGGGTCCAGCGCGTGACCGAACTCTTTGTCGAGCTCTTCGTCGAGGAGAGCCGCGAGTCCAAGCAGGAGGAGAGTCGTCAGGCCTTCAGGTTCATCGAACAGCAGGTGCAGGAGTACCACGACAAGCTGGTGGAGGTCGAGGAGAAGATCAAGGAATTTCGCTCCGAGAATCTGGGGGCCCGGGGCGGCTCCGAATCGAGCGTCAACAGCCGGATCAACGAACTGACCTCGCGGATCGAACGGACCGAGATGGAACTCAAGGAGGCGGAGGTGCGGGAAGAATCGCTGCAGAAGCAGCTTTCCGGCCAGGCCGCCATCACCGCCAGCCTGACCCGGGAGGGGCGGTTCCAGAATCAGATGGCAGAGCTGCAGCAGCGCCGCGATGAACTGCTCCTGCAGTACACCGAGAGCCATCCCGATGTCCGGCGCGTGGAGGGCCAGATCGCGAGTCTCGAGCAGGCTACCGACGAGGAGCGCAAGGGCCGGCAGCTGGCGGAGAGCGCGGGTGCCTCCAGTGACGGCGATTTCGTCGACGAGGACGTCTCCCTGAATCCCCTCTATCAGGAGCTGCGCAGTGACCTCTCCGAGATCCGTACCCACATCGATACCCTCGAGACCCGCCTGGCGGAGAGCGAAAAGCAGCTGGAGAGGGAGATCGCCCGCGGCCAGCAGATCCACGAGAGCGAGGCGGTCCTGTCCGAGCTGAACCGTGACTACGACGTGAACCAGGAGATCTATCAGGACCTCCTGCGTCGGCGGGAGAACGCCCGCGTCTCCATGAACATGGATCAGCAGGGGCAGGGACTCTCCTTCCGGATCGAGGAGCCGCCGAGGTTGCCGCGCGAGCCGGAGGGCGTGCGCCTGATCCATGTGGCGGGGGCCGGGCTCGTCGCCGGAGTGGGCCTGCCGCTGGGTCTGGTGGTCCTGCTGGTCCGGTTCGACCCGCGAGTCCGTGCCGCCGGGGCCCTGAGCCGGAGCCTGCCGGTCCCGGTGACGGTGACCGTGCCGCATCTGGCCACTCCCGGCGATCGGCGGCAGCGGCGGTGGATCAGTATCGTCCTTCTCCTGGTACTGGTCCTCTGGGCGGGGCTCTTTGGCGGCGCCGGTGTCGGCCGCATTGCAGGGGTGATCTGATGGTGGACAAGCTGGAGAACGCCCTGCAACGGGCGCGGAACGAATCGGGGGGCGGTCACGGTGGCCGCGACGACGGCGGTGATCGCAGTCTGCGTCGACGCAACGACCATCGCCGCGACATCGCCACCATGGACGAGGGGCCGCTGCTCTCGGCGGAATTCCTGGAAGAACGCCGGATCATCCATCCGGGGATGCGGCAGCGGGAGGTCGCCAACCGCTTCCGGGAGCTGCGGACACGGCTGTTCGAGCTCCAGGCGGGCCGCAATTTCTCCCTGCTGGTGGCGTCGGTGGTGCCCAGTGGCGGCGGTACTTTCACCGCGATCAATCTCGCCGCCGCCATCGCCCTGGACGAGGCCCGTACCTCGCTGGTCATCGACACCAACCTGGGGGAGCCGCGGCTGCAGGAGCTGCTCGATCTCCGGCCGGAGCAGGGGCTGGTCGACTACCTCGAGGATGACGAACTGGATGTCGGTCAAATCCTCCATCCCAGCGGGATTCCCCGGTTGCGAGTGATCCCCATGGGCCGGCGGCGCGAGGGGGCCGCGGAGCTGTTCACCTCGGCGCGCATGCAGCGCTTCCTCGAGGACGTCAAGGGCCGCTATCCGGACCGCTACGTGATCCTGGACGCGCCGGCGCTCTCGGAATCGGCGGATAGCCGGATCCTGGCCGACCTCTGTGACTACGTCCTCCTGGTGGTGCCCTACGGCCGGGTGACCCAGCCCCAGGTGGAGCGGGCGGTCACCAGCATCGGCGAGGAGCGGCTGGCGGGGGTCGTGCTCAACGATGAACCGTCCTGGGATTGAGCGCCGCCATTTCCCGCTGTGGCTGGCGGTGGTGCTGCTCCTCCAGCCGGGGCCGGTGGCGGCGGTGGAGGTGGCCACCGAGGCGGGCGCGGGGCTCGAATACAGTGACAACCTCCAGCGCGCCCCGGAGGGAGACGAGGTCAGTGACTGGATCCGGGTCGGTCGCCTGGGGGGCCAGCTCGAGGCCGAACGCAGCACCCTGGAGGGGAATGCCCTGTTGAACGCGGAGTATCTCCAGTACGCCCGAGGAACCTTCGCGGACGAGATCCGGGGTCGGGGCAGTGCCGACCTCGCCTGGCACATCGCGCCGGAGCGGCTGACCTGGCGCCTGGAAGACCGACTCTCGGTCATCGAGGAGGATTCCACCGATCCCCTCTCCCCGGAGAACCGGCAGCAGGTGAACGTCCTCTCTACCGGACCCGATTACCGCATCCGGCTGGGCGGGACCCGCTACTGGGACAGCAGTGCGCGTCTTACCGACGTCCGCTACAGCGCCCGCGATACCGACAACCAGCGGCTGGGTCTCCAGACCCGTCTGGGCTGGAGGCCCACGCCGCGGCTGGAGGGTCAGCTGGCCCTGGAGGCGAGCACGGCCCGGTTCCCCGAACAGGGGGAACTTCGGGACTATGACCGTCAGGACCTTTACGGCCGCCTGATCCGGACGGCGGCGACCTCCCGGGTGGTACTGGACCTCGGCGCCAGCCGCATCCAGCGGGCCGCCGGTGAGGATGTGACCGGCGGGCTGGGGCGCCTGGCCTGGGAGCGGCAGCTCAATCCGACCACCGAGCTGCGCGTGGATGTGGCCGGGGAATACAGCGACAGCGCTACCGACCTGCTGGGCCGGAGTGACGGGGCGGTTAGGGACCCCTCGACGACGGAGTCCACCGCCGATGTCTTCTTCGCCCGGCGGGCCGGAATGCGCCTGCGCCGGGAGAGCCCCCGGGGTCGGCTGGATCTGGATGCCCGGATGGAGGAGCGCGACTACGAGGTGGCGCCCCTGGACCAGCAGCGCTCCCGTCTGGCGCTGACCTGGAGCCTGGAGGCCGGGGCGCGGAGCCGCCTGGATCTATTCGGCCATCGGGAGGAGTACGACTATGACGAAGGCCGCGAGGACCTGGACCGGTCCCTCGGCCTGCGGTGGCGTACCCGGTTGCGGCGGAGCGTGGAGCTGCGGCTGGAGGGCGAGGGCGCCGAGCGCCGGAGCAACACGGGAAGCGGCTATCAGGAGGGACGTTTCCTCCTCGAGCTGCGCTACAGGGGGTAGGGAGACCATGTATCTGGAACACTTCGGACTGACAGACGAGCCGTTCCGGCTGGATCCGGATACGGAGTACCTCTATCTCTCCCCGGGCCACCGGCGCGCCCGGACCTTCATGGAGTACGCCCTGTTCCGCGAGGGCGGGTTCGTGGTGGTGACCGGCGATGTGGGAACCGGCAAGACCACCCTGGTCGAGGACTTCCTGGGAGGGCTGGGCGACGAGGTGGAGATCGCCCGGCTGGCGCGAACGCGGATGGAGCCCCTGGAACTGCTCCAGAGCCTGGCCAGCCGCCTCGGGATCCCGGCCTTCGAGGGTAATCGTCTCCACTACATCGAGGCGATCACGGCCCATCTGGAGGCGAACTATCGCGATGGCCGGATCTCCCTGGTGGTGGTGGACGAGGCCCAGGCCCTGGGACGGGACGCCCTGGAGGAGCTGCGCCTGCTCACCGAGTTCGGTGGCGGGCGCGGGCGCCGCCTGCACGTGCTGCTGGTGGGCCAGCCGGAGCTGGGTGATCTCCTGGACGGTCCCGGCATGGACCAGTTCCTCCAGCGGGTGCGGCTGCGGATGCATCTCACCCCGCTGGAGCCGGAGGAGATGGCCGCCTATGTCGCCCATCGCCTTCGCGTCGCCGGGGGCGACCCCGACCTCTTCGATAGCAGCGCCTGCCAGCGGGTCCACGAGTTCACCGGGGGCGTCCCGCGGCTGGTCAATGTCCTGTGCGATACGGCCCTGATGATCGCCTACGGCGAGGGCCGGCAGTGGCCAGGGGTAACCTCGGTGGACGAGGCCATCGCGGAGCTGGGCTGGCGGCCGTATGTCGAGCGGGCGCAGGGCTCGGCGCCGGTGGGCGGGACCGAGGGCGCCCTGGGTGAACTGGGTGAACGCCTGGTCGAGGCGCTGGGGGAGATCCGGGACGAACTCCGCGCCGGTCGGGAGCGGCTGGAGGCGCTGCTGGATGCCCCGGAGGCAGGAGGTGAGGCGGTCCAGCCGGTCGATGAGTCCGAGGACGACGATCCGGGTGTCGACGCCCGGGACTCCAGTGATCGCAGCGGCTGGATGGGTCTTCGCCGCCGGCAGGAGAGGCCGTGATGGCGGGCTTTGCCGGTTTCCTGCCCATGCAGCGCCACGTGGCCCCGCCACGGACCGAGGAGGCCGAGCGGATGGCGGCGGCGCTGGGCCCGAACGCCCGTACCCTGGTGGAGCCGGGCATCGCCGTGGCTACCGATGGTGTCCTCCATCGGATCGAGGAGCCGGGGCGAGGCTGGGTGGTGGCCGTCGGCCCCTCCTTGCCGGAGGCGGCGGCCCTGCTGGAACGGGAGCGCCCCGAGGAATACCTGACGGGGTGGGCCGGACCCTTCGCCGTGGCCGCCTGGGATGCCAGGAACCGCCGGCTCCTCATGGCCCGGGATCGATACGGCCTGGAGCCGCTCTATCTGACCACGGCGGGGGGCCGGTTCGGCTTTGCCACCCGGGTGGAGGCCCTGCAGGCCGGGCTCGGGCAGGGGGGATCCGCCGATGCGGTGGGCCTCGATCAGCTCTTCACCCTGGGGGCACCGGTGCCGCCCCGGACGGTCTTCTCCGGGATCGAGCAGCTCCCGCCGGGGCAGTGGATGGTAGTCGACGTGACCGGGGCGCGCAGTGCGCCGTTCGCAGCCCCTCTCCTGGCACCGGGGAGAGAGGGCGCCGGAGAGGCGGCAGGCGCGCTGGAGGGCGCCCTTGCCGGCGTCGAGGGGGTGGCCGCCCTCGATGGCTGGCTCGGTGCGCCCCTGGAACGGGCTGCGGCACGCCGTGGTCTGCCGCGGCTCCTGCCGCCGGATGGCGGCGAGCGCGGAGACCTGGAATGGGCGGTCGGCATCCTGGGGCGGCCGGTCGTGGATCCCGCACCGCTGCAGGAGGCCGCCCTGGCGCGCGGGATGGCCGGGCGCGAGGAGAGCCGGGTGGCCCTCGCGGCCGGTGGTCGTGCCGTCCGGGGCGAGGCGGCGTTCTTCCGAGAGCTGGCCCTGCGCCGGGGGTGGGCCCGCCAGCCGGAGTCCCGGCTGCGAGCTGCGACCCTGGGGCGATTGGCGCCGGAGGGGCCCGGGAGCCGACCCTGCCGGGCGGGGCCGGACTGCTACCGCGCCCTCTATGGTGCCGGGCTGGAAGCGCCGGCGGAAGCCGCCTTTGCCTGCCGTCCTCGCTGGCTGGAACGCAGTCGTATACGGACCCTGCTGGCCGAGGGTCATCGCGAGGCCCTGATGCAGCCCCCGGAGGAGGAGCTGCTGGCGGCGCTGCCGGCGGATTTCGCCTCCTGGTCCGGCCATCGGCGTGCGCGCCATCTCGCCCTACTGCAGGAACTGGGGTCGAGCCCCGGGGCGCTGTTGCGGGCCCGGGGGGTCGAGGTCCGCTATCCCTGGCTGGATCCGGCGGTGGTCAGCGCGATGGAGGAGCCGGAACCGGCCATGCTGCGCCGTTCTGCCCGTTGCCGGAGGCCGGCCCCGATCACGGATCCCTCCCGCTTCCTGTCGGGCGGGCAGGAGGAACTG
Organism: Thiohalospira sp.; assembly: GCA_046546335.1. Taxonomy (GTDB): domain Bacteria; phylum Pseudomonadota; class Gammaproteobacteria; order Thiohalospirales; family Thiohalospiraceae; genus Thiohalospira. The sequence continues at coordinate 12,661 of JBKGYA010000020.1, read as the reverse complement.
GCGGATCTGCTGGCGCCGGCCTCCCTCGCAATCAGCTCGCTCTTCGAACCGGAGCGGGTGGGGCGGTTGCGCCAGCGCCTGCTGGCGGGTTACCGCCTGGCGCCCGTGGAGTACTCGGCGCTCCTGGCGGTCCTCTCCACGGAGGTGTGGGCACGGCGCTACCTGGCCGGCGTGCAGCCCTGGACGCGAGTGGGGGTGACGGCATGAAGGCCGGCGGGCTGCGGGACCGGCTGGCCGACTTCCTGGCCCGGGGGCACCTGCTGGGGCCTTTGGGCCGGCTCTGGCATGCCTTCAACGACGGGGTGGTCATCCTGGCCTATCACCGCGTGGTGGATATGGGCCGCGAGGAGGCCTATCCGGGGGATCCGGAGCTGGTCACGGCCACGCCGGAGGTCTTCGATACGCAGATGGCGGAGCTGCGGCGGTACTATCAGCCGGTCCCGCTGGACGAGGTCTGGCGTCGCTGGAGTCGGGGCCAGCGCCTGCCGCGTCGCGCGGTGGCGGTGACCTTCGACGATGGCTTCGCGGACAATGCCACCGAGGCCCTGCCCCTGCTGCAGCGTCACGGGATCCCGGCCACCATCTTCGTGAGCAGTGGCTACGTGGGGCAGCAGGGGACATTCTGGTTCGAGGATCTCGTTCGCCGGATCCGCCGCAGCCCGGCCCCGGTGCTGGAGGTGGCCGGGGAGGGCTGGCCCCTCGGCAGTGACGACCAGCGACGGCGGGCTGCCGGCGCGGCGCTGGGGTACCTCAAGCGGATTCCGGAGGTCGAACGGCGGCGCCAGATCGAGGAGTGGCAGGGGGTGCTGGGGCAGGCACCGGCCCCGGAGCCGGCAGCCCGCCCCCTGACCAGGGAACAGATCCGGGGGCTGGTCGCCGGGGGCGTGGCCATCGGCTCCCACTCGGTGAGCCACCCGGTGCTGACGGCCTGCAGCGACGGGGAGCTGCGGCGCGAACTGATCGATTCGCGGCGGGATCTGGAGGCGCTGACCGGTGCCCCGGTAACTACCCTGAGCTATCCGGTGGGCGGCCATCAGGCCCACGATGAGCGGGTCCGCGCGGCAGCGCGGGAGGCCGGATACCGCCTGGCCTGTGCCTACGTGTCGGGGTTCAACCGGCGCCGGGACTCGGACCTCTTTGCCCTGCGCCGCCAGCGAGTAGAGCGCTATCTGGCACCGGCGCGCTTTTCCGCCATGGTCGCCTGCCCGGAGGTGTTCCGGTGAATCGCCCGGGGGCCGACTTCATGGACGCGGAGGTGGTGCCCCGACTGGCGCTGCTGGTGGGGATGCTGGCGTGGGCCTTCAGCCCCTTCCACTTCCTCCTCCTGTACGCGGTCCTTCTGCTGGCACGACCCCACGAGTTCGTGGCCGGGCTCCAGGGGATCCCCCTCATGCCGGCGGCCATGGGCGGGGCGCTACTGGCGTGGCTCCTGGCGCGGGAGAAGGACTTCGGGTCGCCATCGCCGCTGCTGCTGCTCTTCCTGGTCCTGGCCATGGCCTTCAGCCGGGTGGCCATGGGCTGGCTGGGAGGCATTCCCGATGTCCTGACGGCCTTTCTCCCCGCGGCCGTGCTCTTCCTGCTGGTGGCGACCGCGGTGACCACGCTGACCCGGCAGCGGGTGTTCCTGACCCTGCTCTTCGGTGCCAGCGTCTACATGGCGGTCCACGGGATCCAGCAGGATATCGCCGGTGCCGGCTGGACCGGGGAGACCACCATCCATGGGCGTATCCGCTATCTCGGGTTCTTCAATGATCCCAATGATCTGGGGATGTTCTTCGTCCTGACCCTCCCGCTGGCGTTCTTCCTCTGGTCGGATGTCGCCAACCGGCTTTTCCGGCTGGCCCTGGCCGCCGGTCTCGCGGTGGTGTTCTACGGGATCTACCTCACCGGCTCCCGGGGGACGCTGCTGGCGACCGTGGCGGTGCTCGGCGTCTATTTCGCCCGGCGATATGGCTGGGGCCTGGCGGGGTTCCTCGGCATGCTCTTCCTGCCCCTGATGATGGTCCTGCTGCCGCAACGGTTTACCGACCTCGATCCCGGCGAGTCCTCCGCCCACGGCCGCGTGGAGGCCTGGTACAACGGCCTGCAACTGTTCCAGGGGAACCCCCTGACCGGCGTCGGCTGGGGACGATTCACCGACTTCGTCGATCTCACCGCCCACAACTCCCTGGTGCTGGTCCTGGCCGAGACCGGGCTGGTGGGTCTGACCTTCTGGCTCGCCTTCTTCGTCAGCGTGATCTGGGGGCTGATCCAGGTGGTCCGACACTGGGGGATGCACGGCGACCCGGAGTCGGATCCCGACGGCGAACGCTGGCGCAATCTCGCTCGTGCGCTGCTGATCGCCTGGGTCGGGATCGCCGTCACGACCTTCTTCCTCAGCCGCAGCTACAACATCATGCTCTACCTGATGGCGGCCATCTCCGTCGCGGTCTTCCTGGGCTACCGCCGGGGACGGAGCCTGGAACCGATCGGGGTGACCCGTATCCTCGAACTCTCGGCGGTGGGTGCGCTGGGTCTGGCGGCCTTCTTCTTCGTCGTCGTCAAGGTCCTTCTGCGGGGGGCGGGATGAACGCGCCGGTCTCCATGCTCCGCAATACCGCCTGGGCGACGCTGGGCAAGTACGTCGAGTACTTCCTCGGCATGGTGATGTCGATCCTCATCGCCCGTGCCCTGGGGCCGGAGGATTACGGCGTCTATGCCTTCGCCATCTGGATCAGCCACCTGGCGCTGCTGGCAGTCAACGGCGGACTGCCCACTGCGCTCATCAAGTTCCTCGCCGAACTTCGCGGCCGGGGGGACAGCGGCTCCGAGGGGCTGCTCTTCCGGCGGGTCAACCGCTTCCACCGCTTTGCCCTGGGGGGGCTGCTGGCCCTGGGGGGCGGCGTCATCGCCCTGTTCGGGGATGCGATCCTGCCCAACCGAGCGCCCGGGGAACTGCTGTGGCTGGTGCTGCTGGCCACCGCCTTCAAGGCGTCCTACATGTTCCGGCAGGGCCTGGCCAAGGGGCGGGAAGATTTCCGTTCCATCGCCCTGACCATCCTGGTGGTGGCGCCGATCAATACCGCGGCGGTGGCGGCGGCCACCGCCGCGGAGGCGGGTCTGGCCACCTTCCTGACCATCTTCACCGGGGCCGGGGTGGCCTATCTCGGGCTGCTGCAGATCTTCCTGCGACGCCTCCCGGCGCCCGATGCGGGGGCCGTCGGCAGGGTGGAGGCACTCCGGCCGCGGCTCCACCGCCACATCGTGCTGGCCACCGCCAATTCCCTGCTGGCCTTCCTGGTCTTCAAGCAGTCGGAGCTGCTCTTCCTGCGGCTGTTCAGCGACAGCACCGCCATCGGCTACTTCAACATCGCCTTCACCCTCTCCACGGCGGCGGCGACCCTGGTCCCCGGGATCCTGGGCAGTATCCTCCTGCCCGCCATGGCGCGGGCCGTGGCCCAGGACGAGGCGACGGCCGCGCGGACCTTCCGCCAGTCCACGCGCTACCTCTGGCTACTGGGTCTGCCCCTGGCGGTGGGCGGGGCGATGTACGCCGACAATCTGGTGGCCCTGCTCTACGGCCCCGACTTTCGAGCGGCGGCCGTCCCCCTGGCCTTCCTGCTGGTAGCCACCACGATCCACATGCTCAGCACGGCGGGGAGCAGCTACCAGATCAGCTCCGATCGCCAGCACATCCTGCTGCGCATGAATCTGGTCCTGGTCGTGGTAACCCTGGTGCTGGACTGGTTCCTGATCCGGCACTTCGGGCTGGCCGGCGCGGTGGCGGCCTTTACCGTGACCAACATCGCCGCAGCCGTATTCATCCTCAATCTGAGCCGTCGGCAATTGCGAACCTCGCTGCCTGTCGGCCCGGCCCTGCGCGCCGTGGGTGCCGTGTTCCCGGCTGCCCTGGTGGCCTGGCCCCTGCACTGGCTGCTGCCTTCCGCTCCGGAGCTGTTCATCGGCGGATCCCTCTTCGTCCTCGTCTATGTCCTGGCCAGTCTGCCCCTGGGCTGCTGGTCCGCGGGGGATCTGGCGACCGCTCGCCGGCAGCTGGAACGGCGCGGCGTGCGCCGGATCCTGCCCATGGGCGGGGCACTTATCGATCGGGTGGGGGCGCGCCCCGCCGTGGCGGAGTAATCCATGTACGAGAGACTGTTCCAGCGTGTACTGCTCCCTTTGCGCGACCGACTGCGCGGCGGATCGACGGCCCGCTGGTGGCGGGAGTACGAGCGACAGCAACGGTGGTCGCCCCAGGCGCTGGCCGAACTCCAGTGGCAGAAGCTGCGGGCGCTACTGGACCACTGCCAGCGCCGGGTCCCCTACTATCGCGAGACCTGGGCCGCGGCCGGGGTGGATGTCAACGAATTCACCGGCGTCGGTGACCTGCGCCACCTGCCCACCGTGGACAAGGCCGCCATCCGCGAGCACCGGGATGCCTTCGTCGCCGAGGGCTGGCAGGGGGAGCTGCTGTACAAGCAGACCGGCGGCTCCACCGGCGAGCCGCTGGACTTCGGCTTCACCCGGGAGAGCGACCAGCGGCGGCTGGCGGTGATGTTCCGCGGCTACAGCTGGGCCGGGGCGCCGCCGGGCCGTCGGGTGGCCTACCTATGGGGGGCGCCGGCTGCCAATCTCACCCGGCGGCAGCGGCTCCGGGAGGCGGCCTTCCATCGCTTCTTCAACCGGCGGATGTTCGACATCAACCGGATGGATCCGGCGCTCCTGGAGTCCCTGCGCCGCCGGCTCCTGCGCTACCGGCCGCGGGCCATCGTCGGCTACGTGGCGCCGCTGCAGGCGCTGGCCGACCACGCCCTGCGCGAGGGTCGGGCCCTGCCGCAGGTGGATGGCGTCCTGGCGGCCGCCGAGCAGCTCTATCCCGCCCAGCGCGAACTCATCGAGGAGGCCTTCCGGTCGCCGGTCTTCAATACCTACGGCTGCCGGGAGTTCATGCTCATCGCCTCGGAGTGCGAGCAGGGGCGGATGCACCTCAACAGCGACCACCTGGTGGTGGAGGCGGTGGACGGGGCCGGGCAGCCGGCGCCCGGGGGCGGCGACCTCGCCATCACCGACCTGCACAACTTCGGCTTCCCCTTCGTGCGCTACCGCAACGGCGACCAGGGGCTGCCGGGGGGCGCCGGCTGCCCCTGCGGTCGCGGCCTGCCGGTGCTGGAGCGGCTGGACGGGCGCAGCCTGGACGTCATCCGGACCCCCTCCGGAGCGACCATCCCCGGCGAGTACTTCTTCAACGTCATGCGGCGGGTGGGGGGGGTCCGCCGCTTCCAGGTGGTCCAGGAGGCGCTGGACCGGCTGGAGGTGCGTTACGTCCTGGGACCGGAATTCACACCGGCGGCCCAGGAGCGGATCGAGGCGGAGATCCGGCGGGTCCTGGGGGGCGAGGCCATGGAGGTGATCTACCGCGCCATGGAGGAGCTCCCCACCACCGCCAGCGGCAAGCTCCGGGTGACCATCTCCCGGCTGGGGGAGGGCGCATGAGGATCGTCCACGTCGTGGAGAACCTGGAGCGCGGCGGGCTGGAGCGCATGGTCATCGACCTGGCGACGGCGCAGCGGGCACAGGGCCACCAGGTGGCCATCGCCACCCTCTTCCAGCCGGGCCAGCTGGCCCCGGAGGCCGAGGCCGCCGGCGTTGCCGTTCACCCCTGCCACAAGCGGCCGGGGCCGGACCCGGCCGCCCTGCGCCGACTCCGCCGCACCTTCCGCGCGTGGCGGCCGGAGGTCATCCACAGCCACAATCCCGTGCCCCACCAGTACGCGGTTCTCGCCGCACCGGCCCGACGGGCGGGGCGCATCAACACCCGCCACGGTCTGGGTCAGGCGGCGGACAGCCGCCGCTCCCGCCGGCTCTACCGCCTGGCCATGATGCGGACCGACTTCGCGGTGGCCGTCTGTCGCGCGGCGCTGGAGCAGTACATCCACGACGGTCTCATCCCGCCGCGCAAGGGGCGGGTGATCCACAACGGGATCCGCGTGGATCGCTTCACGCCCCGGGACGCAGGCCGCCGGGATGCACTTCGGGCCGAGCTGGGGGCGGCGCCCGGCGGGCCGGTGGTGGGGACCGTGGGGCGGCTCAATCCGGCCAAGGACCAGGGGCGGCTGGTGGCCGCCTTTGCCGGTGTGCGCCAGCGCCATCCCGACGCCCTCCTGGCCATCGTCGGCGGCGGGCCTCTGGAGGCCGACCTCCGCCGGGATATCACGACCGCGGGCCTGGAGGATTGGGTCTTCCTGCTCGGGGACCGCGACGATGTCCCGGCTCTGCTCGCCGCTCTCGACCTCTTTGTCCTGCCCTCCCGTACCGAGGGCTATTCCATCGCCCTGCTGGAGGCGGCCGTCGCCCATCTTCCGGCGGTGGTGACCCGGGTGGGGGGCAATGCCGATATCGTTGCCGACGGGTTGCGGGGGCGGGTAGTCCCGCCGGGGGATACGGCGGCCCTGACCACGGCCATGGGCGAATTGCTGGCCGCCTCGGAACTGCGCCGGTCCATGGGGCAGAACGCCGGGGAGTGGGCCCGGGAGCACGCCTCGGTGGCCGCCATGGCCGGCAGCTACGAGGCACTCTACCGGGAGGCGGGGGCGGGATGAACGAGACCACCATTCTCACCAACCTCTTCCCGACCCCCTGGGAGCCGGGGCGGGGGACCTTCAACCGCCAGGCCTTCACCCATCTCGCCGGCCTGCGCCCCCTGCGCCTGCTGGTGCCGGTGGAGTGGCCCACCTGGCTCCGGCGACGGCCGCCGGAGCCGCCCCTGCCGGCGGAGCTCGCCGGCCGCGTGGACTGGTTCCCCTACTGGTATCCCCCGCGGGTAGGGCGCGCCCTCCATCCGGCGAGCCTCCTGGCTTCCCTCATGGTGGCCCGCCCGGGGCTGTGGTCCCGCCGCCCGGCCGTGCTCCTGGCGAGCTGGGCCTTCCCCGATGCCGTGGCCGGCGCCTGGCTGGCGGCCCTGTGGCGCGTGCCGCTGGTGGTGAAGGTCCACGGCTCCGATCTCAACCTCATGGCGGCCGGCGGCCTCCATCGCCCCCAGATCCGCTTCGCCCTGGGCCGTGCGGCCGGGGTGCTGGCGGTGAGCCAGGCGCTGGCGGCGGAGGCGCGCGCCCTGGGCGCGTCCCCCGAGCGGATCCGGGTCATCTACAACGGCGTCGACACCGCGCTCTTCCGGCCCGGGGATCGGCGGGAGGCGCGCCGGGCCCTGGGGCTGACCCAGGGCCGGCGAGTGCTGCTCTTTGTCGGCAATCTCAAGGGCTCCAAGGGCTGTCTGGACCTGCTTTCGGCCTTCGCCCGAGTGGCCGCGACCCATCCCAACGTCGACCTCCACTACGTCGGCGACGGCCCGGAGGCAACCGAGCTGGCCGAGCGGGCCGCGCGCCAGGGGCTCGGGGAGCGGGTCCATCTCCACGGGGCACGCCCCCACGCCGAGCTGGGGCAGTGGTTCAACGCCGCCAACTGGACGGCGCTGCCCAGCCACGCCGAGGGGGTACCCAACTGCCTGCTGGAGTCCATGGCCTGTGGCACACCGGTGGTGGCCTCCCGGGTCGGCGGGATCCCGGAGGTGGTACCGGCGGAGGCGGGGCTCCTGCATGCGCCCCGGGAGGAGGCCGAGCTGGCCGCCGCCCTGGGCGAGGCCATGGACCGGCGCTGGGACCGAAGGCGTATCGCCGGCCATGCGGCCGGCTTCAACTGGGCGGCCAACGCCCGCGAGACCGACCGATTGCTGTCCGATGCAGCGGAAGAAGTCGGGGAAGGAGATACGACATGACAGGGTATACGGGGACGGGTCTCAACCGCCTCGCCCGCCAGTGGCTGATGCGCGACACCCGCCGTCGGCCGGAGGTCTTCCTGACCTTCGACGACGGCCCCCATCCGGTGGGGACGCCGGCCATACTGGATGTCCTCCGTCGCCACGGTGTGCCGGCGACCTTCTTCCTCATCGGCGGGGCGGCGGAGCGCTTTCCCGCTGGCGTGGACGCCATCCTGGCCGACGGCCATCTGGTAGGGAACCACTCCTGGGACCACCGGGGCTTCGGGCGCCTGGGAGCACTGGGCCAGTGGCGGCAGATGCACGCCGCCGATCGCGTGCTGGCACGCCACGACGGGCGACGGCGCCGGCCCTTCCGCGCACCCCAGGGCCGTTTTCGCCCCGCCTTCGGCCTCTGGCTGCAACTGGTGCGACGGGGGCCGGTGCACTGGTCCCTGGACAGCGAGGACGGTGAGTCGACGGATGCGGCCGCTCTGGTGGAGCGGTTCAGGCAGCGCCCCCCGGTGCCCGGGGACGTGGTCCTCTTCCACGACGACAGCCCGGCCACGCCACTGGCCCTGGAAGAACTTCTGCCGGCGTGGCAGGCGGCCGGGCTGAGCTTTGCCACGTTGCCGGGCTGGGAGGTGGCGCGATGAGGATCCTCTACCACCATCGCACCCGCGGCCGTAGCGTGGAGGGCGTCCATATCCGCGGCATCGTCGATGCCCTGCGCGCCGGGGGGCACGAGGTCTCGGTCCTCTCCTTCCCGGGGGCCGATCCGGAAGCGCCGGAGGAGCGCGCCGACCAGCGCCCCGGCCGGGCGCAGGGCGTGATCCGCTGGGTTACCACCCGCCTGCCGGAGTGGGCCTTCGAGGCGCTGGAGCTGGCCTACAACGCCTACACCTGGCCGCGCCTGGCCCGCGCGGCGCGGCGCGACGGGCCGTGGGACCTCATCTACGAGCGCTACTCCCTGTTCCTCTTCGCCACCGTCCTCTGGGCGCGGCGGCGCGGGATCCCGGTGGTGCTGGAGATCAACGACTCCGCCCTGCTGGAGCGGGTGCGGCCCCTTTCCTGGCGGCGCCTGGCGCGGGCCATCGAGGGAAGGGTCCTGCGGGCGGCCAGCGGCCGGGTCTTCATCTCCCGGAACTTCCGGGAGACCGCCGAGGCGGCCTACGGCGACCTCTCGCCGGCGGTGATCTCCCCCAACGCCGCCGACGCCACCGTCTTCGACCCCGCCCGCTTCGACCGGGCCGCGGTGCGCCGGGAGTACGGCCTGGAGGGGCGGGTGGTGGCCGGCTACGTCGGTGCCTTCGTCGCCTGGCACGGGATCCAGCCCTTCGTGGAGGCCATCCTGCCGCGGCTGCGGGAGCGGCCGGAGCTGGTCCTGCTGCTGGTGGGGGACGGGGAGCGCTTCCCCGCCATCGCCGAGGCGGTGGAGTCGGTAGGGCTTGCCGATCAGGTGCGGCTCACCGGCCGCGTCCCCCACGCCCAGGTCCCGGCGCTCATGGCCGCCATGGACTTCGCCGTGCTCCCCGATTCCAACACCTACGGCTCCCCCATGAAGGTCTTCGAGTTCATGGCCATGGGTGTGGGGGTCGTGGCGCCGGACTACGGGCCGCTCACCGAGGTCATCGTCGACGGCGATACGGGCTGGCTCTTCCCGGCGGGGGACATCCCCGCGGGCATGGAACGGACCCTGGCGGTGGCCGGGGACGAGGCCGAGCAGCGCCGCGTGGGCGCGGCGGCGGCCGATTACATCCGCCGGGAGCGGCAGTGGCGTAACAACGCCGACCAGCTCCTGGCCCTGGTGCCCGAGGCGGGCGAGGAGGGGTGATGATCCTGCTGGAGGGGCTCTTCTGGCTGGCGGTGGCGGGGGTGGTCTACACCTACGCCCTCTATCCCGGCGTACTCGTGATCCTGGCCGCCGGGCGGCAGGTGGCCGGGGATCTGCGCTTTATCACCGGCAAGGGGGAGCGCCGGGCGCCGACCCTGGGTCCGGAGCCGCCGCCGGTGACGGTGATCATCGCGGCCTTCAACGAGGCCGGCTCCATCGGCCCGCGGCTGCGCAATCTGCTGGCCCAGGAGTATCCCGGGGCGGTCCGGATACTGGTGGGCTCCGACGCCTCCGGCGATGGCACGGTGGCCGAGGCCCGGTCCGTGGAGGATCCCCGGGTGGAGGTGATCGAGTTCCGCGAGCGCCGCGGCAAGGCGGCGGTGCTCAACGACCTCGTCTCCCGGGTGGAGGGGGGGATCCTGGTGATGACCGACGCCAATACCCGGTTCGAGCCCGGGTCCCTGGCGCGGCTGGTGCGCCACTTCGCCGACCCCGCCGTGGGAGCGGTCTGTGGCGAGCTCCACCTGGAGGGCAACGACGGCAGCAACCAGGACGGCCTCTACTGGCGCTACGAGCAGGTCCTGAAGTTCTACGAGAGCCGGATCGGCGGCCTGCTGGGGGCCAACGGCGCCATCTACGCCCTGCGCCACGACGCCTTCCGGGCGCTGCCGGCGGGGACCATCGTGGACGACTTCCACACCGCCATGGTCGCCGCCGAGGCGGGCTGGCGGGTGGTCTACGACCCCGAGGCGCGAGCGGTGGAGGAGACCCCGGAGGCGCTGGCCGACGAGTTCCGCCGGCGGGTGCGCATCGGCGTGGGCAACTGGCAATCCTTCGCCCGCTTCATCGGCATGCTCCATCCGCGCTACGGGGCGCGGGCCTTTACCTTCCTCTCCCACAAGGCGCTGCGGTGGCTGGTGCCCCACCTGGCCCTGGTGGCGCTGGCGACCAGTATTGCCCTGGCCGCGAGCGGGGACGGGCTCTATATCGGGCTGCTGGTCCTCCAGCTCCTCGGCTACGGCTGGGCGGCGGGGGGCTGGCTCTGGCTCGCGGCCGGCCGGCGCCTGCCCGGGATGGCCCGGGCGCCGATCTCCCTGGCAGCCATGAACGTGGCGCTCTTCCTCGGCTTCCTGCGCTGGCTCGTCGGGGGCAGTGGCGGGGCGTGGAACCGGACCCGGCGCAACACGGAGGCGACATGATGGCGATCCTTTTCGGCCTGGTCCTGGCAGCCCTCCTGCTGGCGGCGGGGGCCCTGGCGCTGCTGGTGCGCCGGCGCAACATGCACCAGTGGCTGCCGGCCTATCTGCGCCGCCGCCGGCCCCGCCACCGCGGCGAGGGGCCGGTCCACGTCCTCTTCTGCTTCGTGGACCACTTCGAGCCGCGCTGGGGCGGGGCGGATCTCGAGACCGAGCGGGCCCGGGTGGCGCGCTGGTGCCGCGACTATCCGCGGCTGGTGGAGGGCCACCGCGACGCCGACGGTCGGCCGCCGCAGCACACCTTCTTCTACCCCGAGGAGGAGTACCGCCGGGAGCACCTGGAGGCCCTGGTCGACCTCTGTGCCGCGGGCTACGGGGAGATCGAGGTCCACCTCCACCACGATGACGACACCGCCGAGAACCTGCGCCGGACCCTCAACGGCTTCGTGGAGGTCCTGGATACCGAACACGGGGCGCTGACGCGGGACCCGGCCACGGGCCATCCCGTATACGCCTTCATCCACGGGAACTGGTGCCTGGACAACAGCCGGGCCGACGGCCGCTGGTGCGGCGTCAATAACGAGATCGCCATCCTCCGGGAGACCGGCTGCTACGCCGATCTCACCCTGCCCTCGGCCCCCTCGGACACCCAGACGGCGCAGATCAACAGCATCTACTACGCCACCGACGACCCCCATCGCCCCAAGTCCCACGACCGGGGCGAGCCGGTCCGTGTCGGCGGACGGGCCAGTGGCGATCTGATGATCATCCAGGGGCCGCTGGGCCTGGCCTGGCACGACCGCAAGTGGGGGCTGATCCCGCGGATCGAGAATGCCGACCTGCGCCGTGCCTTCCCGCCCACCCCGGCGCGGGTGGACCAGTGGGTGCGGGAGGGGGTCCACGTGGAGGGGCGGCCCGAGTGGGTGGTGGTCAAGGTCCATACCCACGGCACCCAGGAGGGCGACATGGATACGCTGCTGGGGGCGCCGGTGGCGGCGATGTTCGACCACCTGGAGCGCGCCTACAACGACGGCGAGCGCTATCGCCTCCACTACGTCACCGCCCGGGAGTGCTACAACATCATCAAGGCGGCGGAGGCGGGGGAGAGCGGCGACCCGGGCGGGTACCGCGACTACCGGCTCCCGCCGCCAACCATGAGGAAGACCGAGGAGGCCAGGCCGTGATCGTGAATCCCAAGATCCTGTATCGGGGCGGGGTGGTCCTGCTCCTGCTGTTGATGCCCCTGCTGGCCCGGGGAAGTGAGAGCGCCCCGTATCCACCGCTACCGGGTGAGGAGGTCGCCGTCCGCTTCCATCCCCAGCCGGGGATCGAGGCGGGGAAGCGGTCGGTGGTCTTCGCCCTGCCCCTGGGCCGGGGCTGGCTGCGGGAGGTCCCGGAACTCGAGCTGCGGGTCGGCAAGTCGGTCCGGCCGGTGGACGCCGAGGCCCTGGGGCGGTGGTCGGACGGCAGCCTGCGCGCCCTGCGGATCCGGACCCGCCTGGAGGTGGAACCGGGCCGGGAACGCGCCGGAACCCTGCGCCTGGGGAAAGAGGGTGAGGGGCTGGAAGGGCCGTTCGAGCCGGTTGCTGAGAGCTGGATCCCCAGCCGGGACTCCGGGGTGGACGAGTCGGAATACACCACGATGGAGATCCGCGAGCCGGCGGTCTACACCACCCTGCCGGCGGAGTGGCTCACCGCAGCGGCCCTGCGGAGTCGGGGTTTCCCGGCCCGGCCGGAAGAAGAACTCTTCGATCGCGCCCTGCTGGGCTATTCGCGCACGGCGGTCAATGATGTCCCCGATGGGATCCCGGGGGACAAGCAGATCGACGTGGAGTCCGACGCCTCGGCCTGGCTCTTCGACCGGGCCTCGGCGCTGTGGGGGGTCTATTTCCGGACGGGGGA
>JBKGYA010000019.1:0-22457 GCA_046546335.1 Thiohalospira sp. | reverse complement strand
CCCAGGTTGCCCTCGGCGTTCTCGAAGTCGATGGGGTTGACCTTGTGGGGCATGGTGGAGGAGCCCACCTCGCCGGCCACCGTGCGCTGGCGGAAGTAGCCCCAGGAGATGTAGCCCCAGATGTCCCGGCAGAGGTCGGTGAGGACGGTGTTGAACCGGGTGGTGGCGTCGAACAGCTCGGCGATCCAGTCGTGGGGCTCGATCTGGGTGGTATAGGGGTTCCAGTCCAGGCCCAGGTCGCGGACGAAGCGGCGCGCCAGGTCGGGCCAGTCCACCTCCGGGTAGGCGACCAGGTGGGCGTTGTAGTTGCCCACGGCGCCGTTGATCTTGCCCAGCATGGGGACCATGACCACCTGCTCGCGCTGGCGCCGCAGGCGGAAGGCGACGTTGGCCAGCTCCTTGCCCACCGTCGTGGGGGAGGCGGGCTGGCCGTGGGTGCGGGCGAGCATGGGGACCTCGGCCAGCTCGTCGGCCAGCTCGGTGACCCGATCCACCAGCTCGTCCATGGCCGGCAGCAGGGACTGGGTCCGCGCCTCCCGGAGCATGAGCGCCCAGGCGAGGTTGTTGATGTCCTCGGAGGTGCAGGCGAAGTGGATGAACTCGCTCACCGCCTCCAGCTCGGCGTTGCCGGCGATGCGCTCCTTGAGGTAGTACTCCACCGCCTTGACGTCGTGGTTGGTGGTCGCCTCGATGGACTTCACCCGGGCGGCGGCGGCCTCGTCGAAACCGTCGACGATCCCGTTCAGGATGGCCCGGGCCTCATCCGAGAAGGCCGGTACCTCGGCGATCTCGGAACGGTCGGCGAGCATCTGCAGCCAGCGCACCTCCACCAGGACGCGGTGGCGGATGAGGCCGTACTCGCTGAAGACCGGCCGCAGTTCCTCGGTACGGCCGCCGTAGCGGCCGTCGATGGGGGAGATGGCGGTGAGGGGGGAGAGTTCCATGATACCTCCTCAGGCGGCCAGCTGGCGCAGGACGTAGGGGAGGATCCCGCCGTGGCGGTAGTACTCCACCTCCTGCGGGGTGTCGATGCGGACCCGGGCGGTGAAGGTGGTCTCGCCGCCGTCGGCGGCGATGGCGGTGACCGTCACCTGCTCGGCGGCGCCGTCCCCCAGGCCGGTGATGGTGAAGGTCTCGGTGCCGTCCAGCCCCAGGGCGGCCGCGCTGTCACCGTCGCGGAACTGCAGCGGCAGGATCCCCATGCCCACCAGGTTGGAGCGGTGGATGCGCTCGTAGCTCTCGGCGATGACGGCGCGCACCCCCAGCAGGCGCGGACCCTTGGCCGCCCAGTCGCGGGAGGAGCCGGAGCCGTATTCGCGGCCGGCCAGGACCACCAGCGGGGTCCCCTCCTCGGCGTAGCGCATGGCGGCGTCATAGATGGGCATGACCTCGCCGCTGGGCTGGTGGGCGGTCCAGCCGCCCTCGGTATCCGGGGCCAGTCGGTTGCGGAAGCGCGGATTGGCGAAGGTCCCGCGCATCATGACCTCGTGGTTGCCGCGCCGGGCGCCGTAGGAGTTGAAGTCCACCGGCTCCACCCCGTTCTCCTGCAGGTAGTGACCGGCGGGGCTGTCGGCGGCGATGGCCCCGGCCGGGGAGATGTGGTCGGTGGTCACCGAGTCGCCCACCACGGCCAGGGCGCGGGCGCCGGCGATGTCGGCCACCGGCTCCGGCTCCGGCCGGATCCCCTCGAAGAAGGGGGGGCGGCGGATGTAGGTGGAGTCGCCGGCCCACTCGTAGAGGCGGCCGCCGGGGGCGGTGAGGGCCTCCCAGCGCTCGCCGCCGGCGAAGACGTCGGCGTAGGCCTGCTGGAAGGCGTCGGCGCGGACATGGTCGCGGACCAGCGCCTGGATCTCCGCCTGGGAGGGCCAGAGGTCGCGCAGGTAGACGGGCTGGCCGTCGCCATCGGTGCCCAGCGGGTCCTTGTAGGGGTCGATGTCCATGCGCCCGGCCAGGGCGTAGGCCACCACCAGCGGCGGCGAGGCGAGGTAGTTCATCCGCACCTCGGAGTGGATGCGGCCCTCGAAGTTGCGGTTGCCCGAGAGGATGGAGCAGACCACCAGGTCGTCCTCGCGGATGGCGTGGCTGATGGCCTCGTCCAGCGGGCCGGAATTGCCGATGCAGGTGGTGCAGCCGTAGCCCACGACGTCGAAACCGAGCCCCTCCAGGTCGTCCAGCAGGCCGGCGTGTTCCAGGTAGTCGGTGACCACGCGGGAGCCCGGGCCCAGGGAGGTCTTCACCCACGGCCTGACCTGCATCCCGCGCTCGCGCGCCTTCTTGGCCAGCAGGCCGGCGCCGAGCATCACCGAGGGGTTGGAGGTGTTGGTGCAGGAGGTGATGGCGGCGATGACCACCATGCCGTCATCCAGGTAGAAGCTCTCGCCGTCGCGCTCCACCCGGACCTTGCCGCGGTGATCCCCCTGGTGCTCCACCCCCGGGGCGGTATGGCCGCCCTCGGCGGCGAAGCGCTCGGTATCGCGGTCCTCCGGCGGGACCAGGCCGCGCTCGGAGAGGATGCCGTCCAGCGCCTCGCGGATGGGGCGGTGCGCCCGGGAGAGGGCGATCCGGTCCTGGGGGCGGCGCGGGCCGGCCAGGCTGGGCTCGATGGAGGCCAGATCCAGCTCCACCACGCTGGTGTAGGCCGCCTCGGGGGCGCCGGTCTCGCGGAAGAGTCCTTGGGCGCGGGCGTAGGCCTCGACGCGGGCGATCTGGTCCTCGTCGCGGCCGGTGAGGCGCAGGTAGTCCAGGGTGGCGGTATCCACCGGGAAGATCCCGCAGGTGGCGCCGTATTCCGGGGCCATGTTGGCGATGGTGGCGCGGTCGGCGATGGGCAGCTCATCCAGGCCGTCGCCGAAGAACTCCACGAACTTGCCCACCACGCCGTGGGCGCGCAGCTGCTCCACGATGGTGAGGACCAGGTCGGTGGCGGTGGCCCCCTCGGGGAGCTGGCCGGTGAGGCGAAAGCCCACCACCTGCGGGACCAGCATGGAGATGGGCTGGCCCAGCATGGCCGCCTCCGCCTCGATGCCGCCCACGCCCCAGCCCAGGACGCCCAGGCCGTTGATCATGGGGGTGTGGGAGTCGGTCCCCACCAGGGTGTCCGGCCAGGCCCACTGGGCGCCGTCCGGGCCCTCGCCGCCGAAGACCACGCGGCCCAGGTGCTCCAGATTGATCTGGTGGACGATCCCCTTGCCCGGCGGCACCGCCTTGAAGTTGGCGAAGGCGCCCTGGCCCCACTTGAGGAAGGTGTAGCGCTCGCGGTTGCGCTGGTACTCCAGCGCCTCGTTGAGGCCGTAGGCCCCGCCATTGCCGTAGTGGTCCACCTGGACCGAGTGGTCGATGACCAGTTCTGCCGGCTGCAGCGGGTTGATCCGCTCCGGGTCGCCGCCCAGTTCGGCCATGGCATCGCGCATGGCGGCCAGATCGACGACCGCCGGCACGCCGGTGAAGTCCTGCATGAGCACGCGCGCCGGCCGGAAGGCGATCTCGTGGGCCGGTTCGGCCTGCGGATCCCAGGCGGCGAGCCGCCGGATATCCTCCGCGGTGACGGTGCGGCCGTCCTCGTGGCGCAGGAGGTTCTCCAGCAGGATCTTCAGGGAGTAGGGCAGGCGCTCGCTGCCGGGCACGGCGTCCAGGCGGACGTAGCGGAATCGGTTCCCGCCGGCTTCGAGCTCGGCGCGGGCCTGGAAGCTGTCGGTCATGGGGCCTCCTCGTGGGGCAAAGGGGCGCGTACCCGCCCGGGGTCGCGCCGGGGGCTGTCCGGATGGACGTCAGTATACCGGCCCCGGGTCGGCGCGGGGAAGCGGCCTAGCCGGCCCGGGAGGCGGGGACGGGCGGGAGGGTCGACGGCGATCCCGGCTGGCCGACGTGGTAGCCCTGGGCGTAGTCGATGTCGAGCTCGCGCACCGCCTCGAGGATCCCGGGGCTGTGGACGTATTCGGCCACCGTCTCGATCCCCAGGCGGTGGGCGAAGCGGCGGATGGTGTCCACCACCACCCGCGCCGCCGGCTCGTGGTCGAGCTCCCGGATGAGGCTGGCGTCGATCTTGAGGAGATCCACCTCCAGCTTGGTAATGTACTCGAAGTTGGCGAAGCCGGCGCCGAAGTCGTCGATGGCGAAGCGGCAGCCCAGCGCCCGGGCGCGCTCCATGAAGCGGGCGAAGCGCTGGGGCTCGCTCAGCCCCTCGGACTCGAGGATCTCGAAGACTACCCGCTCGCCGGTGCCGGTCCGCTGGATGGTGCCCAGCAGCCCCTCCACGGTGGCCTCGTCGAGGATGTCGCTCATGGAGAGGTTGAGGCTGAAGTGCTCGGTGCGTTCGGCGAAGTCCCGGCAGGCGTGGTTCACCATGGCCAGGGTGATGCGGGGATAGAGCCGGGTGGTGTGGGCGGCCGGGAGGAATTCGCGGGGGAGCACCACGCGGCCGTCGGCGGTGTGCAGGCGGGCCAGGCACTCGAAGTGGGTCACCCGGCCGCTGTCGAGGTCGAGGATGGGCTGGTACGCCGGCTCCACCCGCCCGGCGTCCAGGGCCTCGCGCAGGACCTGGACCCGGCGGATGTTCTCGCCGTATTCGCGATGGGTCTCCAGCCCCTCGCTGTAGGGGAGCCAGTCCAGGTGGCGGGAGCGGGCGGTCTTGAGTGCCAGGTCGGCGGCGGTGAAGGGATCCACCAATCCCTGCTCGCCACTGACGACCCCCACCGTCACGCTGAGTATCACTCCGGCGTCGGTGTCCCCGTAGAACGGGGTCGCCCGCACGGCATCGACCAGCCGTGCCGCCAGGCGTTCCGGCGGCGGCTGGTCGGCGCAGCCGGCGTAGAGGAGGGCGTATTCATCGCCCCCGACCCGGTAGAGGGGCCCGGTCCCGTCCGGCAGGCTGGCGCTGAGACGGGCTGCTACCTCACGGAGGATGGAATCCCCCGTGGCGTGACCGAAGAAGTCATTGATCTCCCGAAAGTTGTCGATATTCAGGATGAGGAGGACGGGTTCGCTGGTTCGCTCCAGATCGGCCAGCAGGCGGGCGCGATTCGGGAGCCCGGTGAGGTCGTCGATGTAGAGCTGGTGGCGCAGGGCGGCAGAGGCCTCCTGGAGCCGTTCCCGGGTCTGCTCCAGGGCCGTGATGTCGGCCAGGCTGACCACGTAGGAGCCCTCCTCGATCTCGGGCAGCGCCCGGGCGTTGACGTCGAAGACCCAGCGTCGGTCCCGGCGGCGCAGGATCGCCTTGTGGACCTGTTCCGGGCGCTTGGCGCAGCGGCGGACCCAGTCGCGGTCATCCGGCGTGAGGACCGCCGGGTCCTCGGCCGGCTCGAAGAGCTGGCTGATGCAGCCCTGTTCGGCGCGGAATTCGTCGAGGCTGCCGTACTCCGGGAAGAGGTGGAAGAAGGCGGCATTCGCCTCGGTGAGGTGCTGGCCGTCCGTCAGGAGTATGATTTCCGGGAGGGCGTCGAGCAGGCTGCGCTGCAGTGCCTGCTGCTGCTCGAGGTTGCGGGTCCGGACGGCTACCTGGTCCTCGAGGTGGGTGTTCAGCCGCTCCATTTCCCGCTCGTGCTTGTCCAGCAGCGCCACTGCGGCGCGAGTCTCGCGCTGCATCTCCCGGGCGCGCGCCACGAGCAGGCCGAAAAGGCTGCCGACCACCGCGGGGATAAGGTAGATGGAGGCCGTGAGATCGGACAGCGGCAGGCGCTGGACGAAGAGGTGCTGGATGACGGCGAACGCGACCACGACCAGCGCCGAGGGGCCCATCCAGATCAGGAGGTAGTGGATCAGGCGCTGGCGACCGTGCAGCCGGGGAATGCGTTCGTCGACGTCGGGTCGGGGCATGTCTCGCGCCTTTCGCTGGATGATTTCATCCTATGCGCCCGTGCAACCCCTCACAAGTGGTAAACGGGCTGACGGGATTCAGGTAGGAGTAGTCTGGCGCAGCAGGTCACCGGCGGTGTTGATGAGCCTGCGGCGCCCGAAGATGAGCCGCCACCGGCTGCCGCCCACCTGTCGCCAGAGCACGGCGCAGCGGATGGCGGCCAGCAACAGGGCGCGGACGCGGTTGGCGCTGTCGGTCCGCTCCAGGTGGCCCTCGGAGCCGCGGACCATGATCTGCGGCCGCAGGGGACTGATGACCTCGGCGTAGATCTCCGCCAGGGCGGCAACGGTGTTGTCGTGGGTGAGGCCGAACGCCTCCTCCTGGCGGCGCGCCCGCTCCAGCCCGTCACTCAGGGCCCGCATGCGGGTGCTGTCCTTGCTGAGCTTGCGCTCCAGGATGAGGGCGCCCAGGGCGTACTGGGTGATCGGCAGATTGGCGCCCTGGCCACCCAGCTGCTCGCTCAGGCGCCGCAGGCCGTAGGCGACGCCGTCCACGCCGCCGAAGACCTCGGCGGTGTCCTGCGGGTCCCGAACGAAGAGGGTGCCCAGGGTGGACTCCAGCCACTGCGCATCGGCCATGCCGTTGGTGGCGACCTGGTTGACCAGTCCGGCGGCCTGGAAGACCCCGGCCAGGGCCAGGGTGCGGTCGCGATCGGTGCCCTTCATGGATTCATTCCCCTGCTAGCACTCCGGGTGCGTCGGTGGTGTCGATGGTGGCGCCGCCCAGGCAGACCTCGCCGTCGTAGAGGACCACGGCCTGCCCGGGGGTGACGGCCCGTTCCGGTTCGTCGAAGCGGACGGTGAGGCGCTCGCCGGCGGCGTCGATGGTGGCCGGCCGGTCCGGCTGGCGATAGCGGGTGCGGACGGTGCAGCGCCGCGGCAGCTCCGGCGCCTCGCCGGCGATCCAGTGCAGGCCGGAGGCGGTGAGTTCCCGGCTCATGAGCCAGGGGTGGTCGCCGCCCTGGGCGACGATGAGGGTGTTCTCCCCCGGCGCCTTGCCCACCACGAACCAGGGCCGGTCGGGGTAGCCGCGCACGCCGCCGAGCCCCAGCCCCTGGCGCTGGCCCAGGGTGTAGAAGGCCAGGCCCTGGTGTTCGCCCACGCGGTCGCCCTCGGGGGTGACCATGGGGCCGGGCGCGGTGGCGAGGTAGCGGCCCAGGAATTCCCGGAAGTCCTGCTCGCCGATGAAGCAGATCCCGGTGGAGTCGCGCTTGTCGGCGGTGGCCAGCCCCAGCCGCGCGGCCTCGGCGCGGACCTCGTCCTTGGTGAGCTCGCCCAGGGGGAAGCGGGCGGCGGCGAGCTGTTCCTGGTCCAGGGCGTGGAGGAAGTAGGTCTGGTCCTTGCCGGTGTCCACCGCGCGCAGGAGCTGCCAGCGGCCGTCGCGGTAGCGCCGACGGGCGTAGTGGCCGGTGGCCACGGCCTCGGCTCCCAGGCCGCGGGCGTGTGCCAGGAAGGTGCCGAACTTGATCTCGGTGTTGCAGAGGATGTCCGGGTTGGGGGTCCGCCCGGCCCGGTATTCAGCCAGGAAGCGGGCGAAGACGCGCTCCCGGTACTCGGCGGCGAAGTCGATGCCCGACAGCGGGAGTTCCAGGGCGCGCGCCACGGCGCGGGCATCGGCGTAGTCCTGCTCGGCGGGGCACGGCTCGCCGGGGGCCGGCTCCCAGTTGCGCATGAAGATCCCCTGGACGTCGTGGCCGGCCGCCAGCAGGCGGGCGGCGGCGACGGAGGAGTCGACGCCACCGGAGAGGCCGACCACGAGGCGCTCGTGTTCGACGGGGGGATGATCGGCCAAGGCTTCCATGGCCCCCATTGTACGGGATGGGGGCGGCGGCGATAACGATCGGTCTATCGGAGATCACCGGCCGGGACCCTCCCGAACTCCTTCTCCGTAATGGGAAAGGCTCCATTCGGGTCGCCTTTCTTCCGGGGCGGGTTCTTTCCTTTCTGGCAGGGAAGACTCCGCTCGGGGCGTTGCATCCCGGGAGGGGAGGGGCTACCCGGGGACGCGAGGACCGTCCCTGGCGCTCCACGGCGGCCATCCATGGCCGCCGAGGCCCCGGGTAGCCCCTCCCCGCCCGGCATGCAACGCTGGGGGTGGGTTCTGCACCAGGCGTGGTCTTCGAGCCTGCCAGTCGCGGCCGAAGGGGGACTCTGGCCCGTATGGCTAAACCTCTCGCAGTACCGTCAGGGGGTAGTGTTCTCCACCCCAATAGTCCTCCAGCGCCCGGAGTACCAGGGGGCTGCGCAGTCGGCCCTCGGCCCCGGCTTCGCGGATCTCCTCGGCGGTGAGCCAGTGGGTGGCCAGGATATCGCCATCCCGCTCGCGTTCCGCGACCTCCTCGCCGACACGGCCGACAAAGGTGAAGCGCAGGAAGGTGGAGCCGTCGGGGGCGCCGTCCCAGCGGTAGATCCCCACCAGCGCCTCCGGGGTGAAGTCGCGCCGCGTCTCCTCGGCCACCTCCCGGACGACCGCCGTCTCCAGGGACTCCCCCGGCTCCAGGTGGCCGGCGGGCTGGTTGAGGACGCGGTTGCCGTCGGCGTCGGTCTCTTCCACCAGGAGGTAGCGTCCGTCGGCCTCGATGACGGCGGCGACGGTGGTGCGGGGTTTCCAGACCATGGGCAGCACTCCGGAATGTGCAGTCGGACTACCTAGTGTGCACGACCCCATCGGAGTCACGGAAACGGGTTGGCTCCGCGCAGATGCGCCGGGCAGGGGAATCCTCGCTCAGGGCCTCGGCGGCCATGGATGGCCGCCGTGGAGCGCCACGGACGGTCCTCGCGTCCCTGAGCGAGGATTCCCCCGCCCGGGGTATCTGCCCCTCCGAGGCCTTACCGGCTGGCCCGGCGATTCCGTTTACGTGCAAACGCGACGGCAGCCCTCGCGTCCCTGGCCGAGGAGTCCCCGGTTCCCGGAAAACCGCCCCGAAGGTGATGCGCAAGGGCTGCGGGGCGTCGGGCTCAAAGGAGGGTTCCCGGTTCCCGCACCGCGCCCGTTCCAGTAGACTTTCGCCCCGGAATCCGGCCCCTGCGGCCACTGTACCGAACTCAGGAGCGACAATCGCATGGCCTTCGACAAGATCCAGCTGCCCGCCACCGGCGAGGCCATTACCGCCGACGCCGACTGCAACCTCCACATCCCCGACCACCCGGTGATCCCCTACATCGAGGGCGACGGCACCGGTATCGACATCTCCCCGGTGATGAAGCGGGTGGTGGATGCGGCCGTGGAGAAGGCCTACGGCGGCAAGCGCGCCATCAGCTGGATGGAGATCTACGCCGGCGAGAAGGCCAACCACGTCTACGGCGAGGAGATCTGGCTGCCGGCGGAGACCATGGAGGCGATCCGCACCTACAAGGTCGCCATCAAGGGGCCGCTGACCACCCCGGTGGGCGAGGGGATCCGGTCGCTCAACGTCGCCCTGCGCCAGGACCTGGACCTCTACACCTGCCTGCGGCCGGTGCGCTACTACGACGGCACGCCCAGCCCGCTGAAGGAGCCGGAGAAGACCGACATGGTCATCTTCCGGGAGAACTCCGAGGACATCTACGCCGGCATCGAGTGGAAGGCCGGCACCCCCGAGGTGAAGAAGGTCGTCGACTTCCTCCAGGACGAGATGGGCGTGGACAAGATCCGCTTCCCGGAGACCTCCGGCATCGGCGTGAAGCCGGTCTCGGAGGAGGGGACCAAGCGGCTGGTGCGCAAGGCCATCCAGTACGCCATCGACCAGGACCGCCCCTCGGTGACCCTGGTCCACAAGGGCAACATCATGAAATTCACCGAGGGGGCCTTCAAGGCGTGGGGCTACGAGCTGGCCAAGGAGGAGTTCGGTGCCACCGAGCTGGACGGCGGCCCCTGGCTGACCTTCAGGAACCCGAAGACCGGCCGGGACATCGTGGTCAAGGACGCCATCGCCGACGCCTTCCTCCAGCAGATCCTGCTGCGGCCGGAGGACTACAGCGTCATCGCCACCCTGAACCTCAACGGCGACTACATCTCCGACGCCCTGGCCGCCCAGGTGGGCGGTATCGGCATCGCCCCGGGGGCGAACCTCTCCGACACCACGGCGCTGTTCGAGGCGACCCACGGTACCGCGCCCAAGTATGCCGGCCAGGACAAGGTCAATCCCGGCTCCCTCATCCTCTCCGCCGAGATGATGCTGCGCCACCTGGGCTGGAACGAGGCCGCCGACCTGATCGTGGCCGGCATGGCCGGGGCCATCCGCGAGGGGGTGGTGACCTACGACTTCGCCCGGCTCATGGACCACCCCACCGAGGTGGGCTCCGCCGGCTTCGGCGAGGCCATCATCGCGCGGATGGGGGCCTGAGCAGCCCGGTCATTCCTCCGGGAGCGGCTGGATCCACTGTGCCTGGAGGCCCTTGGGGCCCTCCCGGACCTCGAAGGCGACGGGCTGGCCCCGGCGCAGGGTCCGGAAGCCCTCCATCTCGATGGCGGAAAAGTGGGCGAAGATATCCTCCCCGCCCTGCTCGGGGCGGATGAAGCCGTATCCCTTGGCGTTATTGAACCACTTGACGATTCCGGCGGGCATGGCAGTGGCCTGCGGCACTGGGTGGGCCTGAACCGGCGGAGCCGATCCCCTCGGCAGGCTACTACCCGGCCGCCTGTCCCCTTGAAAGCTGGCCCAGCCACGGCCACCCGTCAAGGTGGCCGCGACGCGGGCGGGGCTCTCGACCCCGAGCGGTGCTTCCGCTTAAAAACCCTTTCCTGACAGCGGTTTGGGGTCGCGCTCTTGGCCCTGGCGGTGTGTTGATATACTCTGCAGGAAGGTCGCCAAGCGGGGTCGGAACCCGACTCCCTGTACCCTGGTCCAAAGGACACCACTTACGACATGAGCGAAGAACGTCCGGAAGAGGGCGATGAGGGTCTGGCCGTCG
Source organism: Thiohalospira sp. (assembly GCA_046546335.1). Taxonomy (GTDB): domain Bacteria; phylum Pseudomonadota; class Gammaproteobacteria; order Thiohalospirales; family Thiohalospiraceae; genus Thiohalospira. The sequence continues at coordinate 11,714 of JBKGYA010000019.1, read as the reverse complement.
AGCCGGGCAAGCCGAAGCTCAAGCGGCCGCCCATGTACAAGGTCCTCATCCACAACGACGATTACACGCCCATGGACTTCGTGGTTCACATCCTGGAGAAGTTCTTCGGGATGGGACGGGAGAAGGCGACCCAGGTGATGCTCCAGGTTCATACCCGGGGCGTCGGTGTGGCGGGGGTCTATACTCGGGAGGTGGCCGAGACCAAGGTGGCTCAGGTCAACGATTACGCCCGGGAGCACGATCACCCGCTCAAGTGTACGATGGAGGCGGCTTAACCGCCGGTGGACGCAGATGCTTAGTAAAGAGCTCGAATTCACGCTCAATCTCGCCTTCAAGGAGGCGCGCGACAAGCACCACGAGTTCATGACCGTGGAGCACCTGCTGCTTGCGCTGCTGGACAACCCGTCCGCAGCGGAGGTCCTGCGTGCCTGCGGCGTGGACCTGGAGCGTCTGCGCCAGGACCTTACCGAATTCATCGACGAGACCACGCCGCTGCTGCCCGAGGGGGATACCTCGGACACGCAGCCCACGCTGGGCTTCCAGCGGGTGCTGCAGCGGGCGCTGTTCCACGTCCAGGCCTCGGGGAAGAACGAGGTCACCGGCGCCAACGTGCTGGTGGCCATCTTCAACGAGCAGGAGTCCCAGGCGGTCTTCTTCCTCAACAAGCACGACGTGACCCGCTACGACGTGGTCAACTACCTCTCCCACGGGATCTCCAAGGTCGGGGATGACGAGGAGGAGGGGGACAGCGACGAGGGCCTCTCCGGGTCGGCGGAGGACGACGAGGAAGAGGGCGCCGAGGAGGGCGGCTCGCCGCTGAAGCAGTTCGCCACCAATCTCAACGACCAGGCGCGTCGGGGCCGTATCGACCCCCTCATCGGCCGCGCCAACGAGATCGAGCGGACCATCCAGATCCTCAGCCGCCGGCGCAAGAACAACCCGCTCTACGTGGGCGAGGCCGGCGTCGGAAAGACCGCCCTGGCCGAGGGGCTGGCGCGCAAGATCGTCGACGGCGAGGTGCCGGAGATCCTCTCCGCGAGCACCGTCTACGCCCTGGATCTCGGCGCCCTGCTGGCCGGGACCAAGTACCGCGGCGACTTCGAGAAGCGCCTGAAGGCGGTGCTGGCCCAGCTCAAGAAGGACAAGGGCTCCATCCTCTACATCGACGAGATCCACACCATCATCGGGGCCGGTGCGGCCTCCGGCGGGGTGATGGACGCCTCCAACCTGCTCAAGCCCATGCTCGCCTCCGGCGAACTCAAGTGCATCGGCTCCACCACCTATCAGGAGTACCGCGGGATCTTCGAGAAGGATCGCGCGCTCTCCCGCCGGTTCCAGAAGATCGACGTGCCGGAGCCGACGGTGGAGGAGACGGTGCAGATCCTCGAGGGGCTCAAGGGCCGCTACGAGGACCACCACAAGGTGCGCTACACCAGACCGGCCCTGCAGGCCGCCGCCGGCCTCTCGGAGCGGTACATCACCGACCGCTTCCTGCCGGACAAGGCCATCGACGTCATCGACGAGGCCGGTGCCAACATGAACCTGCTGCCGCCCTCCCGGCGCAAGAAGACGGTGGGCGTGAAGGACGTGGAGGCCATCGTGGCCCGGGCCGCCCGGATCCCGCCGAAGCAGGTCTCCAAGTCGGACAAGGAGGTGCTGCGCAGCCTGGAGGAGGACCTCAAGCGGGTCATCTTCGGCCAGGACGACGCCATCGACACCCTGACCTCGGCCATCAAGATGTCCCGCTCGGGGCTGGGGCGCGAGGATCGGCCCATCGGCTCCTTCCTCTTCGCCGGCCCCACCGGGGTGGGCAAGACCGAGGTCACCCGGCAGCTGGCCAACACCCTGGGCGTGGAACTCGTCCGCTTCGACATGTCGGAGTACATGGAGGCGCACACCGTCTCCCGGCTCATCGGGGCGCCCCCGGGCTACGTCGGCTTCGACCAGGGCGGCCTGCTCACCGAGGCGGTGACCAAGCATCCCCACTCGGTGGTGCTCCTCGACGAGATCGAGAAGGCGCATCCGGATGTCTACAACCTGCTGCTGCAGGTGATGGACCACGGCTCGCTCACCGACAACAACGGCCGGCAGGCGGACTTCCGCAACGTCATCCTGGTGATGACCACCAACGCCGGGGCGGAGCAGATGAATCGCCGCTCCATCGGCTTCCGGACCCAGGACCACTCCACCGACGGCAGCGAGGCCATCAACCGGACCTTCACGCCGGAGTTCCGGAACCGGCTGGATGCCATCATCCAGTTCGACGCCCTCTCCCGGGAGCAGGTGGTCAACGTGGTGGACAAGTTCGTCGCCGAGCTGGAGGCGCAGCTCATGGACCGCCACGTCTCCATCGAGGTGGACGAGGCGGCCCGGGACTGGCTGGCCGAGCGCGGCTACGACCCGGCCATGGGTGCCCGTCCCATGAGCCGGATCATCCAGGAGCACATCAAGAAGCCGCTGGCCAACGAGCTGCTCTTCGGCGAACTCGCCAACGGCGGCCATGTGAAGGTGACCACCGATGGCGACGAGCTCGCCTTCGAGTACGAGCCGAGGGTGAGTCGGGGGAGCGAGGCCTCCTCGGAGGCCGAGCCCGCCTGAGGCGGGAAGGGCGCCGCCGGGCGGCGGCGCCCGTCTACTTCCGCATGCGGTAGGTGATGCGGCCCTTGGAGAGGTCGTAGGGGGTCAGCTGGACCACCACCCGGTCACCGGCGGTAATCCGGATATAGTGCTTGCGCATCTTGCCCGAGATGTGGGCATTGACGATGTGGCCGTTCTCCAGCTCCACGCGGAAGGTGGTGTTGGGGAGGGTCTCCAGCACCGTCCCTTCCATCTCGATATGGTCGTCTTTTGCCATGGGCGGGTGGCATCCTCGCTCGCTGATTGACTGACCGGGCATTGTGCCGCATGGCGGGGCGCTTTTCAAAAAACCCGACTCCGCAAGCGGGGTTCACCGCCCCCGGGAGGTCGGTCGTTCGGCCCATCGTTGCCACTCTCCCCCTTGCTGCAGCTCCACCGGCCGGAAATCCACCTTGTAGGCCATCTTCGGGGAATCCGGGATCCAGTAGCCGAGGTAGAGCCAGTCCAGTCCCCGGGCGCGGGCGAGCTGGATCTGGCTGAGGATCGCCTGGACACCGAGGCCGCGACCGGGGAGGTCGGGCTCGAAGAAGGTGTAGACCGCCGAGAGGCCGTCCTCCAGGACGTCGGTGACCGCCACCGCCAGCAGGCGGCCGGCGTCGTCGGTGAGTTCCAGGAAGAGGGTGGGGCACCAGTGGCAGGTGAAGAACTCCAGGAACTGCTCCGGCGTCGGGTCGTCCATGCCGCCGGCGGGGTGGCGGGCGGCCAGATAGCGGCGGTAGAGGTCGAAGTTCTCGGCAGTGATCCGGGGTGGCCGCAGGCGCACCCGGAGATCGGCGTTGCGCCGGCTGGTCCGGCGCTGGCCGCGGGTGGGGCAGAAGTCCGCCACCGGGATCCGGGCCGCCCGACAGGCGCTGCACTCCGGGCAGTCCGGGCGATAGACCAGGCAGCCGCTGCGGCGGTAGCCAGCGGCGAGGAGGGCGGTATAGGTGGGCGGGTCCAGCTCGCGGTGGGGGTCCACCAGCCGCTGGACGGCCACCTCCTCCTCGAGATAGGGGCACTCCTGGCGGGGCGTGCGGAAGAAGCGCAGGGGGCGGCGGTCGACGGTCATCCCGGCCCTCCGGCGATCTCCGGAAAGAGCCGCTCCAGGGGCTCCAGGCGCCAGGCGCCGGTGCGGTCCGGTTCGGCCACCGCCGCCTCCAGGGCGCGCAGGAAGGCGGGCCGCGACCACTCCTCCACGCCCATGCGCAGGAGGTGGGGGCTCGCCACCTGGGCATCCAGGAAGTGGAAATCCCACCGCCACAGCTGCCGTGCCAGCGCCGCGAGGGCGACCTTGGAGGCGTCGGTGACCCGGCTGAACATGGACTCCCCGGCGAAGGCCGCCCCCACGGCGACGCCGTAGATCCCGCCAACCAGGCAGCCCGCGTCGTCGCGCACCTCCACGGAGTGGGCGTGGCCCAGCTCGTGGAGGCGGCGGTAGGCCAGGGCCATGGCCGGCGTGATCCACGTTCCCTCGTCCTCGGCGCGCGGCGTGGCGCAGCCGGCCACCACGCCGTCGAAATCGGTATCCGCGGTGACGTGGAGGTGGCCGCGACGCAGGGTCCGCCGGAGGCTGCGGCTGACGTGGACGCCCCCCGCCGGGAAGACGGCGCGCGGCTCCGGGGACCACCAGAGGATGGGCTGGTCGTCGCCGTACCAGGGGAAGATCCCGCGGCGATAGGCGGCCAGCAGCCGCTCCGGGCGCAGGTCGCCGCCGGCGGCGAGCAGGCCGGGCGGGTCCGGCAGCGCCTGCTCCGGGGGCGGAAAGGCCTCCGGCGGGGCGCCCTCGTCGATCCAGGGCAGGATCATGGACCTCCCTCACGGAAGGGGAGCTGGCCCCGGAGGTCGGCCACGTAGTCCTCCAGGAGCCCCTGCTCGCGCTGGATGAAGTCGGCCACCGCCGGCCGCAGCCGCTCCCAGCCCAGGTAGTGGACCGACCGGGTCCAGACCGGCTCGAAGCCGCGCGGGACCTTGTACTCCCCCTGGGCGCCGGGTTCGAAGCGGGCCAGGCCCTCGCGCAGGCAGTACTCGATGCCCTGGTAGTAGCAGGCCTCGAAGTGGAGGCCGGGGTAATCGGCCGCCGCGCCCCAGTGGCGGCCGTAGAGGGTGTCGCCGCCGCGGTAGCAGATGGCCGCCGCCACCGGCGTATCGCCGTCGCGGGCGAGGAAGACCACCAGGTTGCGCGGCAGCCGCTCGCCCACCAGCCGGAAGAAGTCCCGGGAGAAGGTCGGGATCCCCCCTTTGCGCAGGAAGGGGTCGCGGTAGAAGTGGATGAGCGCCTCCCAGTCCCCCTCGGTGAGCTCGTCGCCGTGGCGGGTCTCCAGGGTCAGGCCGGCATCGGTGACCTGGCGGCGCTCCCGGCGGACCTCCTTGCGCCGCTTGCTGGTGAAATCAGCGAGGAAGGCGTCGAAGTCGGCCCAGCCGCGGTGGTGCCAGTGGAACTGGACCCCCCAGCGGGTGAGGAAGCCGGCTGCCTCGGCGACCGCCGTGTCCTCGGGGTCGGTGAACAGCAGATGGGCGCCGGAGATCTCCTGGCGCTCGACCGGTGCGGTGGCCGCCGCCAGCAGCGCCCGGCGGACCCCGGCCGGGTCGGGATCGTCCGCCGCCACCAGCAGGCGGGGGCCCGGGGCGGGGGTGTAGGGGATCGCGCCTACCAGCTTGGGGTAGTAGGGCCGGCCCATGCGCTCCCAGGCGTCGGCCCAGGCCCAGTCGAAGACGAACTCGCCGTAGGAGTTGTCCTTGAGGTAGAGGGGGGCGGCCCCCACCAGGGTGTCGCCGCGCCAGGCGGTGAGGTGGGCGGGGAGCCATCCGTAGTCCTCGCCCACCGCCCCGGTCTCCTCCATGGCGGTCAGGAATTCGTGGCGCAGGAAGGGCTCGCCTTCGGGGGCGACCAGGGCGTTCCAGGCGGCCGCGTCGACCTCCGCAAGGGTGGCGTGCTGGCGGATGGCCGGTTCCGGGTTCATGGGCATGCCGTCCTCGCGTTCAGTCGAAGCGGTGCTCCAGGGTCAGGGCGGCGCTCGCCGCCCGGGGGCGGTCCTCGCCGTCGATCTCCACCGTGTCCAGGCTCCGGGCCAGGTCCAGATGGAGGCGGCGGAAGAGGGTGATGCCACCGGTGTAGAGGGTCGTGTCGCTGGCCCGGTCCCCGCGGACCCCGAAGCGGACATCCGGGAACCAGAACCGGCCGGGGGCAAAGCCGGCATCGGCGGCGAACCACTGCGTGGGTTCGCCGAAGACGTCATCCCGCTCGCCCAGGTCCACGCGGGCGCCGGCGTACCAGCGCCGGTCGGCGGTGTGGACCGAGGCGGCATAGGTGAAGCGCGGTTCCAGGGTCCAGCGGGGGGACTCCGGGTAGCCGTCCACCGTCGCCGACTGGTCCTCCCAGTCGAAGCTCGGGCTGCCCAGGTGGAGGAGGCCGGCCTGCAGGGTGTAGTGGTCCGCCGCCCAGGTCAGCCCCAGGTCGATGCTGGCCCCGTCGCTCCCGATGTAGGCGGGATCGTCCGGCGTGTCGAAGGGGTCGTCGGCGTCCCGGTCGTAGACCACCGCCTCCCGCGCCAGGTGGACGCTGTGGTGGCGGTAGCGGACGCCGCCGTAGAGCGCCCCCTCCGGCTGGCGGCTCAGTTCCCGGCTGTAGCCCAGCCCCAGGCTGGTCACCTCCGCATAGCGGAAGGTCGCGGCCGCGTCGGTATCGAGATAGGGGTCGCCGGCCCCGTCGGTCTCGACCCGGACCGGCTCGGCGATGACGTCCGCCGCGACCCGGCTCAGTGTCTCCGCGGTGACCTCGATGGTCCCGCCCAGCGGCTCGCTCTCGAACAGGAACGGCGTCCCCGGCCACTGGATGGCGCCGTGGCCGCGGGCGTAGCCATCCCGCTCCAGGCGGTTCAGAAGGGCGTCCAGGTCGTCCTTGAGGTCCCCCGCCTCGGTAGCGGTGAGGTCATCGCGCTTGAGCTGGGCGTCCAGGTAGTCCACCCGGTCCTCAAGGTCGTCCAGGGGGCCCAGCCGGTACCCGGCGGTGAGGCCCAGCAGGCCCGCGGCGTTGTCGCTGACCGTGGTCAGGGCTGCGGAGGCGGACGGATTGCTGCGGGTGGCGCCGGCGTCGTGCAGGGTGGTGCCGGTTCCGCCCACGGCGGTGCCCAGCGGGGTCAGCCCCGGCGAGGCCGGGGCCGCCAGGGGGAGCAGCAGCCCCGGGAGGAGGGCGAGCCTCCGGCGCCACGGCCCTCGCCACCGCACGGCACTCCCCTCGGGGGCGGTTGCCGTCGATAGCCGGTCCCGGATCACTGCGGCCACCGGGGCAGCGGGGTCGGCCTAGCCGTTCTTCTTGCGCTCGACGGCCAGCGCCTCCAGGTAGCGCTCGGCGTCCAGGGCCGCCATGCAGCCGGTGCCGGCGGAGGTGACCGCCTGCCGGTAGACGTGATCGGCGACGTCGCCGGCGGCGAAGACGCCCTCCACGCTGGTGGCGGTGGCGTTGCCCTGGGTGCCGCTCTTCACGTTGATGTAGCCCTGGGTCATGTCCAGCTGGCCCTGGAAGATGTCGGTATTGGGCTTGTGGCCAATGGCGATGAAGATCCCGTGGATGTCCAGCTCCCTGGTGGAACCGTCCTCGGTGGAGGCGATGCGCACGCCGGTCACGCCGGAGTCGTCGCCCAGGATCTCGTCCACCTGCTGGTTCCACTCCACCGAGATCCGGCCCTCCTCGATGCGCTCGTTGATCTGGTCGACGAGGATGGCCTCCGCCTTGAAGCGGTCCCGGCGGTGGATGACGGTGACGTGGTCGGCGATGTTGGAGAGGTAGAGCGCCTCCTCCACGGCGGTGTTGCCGCCGCCGACCACGGCGACCTTCTGGTTGCGGTAGAAGAAGCCGTCACAGGTGGCGCAGGCGGAGACCCCCTTGCCGGCGAACTTCTCCTCCGAGGGCAGGCCCAGGTACATGGCGGAGGCACCGGTGCCGATGATGAGCGCATCGCAGGTGTAGGTGGTCCCGGAGTCGCCCCGGAGCTGGAAGGGGCGCTGCTGCAGGTCCACCGAGGAGATGTGGTCGAAGACCATCTCGGTGCCGAAGCGCTCGGCGTGGCGGCGCATGCGCTCCATGAGCTCGGGACCCTGCACGCCCTGGTCGTCGCCCGGCCAGTTGTCCACGTCGGTGGTGGTGGTGAGCTGTCCACCCTGTTCCAGCCCGGTGATCAGCACCGGCTTGAGGTTGGCACGGGCGGCGTAGACCGCTGCGGAGTAGCCGGCAGGGCCGGAGCCGAGGATGAGAAGCTGACAGTGCCGGGTCTCGCTCATGGGATGGACTCCTGGGATGCTGGGAATACGGGACTCGAACGCTATGCCACTGCAGGGACATCCGGCCACCGCCGGGGTTCCGCGAATGGGTTTCATGGTACGGAAAGGCCACGGGGGGGTAAAGCCTCTTTCCCCTCCCGATGATAGCGGAAATCCCCGGTGAGTCAGGTGGATGGGGCTGCGGACGGAGGCTCCGGGGAGGCCGCTCCCGCCCCTGCGGAGGGGCCTCCCCTGTGATAGGATCGCGAGATCCATCGGCAACGGTTTAGAACCAGGGACCCCGGGAACTCCATGACCAGCCAGGCGCGCCGGAAGCAGAATGAGGAGAGCCGTCTGACCCGCCACCTCCGGCGCGGGGCACGGGAGGGTGCGCTATTTCTTCTGGGGGCGCTGGCGGTCTACCTGCTGGCCTCCCTGGTGACCTTCGACCCCATGGACCCCGGCTGGTCCCACGCCGGCGATGCCCGACGCATCGCCAACACGGGCGGTGTAGCGGGGGCCTGGTTCGCGGATCTCGCCTTCTACGTCTTCGGCTATACCGCCTATCTCATCCCGGCCGGGGCCGCCTGGGCCGGCTGGTACCTGGCCCGGGATCGGGGGGAGCCGTGGCCCCACCGCCGAGTGGTGGCCGTGCACCTCGCCGGCATGGCCATGCTCGTCGTCGGCGGGGCCGGCCTGGCCAGCCTCCACTTCGGCGGCGACAACCCCCTGCCCATGGGGGCCGGCGGCGTCATCGGTGCCAGCGCGGGGCATGCCCTGGTGGGGGTGGTCAGCCTGCTGGGCGCGACGCTGCTGCTCCTGGCGCTGTTCCTCACCGGGGTGCCGCTGGCCACCGGGATCTCCTGGTTCCGCGCCATGGACGTGACCGGGGCGGCGACGCTCACCGGCGCCGGCTGGATCGCCGCCGGATTCATCGGTACCGGGCGGCGTCTGCGCCAGCGCTGGGTCGACTGGCGCGCCCGGCGCCAGCGCCGTGCGGAGAGTGTGGTCAACGAGGAGCGCGGCCAGCAGCGCCGCCGGGAGCCGCCGCCGAGGATCGAACCGGTGGTGGAGAAGCCGGAGCCCGCCGAGCGGGTCCAGCGCGAGCGCCAGACCGACCTCTTTACCGGCGAGGTGCCGCCCGGGGGGTTGCCGCCGCTCTCCCTCCTGGACAATCCGCCGCAGCAGGGCACCGTCCTCTCCGAGGAGGCGCTGGAGGCGCTCTCGCGCCAGGTGGAGAAGAAGCTCGCCGACTTCGGCGTGGAGGTGAAGGTCGTCGCCGTCCACCCCGGGCCGGTGATCACCCGCTTCGAGCTGGAGCCGGCGCCGGGGATGAAGTCCTCCCGCATCGCCGGCCTGGCCACCGACCTGGCGCGGGCGCTCTCCGTGAGCAGCGTCCGCATCGTGGAGGTAATCCCGGGCAAGAGCACCATCGGCCTGGAGATCCCCAACGAGCAGCGGGAGACGGTCTATCTGGCCGACATCCTGGGCTCGAAGGACTACGAACAGGCGAAATCGCCCCTGACCCTGGCCCTGGGCAAGGACATCAGCGGCCAGCCGGTGATGGCCGATCTCTCCAGGATGCCCCACCTGCTGGTGGCCGGCGCCACCGGCACCGGCAAGTCGGTGGCGGTGAACGCCATGATCATGAGCCTGCTCTACCGCGCCACGCCGGAGGAGGTCCGCATGGTCATGGTGGACCCGAAGATGCTGGAGCTCTCGGTCTACGACGACATCCCCCACCTGCTGGCCCCGGTGGTCACCGACATGAACGACGCCGCCGGCGCCCTGCGCTGGTGCGTGGCGGAGATGGACCGGCGCTACAAGCTCATGGCGGCGCTGGGCGTGCGCAACCTCGCCGGCTACAACCGCAAGGTGAAGGAGGCCGCCGATGCCGGCGAGCCCATCCCCGACCCGCTGCACGACGCGGCCAGCGGCGAGCCGGCGCCGCCGCTGGAGCCGCTGCCCTACCTGGTCATCCTGGTGGACGAGTTCGCCGACCTGATGATGGTGGTGGGCAAGAAGGTGGAGGAGCTCATCGCCCGGCTGGCGCAGAAGGCGCGGGCGGCGGGGCTGCACCTCATCCTGGCCACCCAGCGGCCGTCGGTGGACGTCATCACCGGCCTCATCAAGGCCAATATCCCCACCCGGATCGGCTTCCAGGTCTCCAGCCGGGTGGACTCCCGGACCATCCTCGACCAGGGCGGGGCGGAGCACCTGCTGGGCAACGGTGACATGCTCTATCTCCCCGCCGGCAAGCCGGTCCCCGACCGCGTCCACGGCGCCTTCGTGGACGACCACGAGGTCCACCGGGTGGCGGAGTTCCTCAAGCAGACCGGAACACCGGACTACGTCGAGGGTCTCACCGAGGGCGGGGAGGGTGATGCCGGCCTCCTCCCCGGGGAGGTCGGTGGTGGCGACGAGGGTGGCGAGGCCGACCCCCTCTACGACCAGGCGGTGCAGATCGTCACCGAGAGCCGCCGCGCCTCCATCTCCGGCGTCCAGCGCCGGCTGAAGATCGGCTACAACCGCGCCGCCCGCCTCATCGAGGACATGGAGCGGGCCGGCGTCGTCACCCCCATGCAGTCCAACGGCGGCCGGGAGGTCATCGCGCCCCCGCCCGCCGGCGAATAAGGAGCTCCCATGTCCCGATGGCTCGCCCTTGCGATCGTCCCGGCCCTGCTCGTCCTGGCCGCCGGCCCTGCCGCCGCCGACTCCGCGCGCGAGCGGTTGAGCCGCTTCTACGACGAGGTCGAGACCATGCGCGCCGACTTCGAGCAGGTCCGGATGGGGGAGGGGGAAGAGAAGGGAGGCGAAAGCCACGCCGGGCGGGTCGTCATCCATCGGCCGGGGCGCTTCCGCTTCGAGTACACCGAGCCCTACGAGCAGCTCTACGTCTCCGACGGCGGCCGCGTCTGGTCCTGGGATCCGGGGCTGGAGCAGGTCATCATCCAGGATGTAAGCGCCATCCTCGGCAACACCCCGGCGGCCCTGCTGGCCGGTGAGCAGCCCCTGGACGAGACCTTCCGGGTCGCCGAGGTGGGTGGCACCAGCGGTGAGCGCTGGGTGGAGCTGCGGCCCCGGGAGGAGGCGGAGAACTTCGAGAAGGTCCGCCTTACCTTCGGCCACGACCACATCCGTGCCCTGGAGATCGTCGACGCCACCGGCCAGACCTCGCGCATGACCTTCTCCGACGTCGAGTACGGCGTGGACGTGGCGTCCGAGCGCTTCTCCCTGGAACCGCCGGAGGGGGCGGACGTGGTGGACGAGACCGACGACTGACGCCATGGCGCCCACCGACGACCTCTTCGCCGCCACTGCCAGGGACCCGCGCCCCCTGGCCGAGCGCATGCGGCCGCGGGACATCAACGAGTACCGCGGCCAGCCCCACCTGGTGGGCGAGGGCAAGCCGCTACGCCGGGCGGCGGAGACCGGTCGACTCCACTCCATGATCTTCTGGGGCCCGCCGGGCACCGGCAAGACCACCCTGGCGCGCCTGCTCGCCGCCCGGGCGGAGGCCGCCTTCGTCAGCCTCTCCGCCGTCTTCGCCGGGGTGAAGGACATCCGCGCCGCGGTGGACGAGGCCCGGCGGCGCCGGGAGGGCGGCCAGGCGACGGTCCTCTTCGTGGACGAGGTCCACCGCTTCAACAAGGCGCAGCAGGACGCCTTCCTCCCCCACGTGGAGGACGGGACGCTCACCTTCATGGGGGCGACCACCGAGAACCCCTCCTTCGAGCTCAACGCCGCGCTCCTGTCGCGCGCGCGGGTGCTCACCTTCCGCTCGCTGGACGAGGCGGCGATCGAGCGCCTCCTCGCCCGCGCCGAGACGGTGGAGGGCAGGG
>JBKGYA010000018.1:0-22540 GCA_046546335.1 Thiohalospira sp. | reverse complement strand
GCCGAGGCCGGGCAGCGCGCCCAGCCCGCCCGCCACCACCGCCGGCGGAACCACCAGCAGGCCCGCCAGCGCAGCGCCCCGCTTGATAGTGGGCGCATACCAGCGCGCCTCCGCCGCCTGCACCGCCCGGCCGAAGAGCGCCAGCGGGTGGCGGCGCGGCTCGCCGAGGAAGCGGTCCAGCAGCAGGGCGGCGATGAGGGCGGCGGTCGCCAGGGGCAGTTCCATGGGCTCCGACGGGCGGCGGGGGAGCCGGCCAGTCTAGCAGGGGCGATACGACGGTGGGAGATCAGCCGACACGCAGGGGGTAGGACTGCGGATTCCGCAGGATCTCGGTGCTGAGATCCACATCCAGGTCCGGCCAGTGGAACTGGCCGGGAACCGGCTCCTCGACCCGAAGGACCGCATCGACCCGCGCCTCGCGGAACCACGGGTATTCCGCGAAGGGGAGGAACCACTCCGTCCCGTCCGAGGCACGCAGCATCAGGCCCTCGCCATTGATGACCGTTACCTCGACGCCGGAAATGGGCTCGCCAAGCTCGCTGGAATGCATGGTGGTGCTCCCGGATAATCCCATCGATGGTCCGAAGTTGCTGGAGGTTCAATCCACTGGCGCGGGCCAGGGCCACTTCCGGTTCCAGCCAGAACTTGGCCTCTCCCCCATCGCACTGGACGTGGATATGCATGCGCGGCTCTTCCCGGGAAAAGAAGAAGAACCGGCAGCCTCCTTCCCGGAGAACGGTCGGGCCCATCCCTGAACCCCTGCCTGGACCTGTGTCGGAAGCCTAGCCGAGCCCGAAGCCGGTCACAAGGTGAGACGGTGTCCGCCGCCGCCTGTGCGACAATGGGCCCCATGACACGAACCCTCATGGTCCAGGGGACCACCTCCGACGCCGGCAAGAGCCTGCTGGCGGCCGGGCTCTGCCGGGTACTCGCCCGGCGCGGCGTGGCAGTGGCCCCCTTCAAGCCGCAGAACATGGCGCTGAACTCGGCGGTCACCGCCGATGGCGGCGAGATCGGTCGCGCCCAGGCGCTCCAGGCGGAGGCCGCCGGCGTGGAGCCGGAGGTGGACTTCAATCCGGTCCTGCTCAAGCCGGCCACCGACCGCGGCGCCCAGGTCATCGTGGGCGGGCGCGCCATCGGCACCCTGGACGCCGTCGCCTACCACGACTACAAGGCCACCGCCCGGGAGGCGGTCCTGGCCGCCCACGCCCGGCTGGCGGCGCGCTTCGAGGTCATCGTGGTGGAGGGGGCGGGCTCCCCGGCGGAGGTGAACCTGCGCGAGCACGATATCGCCAACATGGGCTTCGCCGAGGCGGTGGACTGCCCGGTGGTCCTGGTGGCCGACATCGACCGCGGCGGCGTCTTCGCCCAGCTGGTGGGGACACTGGAGCTGCTCTCCGCGAGCGAGCGGGCCCGGGTCACCGGCTGCGTCATCAACCGCTTCCGCGGCGACCCGGCGCTGCTCCAGCCGGGGCTGGACTGGTTCACCGAGTACACCGGCAAGCCGGTGCTGGGCACCCTGCCCTTCCTGCCCGGCCTGCACCTCGATGCCGAGGACCGGCTGGACGGCTCCGCCGGCGCCGGCGAGGGCGGCGACCGCCTGCGGGTGGTGGTCCCCGCCCTGCCCCGGATCAGCAACCACACCGACCTCGACCCGCTGCGCGACCACCCCGGCGTGGAACTCGTCTTCGCCGGCCCGGGGGAGACACCGCCGGCGGATCTGGTGATCCTCCCCGGCTCCAAGAACGTCCGCGCCGACCGGGAATGGCTGCGCCAGCAGGGCTGGGACGCGGCCCTGGCCCGCCATCTTCGCTACGGGGGGCGGGTGCTGGGGATCTGCGGCGGCTACCAGATGCTGGGCCGCTGGCTCCACGACCCCGAGGGCTGCGAGGGCGATCCCGGCTCCGCCGAGGGGCTGGGCTGGCTGGACGTGGAGACCACGCTGGGCCCGGAGAAGCAGCTATTCAACGTCGCCGGCCGGCTGGAGCCCGAGGGGGCGGCGGTCACCGGCTACGAGATCCATCAGGGGACCACCACCGGCCCCGATACCGACCGCCCCGCCGCCACCCTGGACGGCCGCCCGGACGGCGCCCGCAGCGCGGACGACCAGGTCCGCGGGACCTACCTCCACGGGCTCCTCGACCAGGCGGATGCCCGCCGCGCCCTGCTGGCCTGGGCCGGCTGGAGCGGCGAGGGCGACTCCGACCACCACCGCCGCCGCGCCGACTCCCTGGAGCGGCTGGCCGACGCGGTGGAGGCCCATCTGGATCCGAAGTGGCTGGCCGGTCTGACCGGCTGAGCCGATCCGCCTAACGGATCCTGCCTACAGCAGTACCCGCTCGATCCCGCGGTCCTTCGCCTTGTTGATGAACTGCCTCTGCCAGCCGTCGCCCAGGAGGTGGTTGGCCATCTCCACGACGATGTAGTCGGTCTCCACGCCGGTGTCGTCGGCGTAGCGGGAGAGCCCCTGCTGACAGGCGGGGCAGGAGGTGAGCATCTTCACCCGGTTGTCCTGCGCCTTCTCCTCGCCGGTGTAGTACTGGACGCCGCCGCGGATCTCCTCCTCCTTGCGGTAGCGCAGCTGGGTGGCGATGTCCGGCCGGGAGACCGCGAGCGTACCCGCCTCGCCGCAGCAGCGGTCGGAGAGCTGGACCTCCTGGCCCATGAGCTTCTCCGCCGTGTCGGTGGGGCTGTAGGTCTTCATGGGGGTGTGGCAGGGGTCGTGGTAGAGGTACTGGACCCCCTCCACGCCCTCGACGTTCATCCCCTTCTCCAGCAGGTACTCGTGGATGTCCAGCAGGCGGCAGCCGGGGAAGATCTTCTGGAACTGGTACTTCTCCAGCTGATCCATGCAGGTGCCGCAGGAGACGATGACCGTCTTGATGTCCAGGTAGTTCAGGGTGTTGGCCACCCGGTGGAAGAGGACCTGGTTGTTCACCGAGATGGCGTGGCCGGTCTTGTCGTCGCCGGTGGAGCTCTGCGGATAGCCGCAGCAGAGGTATCCCGGCGGCAGGACGGTCTTGGCGCCGGCCTCCCAGAGCATGGCGATGGTGGCCAGCCCGATCTGGGAGAAGAGCCGCTCGGAGCCGCAGCCGGGGAAGTAGAAGACCGCCTCCGAGTCGTCGTCGGTGGTCTCCGGGTTGCGGATGATGGGGACGATGGAGTCGTCCTCCAGGCCCAGCTGCTGCCGGGTGGTGGTCGCCGGCATGCTGTTGGGCATGGGCTTCTTCATGAAGTGGACCACCTGCTCGGTCACCGAGGGCCGGCCGGTGGTACTCCCCGGCGGGTTCTTGCCGGAGTCCACCGGCGTCAGCGCCCGGGTGATCTTGCTGGCCAGGCGCTGGGCGCGGTAGCCGAGCTGGATGACGCCGGCGCGCATGGCCTTCACCGCCCCGGGGTCGGTGACGTTGAGGTAGGCCATGGAGAGCGCCGCGCCGGGGTTGAACTTCTTCTGCCCCTGCTCGCGCAGGATGTTGCGCATGCGAATGGAGACGTCGCCGAAGTCGATGTCCACCGGGCAGGGATTGAGGCACTTGTGGCAGACCGTGCAGTGGTCGGCCACGTCGGTGAGCTCCTCGAAGTGGTTCACCGAGATCCCGCGCCGGGTCTGCTCCTCGTAGAGGAAGGCCTCGATGATGAGGCCGGTGGCCAGGATCTTGTTGCGCGGCGAGTAGTGCAGGTTCGCCCGCGGGATGTGGGTCATGCAGACCGGCTTGCACTTGCCGCAGCGCAGGCAGTCCTTGACCTCGTGGTTGAGGTCGGAGAGCTCGCTGGCCTCCAGCAGCAGCGCCTCCTCGTCCAGCAGGCGCAGGGAGGGGGTGTAGGCGTTCTGCAGGCCGGAGCCGGGCATGAGCTTGCCGCGGTTGAAGCGCTCGTCCGGGTCCACCTCGCGCTTGTAGTCGGCGAAGGCGGACACCGCCTCCGGCTCCATGTAGGCCATCTTGGTCAGGCCGATGCCGTGCTCCCCGGAGATCACGCCGCCCAGCTCCCGCGCCAGCTCCATGACGCGCTCCACGACCTGGTCGGCCTCCTGCATCATGTCGTAGTCGTTGGAGTTCACCGGGATGTTGGTGTGGACGTTGCCGTCCCCGGCGTGCATGTGGGTGGCCACGAACAGGCGCGAGGAGCGGATCTCCTGGTGGATCTCGTCGAAGCGCTTGCGCACCCTGGCCAGGTCCTGGCCGCTGAAGATCTCCCCCAGGGGGCGCTCCACCTCCTCGCGGTAGGAGATCCGCTCGTCCCGGCGCTGCATGACGCGGAACAGCGTATCCCCCGGCTCCAGCGCCTCGCGGGCGGCGTCGCCGAGGATCTCGGTCATCTCGGCGGCGGGCCGGTCCAGGTTGTTGATCAGGGTGGTCCAGCGCTGGCGGACACCGGCCAGGAGCTCGCGGGCCGCGCCCTTCTTGCCCGCCAGGATGGCGTCGGCCTCGTCGGAGCGCTCGTAGTCCTTGGCCTGGCGCACCTCCGGCATGTCGCCGTCCAGGTACTCCAGGACGGCGTCGATCATGCGGACCTTGTTGGCGGTGGAGAGCTCGATGTTGATGCGCTCGATGCCGTCGTTGTAGTCCGCCAGCCGGTCCAGCGGGATGACCACGTCCTCGTTGATCTTGAAGGCGTTGGTGTGGGCGGCGATGGCGGCGGTGCGGGCGCGGTCCAGCCAGAAGCGGTGGCGCGCCTCGGCGCTGGCGGCGATGAAGCCCTCGCCGCCGCGGGCGTTGGCCATCTGCACCACCTTCGAGGCGGCGTCGGAGACGGCGGTCTCGTCCTCGGCGGCCAGGTCGATGAGCAGGACCATCTTGGGCAGGTCCCGCCGCGGCGCCTTGGTGGAGTACTTCACCGCCCGGATGTAGCGCTCGTCCAGGTGCTCCATGCCGGCCAGGGCGACATCGTCGCGACCGTCGACGTAGTCCTTGGTCTCCACGATGGCCGGCACGGCGCGGCGCAGGTCGGCGCCGAAGAACTCCAGGCAGACGGTGCGCTGGTGCTTCGGCATGGTGTGGAGGACGAAGCGGGCGGAGGTGATGATGCCGTCGCAGCCCTCCTTCTGGATCCCCGGCAGGCCGCCCAGGAACTTGTTGGTGACGTCCTTGCCCAGGCCGACCTTGCGCAGCTCCGGGCCGGGAATGGTCAGGTCCCGGGGCTCGCCCACGGGCGTGGTGAAGTCGGTGTCGTACCGGGTGATCCGGAAGGTCGCCTCCTCCACGTCGTGGATCTTGCCGCGGTTGTGGGCCAGGCGCTCCACCACCAGCCACTGCCCCTCGGGGGTGACCATGCGCCAGTCCACCAGGTTGTCCAGGGTGGTCCCCCAGAGGACGGCCTTCTTGCCGCCGGCGTTCATGGCGACGTTGCCGCCGATGCAGGAGGCGTCCTGGGAGGTGGGGTCCACGGCGAAGACGAAGCCGGCCTCACCGGCCTTCTCCGCCACGCGCTTGGTGACCACGCCGGCCCCGGCGCGGATGGTGGTGGCGCGCCCGGCGTCGCCGGGGAGCTCGCGCTCCTCCACCGCGGAGAGGTCCTCGAGCTTCTCGGTGTTGATCACCGCGGTGTTGCGGCACAGCGGCACGGCACCGCCGGTGTAGCCGGTACCGCCACCGCGGGGGATGATGACCAGGTCCAGGTCGATGCAGGCGCGGACCAGCTCGGCCACCTCGTCCTCGGAGTCCGGGTTGAGGACCACGAAGGGGTACTCCACCCGCCAGTCGGAGGCGTCGGTGACGTGGGAGACCCGGGCGAGGCCGCCGAAGTCGATGTTGTCCCGCCGGGTGACCCTGTTCAGGCGCTTGAGGGCGCGGGTGCGCAGGTCCTTCTCCGCATCCAGCTCCTCTTCGAAGCGGCGCACCGCCTCCCGGGCCCGCTCCACCAGGGTCAGCACCACCTCGCGCCCCTCGGCGCGCTCGGCGATGGAATCCAGCCGCTGGCCCATGGCCTCCACCAGGGAGCGCCGCCGCTTGCGGTGCTCGATGAGGTCATCCTGGATGTAGGGATTGCGCGTCACCGCCCAGAGATCGCCCAGGACCTCCAGCAACATGCGCGCGGAGATGCCGGTCACCCGCTCGGAGCGCAGGCTCTGGATGACCTCCCACATCTCCTCGCCGAGGAAGCGATTGACGATCTCGCGATCGGAGAAGGAGGTGTAGTTGTACGGGATCTCGCGAATTCGGGCGCTGTCCTGCTGGGACATGAAGGCCGGGACCTCTTGATGCGGGCAGGATGCAGGATCATAGCACGCCCCCCGGCACGAGGCGATGAATCCCGCCTCTAGAAGCCGGTTTTTCAGTCATTTAAGAGAGGTTGACGTCACGGTGGGGTCTCGCCGCGCAACCCGCAAGCCCCTCCCCGGAGGGGTCAACACCCGGAGGGGTCAAATCTTGCAACGATAACCATCGGCACCCGAGAACGGGTACAAGAAACGCCCCTTCCCTTGGCGGTTTTCTCGTGTTGCAAGACTTGACCCCATTCGGGATGAAATTCCGGGCTGGCGCAGCGCGCCATCCGGAACCACGTTAAGCAGGGCCCCTTCAGAAGTCCTTGCGCAGGCCCAGGCTCCAGCTGCGCTGCTTGAAGTCGAACTCGTCGCTGTGACTGGTGAAGCGGTTGAAGCGATAGCCCAGGAAGAGCCGGCTCTCCTCGGAGAAGGAGTGGATGAAGCCGGTGGCGGCATACATCCCGTTGACGTCGTCGTAGTGGTCGGCGTCGTTGAAGATCCGCTGGCCGCCGGTCTGGAAGACGAAGGTGTTGGGCTCGAAGTCGAACTGGTAGCCGGCGAAGCCGCTCCAGCCCTTCTGGTCGCCCAGGCCGGTGCTGTAGTTGTCCGGGAGCTCCGATTCCTCGTCGCCCTCGAAGCCCTCGAACTGGAGGCTGAAGGTGTGGGCATCACCCTCGTACTGGCCGCCGATCTTGGCGGCCTGGAAGGAGCGGTCGATGGTGTCTCCGCTTCCGTCACCATCCAGGAGATGCTCGAACTCAGCTGGCTGTGGGTCATTCTCGTCGCCACCACGAACCGCAACCTCATCTACGTCGTTCATGGAGACGGCCAGGAAGCCCTCCCAGTCGCGGCCGAAGAACTTGAGCGCCGCCGAGTAGTCGCCCTCCTCGCCCCGGTCGCTGGTAGCGCCTTCCTCGTCCCGAGTCCGGTAGTTGCCCTGATCCAGGCTGGCGTTGATGTGGAAGGCGATGTTCTCGCCGGTGACCTCGTAGCCCAGGGCGTCACTCATGTAGCCGTGCTGGCCGAAGCTCGGCGTGTCGACGAACAGCGGCCGCTCGTAGCCCAGCATGCCGGCGTTGGAGCGCGCCTCCATGGTGGTCCAGGCGAAGGGGTCGTAGGTCACCCCGCCGGTATACTTGTAGGCGGGCTTCAGGGAGCCGGCGGTGAGCCGGCCGAAAGGCGAGTCCAGGCCCACGAAGGCCTCCCGCTGCTCCTCGCTCCAGGCAGCGCGGGTGGTATTCAGCCGCAACCGGTAACGGGCGAGGATGGCGACCTGCTGTCCCAGGTCCTCCACCACGTCGACACCGAGATCGCCGCGCATGGCGTCGGTGAAGGCAATGCCGTCATCCCCGGGCGCGTTCGGGTGCGTGTCGCGGTAGTTGGCGATCTCCGCCTGGGCGGAGCCGGTAACATCCACCTCGGTGGCCGCTGCCGGGGAGGCAGCCAGGGCCACCGCGGCGAGGAGGGGAAGACGCTTGGCCATGGTCGTGAGTCCCTTGCCTGCTGAAAGGGGGACATTATCCGGGAGAGGGACGGCGGTAAACAAGATGCAGTGGGCCATGGCATTGCCAATGGAACACTCGTTACGAGAGCCCCCCCGGTTTTCCAGGGGTACTGGGTCCGCCGCGGTCCTCAGGCTGGCCCCGGCCGGGACGGAAGGCGTCCCAGAGCAGCAGGGCGGCGCCGATGGTGATGGCGCTGTCGGCGATGTTGAAGGCGGGCCAGTGCCAGCCGGCAGCGTGGACGTCGATGAAGTCGACGACGTGGCCCAGGCTCAGGCGGTCCACGAGGTTGCCCACCGCCCCGCCGATGATGAGCGCCAGGGCGGCACCCAGGCGGTGCTCGCCCCGGGGCAACCGCGCCAGCCAGACCACCAGGGCCACGGCGACGCCGATGGCCAGGGTGGCGAAGAGCCAGCGCTGCCACCCGCCGGCATCGGCCAGCAGGGAGAAGGCGGCGCCGGTGTTGTAGGCCAGGCGCAGGTCCAGGAAGGGGAGCAGGCCGATGGCCCCCTCGCGCAGGGTGGATTCCGCCCAGCCCTTGGTGAGGTAGTCCACCAGCAGGACGGCGGCGGTCAGCCAGAGCCAGCGCAGCATGGGGCGGCGTTGCAGCGCGGTCTCCATCAGATGAACCCCCGGCTCTCGCCGTCCCCGGCGATGTTGGTCACGCAGCGCCCGCAGAGGTCGGGGTGGTCGGCGTGCTCGCCCACGTCGGGGCGGTGGTGCCAGCAGCGGTCGCAGCGCGCGTGCTCGCTGGCGGTCACGGCGATCCAGACCTCGTCGCCGGTGGAGAGCTCCACGTGGTGGCCCTCGGCGGGGGCATCCTTGGCCCAGTGCACCCGCACGGCGGAGGTGAGGAAGAGGAAGCGCAGCTCGTCGCCCACCGGCTCCAGGGCCTGGCGCAGCTCGCTGCCGCAGTACAGATCCACCTCCGCCTCCAGGGCGCCGCCGATGCCGCCGGCCACGCGCAGGTTCTCCAGCTCGCGGCTTACCGCCTCGCGCACCTCCAGGGCCCGGCTCCAGAAGCCGTCCCCGGTGCCCTCCTCCGCCGGCAGGGCGGGGAACTCGTGCCAGGTGGAGAGGAAGACGGAGTCGGTGGTCCGGCCCGGCAGGTGGTCCCAGACATCCTCGGCGGTGAAGCTCAGGATGGGCGCCATCCAGCGCACCAGGGCGGAGACCAGGTGCCACACCGCCGTCTGGGCCGAGCGCCGGCCCCGGCTGGCCGCCGCCATGGTGTACTGCCGGTCCTTGATGACGTCGAGATAGAGGGAGCCCAGCTCGACGGCGCAGAAGTTGTGCAGCCGCTGGTAGACGTGGTGGAACTCGTGGCGCTGGTAGGCGGCCAGGATGGCCTCCTGGGTCTCCACCGCCCGCCGCAGGACCCAGCGGTCGAAGGGAAGCATGTCGGCCGGGGCCAGGGCGTCGCGCTCCGGCTCGAAATCGGCCAGGTTGCCCAGCAGGAAGCGGGCGGTGTTGCGCACCCGCCGGTAGGCGTCGGCCATCTGCTTGAGGATGCGGTCGGAGACGGCCATCTCCGCGCGGTAGTCGGCGGAGGCGACCCACAGCCGCAACAGGTCGGCGCCCAGCTCGTCCACCACCTTCTGCGGGGCGACCACGTTGCCCTGGGACTTGGACATCTTCCGCCCGCCCTCGTCCACGGTGAAGCCGTGGGTGAGCACCCCCTGGTAGGGGGCGACCCCGCGCAGCGCCACCGAGGTAAGGAGGGAGGACTGGAACCAGCCGCGGTGCTGATCGGAGCCCTCCAGGTAGAGGTCGGCCGCGGGGAAGTCGGTGAGCCCGGCGCGCTGCTCCAGCACGGTGTAGTGGGTCACGCCGGAGTCCAGCCAGACGTCCAGGGTGTCGGTGACCTTGCGGTAGTCGCCCGCCTCCTCGCCCAGCAGCTCGGCCGGGTCCAGCTCGAACCAGGCGTCCATGCCGCCGGCCTCCACTCGCCGGGCGACGGCCTCGATGAGCTCGTCGGTCCGCGGGTGGAGCTCGCCGCTGTCGCGGTGGACGAAGAAGGGCAGCGGCGTCCCCCAGGTGCGCTGGCGGGAGATGCACCAGTCGGGCCGGTTTTCCACCATGGAGCGGATGCGCGCCTCGCCCCACTCCGGCGTCCAGTCGGTGGTGCCGATGGCCGCCAGGGCGCGGTCGCGCAGCCCCTCGCCCTCCCCCCGGTCCATGCCGATGAACCACTGCGGCGTGGCGCGGAAGAGGATGGGGGTCTTGTGGCGCCAGCAGTGGGGATAGCTGTGGCGCAGGGCCTGGTCGTGGACCAGGGTGGCGGTGGCGCGCAGCTGCTCGATGACCTTCGGGTTCGCCTCCCGGGCGTGGAGGCCACCGAAGTACTCGAGATCCTCGATGAAGGTGCCGTCGTCGCGCACGGGGTTGTCCACCGGCAGGCCGTAGCGCTGGCCCACGACGTAGTCCTCCTGGCCGTGGCCGGGGGCGGTGTGGACGCAGCCGGTCCCCGCCTCGGTGGTGACGTGGTCGCCGAGGATCACCGGTACCTCGCGCTCGTAGAAGGGGTGGGCGAGCTTGAGTCCCTCCAGATCGGTGCCGCGGCAGTAGCCCACCACGCGGTAGTCGGTCTCCCAGCGCTCGAAGACGGTCTCCAGCAGCTCCTGGGCGACGATGAGCCGCTCCGGCGGATGCTCGCCCACGCCGGGGCACTCGGCCACGGCGTAGTCCAGCTCCGGGTGGACGGCCACGCCCTGGCTGGCCGGCAGGGTCCAGGGGGTGGTGGTCCAGATCACCAGGCTGGTGTCGCCGTGGGCCTCGTGTTCGTGGCCCTCCGGGTAGTGGCAGCGGGCATACAGGGCCGCCGGGTCCAGCACGCGGTAGCGGACGTCGATGGCCGGGGAGGTGACCTCGTGGTACTCCACCTCGGCCTCGGCCAGGGCGGAGCCGCAGTCGGTGCACCAGTGGACCGGCTTGTAGCCGGTGTAGATGTGGCCCTCGGCCCGGATCCGGCCCACGGCGCGGATGGTATCCGCCTCCATCTGCGGGTCCATGGTGAGGTAGGGGTTCTCCCAGTCGCCCAGGATCCCCAGCCGGATGAAGTCGGCCTTCTGGTTCTCCACCTGCTCGGCGGCGTAGTCGCGGCAGGCGCTGCGGAACTCGGCGTGGCTCACCGCCACCCCGGCCTTGCCCACGGTGCGTTCCACCTGCAGCTCGATGGGCAGGCCGTGGCAGTCCCAGCCGGGGATGTAGGGGGCGTCCATCCCGCCCAGGGTCCGGGACTTGATGACGAAGTCCTTGAGGACCTTGTTCACCGCATGGCCGATGTGGATGTCGCCGTTGGCGTAGGGGGGGCCGTCGTGGAGCCAGTAGGTCGGCGCCCCGGCGCGCTCCTCGCGGATCCGCTGGTAGAGGCCGTTCTCGGCCCAGCGGGCGAGGAACTCCGGCTCCCGCTTCGGCAGGTTGCCGCGCATGGGGAAGTCGGTATGGGGCAGGTTCAGGGTGTGCTTGTAGTCGGCCACGGCGGGCGTCCCTCCAGTGCGTTGTCTCGCGGCGTCATCCCGCGCCCAGGCGGCGGCGGGCGGCGGCGGCATCGGCGTCGATCTGCGCGGTGAGCGCCTCCAGGGAGCCGAAGCGCTGCTCGTCCCGGATCTTCTCCACGAACTCCACGCTCACCGGGCGGCCGTAGAGGTCGCCGTCAAAGTCGAAGAGGTGGACCTCCAGCACCGGCTCCGTGCCGTCCACGGTGGGCCGGGTCCCCACGTTGGCCACCGCCGGCCTCGGCGCCCCGCCGTCGACGGTGAACCAGACGGCGTAGACCCCCGACAGCGGCCGCTTGCGCCGGTAGAGGGGGACGTTGGCCGTGGGGAAGCCGATGGTCCGACCCCGCTGGTCGCCGTGGACCACCCGGCCGCAGAGGCGGTAGGGCCGGCCCAGGAGTTCGGCGGCGGTCTCCAGCTCGCCGGCGGTGAGGGCGTCGCGCACCCGGGTGCTGCTGACGCGCCCGCCGGCCAGGGAGAAGGTCCGGGTCCGCTCCACGGCAAAGCCGTGTTCCGCCCCGGCCGCCTCCAGGGTCTCGAAGGTCCCGGCGCGGCGATGGCCGAAGCGGAAGTCGTCCCCCACCACCAGGTAGCGGGTCCCCAGGCCGTCCACCAGGACCCGGCGGATGAATTCGTCGGCCTCCATGGCCGCCAGCCGCGCGTCGAACTTCAGGCAGAGGACCCGGTCCACCGGCTGGGCCTCCAGCGCCTCCACCTTCTCGCGCAACCGCGTGATCCGGGCATCGGCCCGCTCGGGGGCGAAATACTCCACCGGATGGGGCTCGAAGGTGATGAGCGTCGTCGGCAGGCCCCGTCCCCGTGCCCCGGCCTCCAGCTGCCCCAGCACGGCCTGGTGCCCCCGGTGGATCCCGTCGAAGTTGCCGATGGTCACCGCCGATCCGCGGTGCGCCGGGCGCAGATTGTGCAGGCCGCGGATGACCTCCATCTGGTGTCCTTCTCCGTCGATGGCCGCAGCCGGGACCGGGCCCGGTGGCGTGGCTTTCGTGGCCCGGCAGTATACGACAGGGGCTGCACCTCTGCCCACGACGCGCGACGCATCCCGGGGTGTCTGCATCCTCGAGGGCGGCCGGTGCGAGGCCTTTTCAGAGCAAGTCCGCGGACACCCTGGGAAAGTCCGCCCTTCGGTGGCGCCCCGGTGAGAACCGCGCCGCCGGCTTAGCGCTCGCGCTGGTCGCCGGTGCCGTCGGACCCTTCGCCGGAGCGGTCCGCCCGCTCCTCGGGCCGGTTCTCCGGCGGCGGCTGGCGCACCGGGATCTTCGGGTCGTCGTCGTCCATGAGGATCCGGTAGGCCGGCCCCTCCAGGTCATCGAACTGGCCGCTGCGGATGGCCCACAGGAACCCCGCCGCGGCGACGGCCAGCAGCAGGATGGCCAGGGGGATGAGGAAGTAGAGGGTCTCCAAGGTCTCGCCTCGCGCGGGAACCGTTAACGGACCCATGGTACCGGTACCCACGCCACCGCGACCAGCCCGGCAGGGTATCCGCGTACTCGGGGCGACCGCGCGGGCTGGGGGAGCAGGCGCCTACTCCTGCCGGCCGTCGCCGCCGCTCAGGCGCAGGGCGTTGGTCACCACGATGAGGGAGGAGAGCGACATGCCCAGGGCGGCCAGCCAGGGGGTGAGCCAGCCGGCGGCGGCCACCGGCAGGGCGATGAGGTTGTAGCCCAGCGCCCAGGCGATGTTCTGCCGGATCACCCGGTGGGTGGCCCGCGCCCGGTCCACCGCCTCGGCCAGGGCCGGCAGCCGGTCTCCCTGGAGGATCAGGTCGGCGCTGGCGTGGGCCAGCTCGGTGGCCCGCGCCATGGCGACCGAGACGTCGGCCCCGGCGAGGACCGGCGCGTCGTTGACGCCGTCCCCCACCACCGCGACCCGCTCCCCCCGGGCCTGGTAGTCCCGGACGGCGGCGAGCTTGCCCGCCGGGTCCAGCCCGCCGCGATGGTCGTCGATCCCCAGTCGCTCGGCCACCGCCGCCACCGTGGCCGGGCTGTCGCCGGAGACGATGCCCACCGCCAGGCCCCGCGCCCGGAGGGCGGCAATGGTCGCGGCGGCATCCTCGCGCAGGGTGTCGGCGAGCAGGAAGAGGGCGCGGACGCCGTCGGCATCGGCCAGGGCCACCGGGGTGGCGGCCGGATTGGCGGCCACCGCCGCCTCCAGGGCCTCGGTATCGCGGCCCCCGGGCGACCCGGCGCGGATGAAGTCGGGGCTCCCCAGCCAGTACTCGACACCGTCGACCCGGCCGGTGACGCCGAGGCCCGGGCGGTTGGTGAGTGCCTCCACCGCCGGCGTGATAGCCGGGCCGGCGGCCGCCAGGGCGCGCCCCAGGGGATGGCTGCTCCCGGCCTCCAGGGCGGCGGCCACGGCCCGGGCGTGATCGGACGAGCCCCGGAAGGCCACGGTCTCGGTGACGGCGGGCTCGCCGCGGGTGAGGGTCCCGGTCTTGTCGAAGAGGACCCGGGTGGCACCGGCGAGGCCGTCCAGGGCGTGGCCGCGGGTGGTGAGCAGCCCCAGCCGGGTGAGGGCGCCGACGCTGGCGGTGATGGCCACCGGGGTCGCCAGGGCCAGGGCACAGGGGCAGCTGGCCACCAGGACCGCCACGGCGACCCAGAAGCCGGTGGCGATATCCACCGCCCAGGTCCAGGCGCCCCCGGCGACCAGGGCGAGCCCCAGGATGAGGAGGACGAAGACCCCGGTGCCCCGCTCGGCCATGCGGGCGACGGCCGGCTTCTCGCTCTGGGCGCGATCCAGCAGCCGCTGGATCCCGGCGACCACGGTATCCGGCCCCACGCGCCGGACGGCAACCTCCAGGGGGCTGTCGCGATTGACGCTGCCGCCGATGACCTCGTCGCCCTCGCCGCGCGGCACGGGCTGCGATTCGCCGGTGAGCAGGGATTCGTCGGTGGCGGAGTGGCCGCTCACCACCTCGCCATCGGCCGGAACGGGGTCGCCGGGGCGGACCCGGACCCGGTCACCGGGGGCGAGGTCGCTCACCGGGACCGTCTCCTCGGCGCCTTCGGCGGTGATCCGGGTCGCCGCCGCCGGCAGGAGCCGACCCACCGCCTCCACCGCCTGGCCGGCGCGGTGGCGCACCCCCATCTCCAGGAAGCGGGAGGTCAGGAGGAAGAAGACGAACATGGTCGCCGATTCGAAGTAGACCTCCCCGCCGCCGGTAGCCGTGGCCCAGGCGGAGGCGCCCCAGGTGGAGGCGACCGCCAGGCTCACCGGGACGTCCATGCCGGCGCGGCGACTCTTGAGGTCCCGCCAGGCGGAGGTGAAGAAGGGCCAGCCGGCGTAGAAGACCACCGGCGTCGCCAGCAGCAGGCTGACCCAGCGCAGGAAGCGCTCCATCTGCGCATCCATGCCGTACTGGTGGCCGGCGTAGAGGGCGACGGCGAGCATCATCACCTGCATGGTCCCCAGGCCGGCCACGGCGAGCCGCCGCAGGGCCGCCCCGCGCTCGCGCTTGTACAGCGACTCCTGCTGTCCCGGATCGAAGGGGTGGGCGCGGTAGCCGATGGCGGCGATGGCCCGGAGGATGTCGGAGAGCGCGATCCGGGAGGCATCCCAGCGCACGCGGGCCCTGTGGGTGGCGTAGTTGACCTGGAAGTCCAGGACGCCGTCGAGGCCGCGGACGTGGCGTTCGGAGAGCCAGACGCAGGCGGCGCAGGTGATCCCCTCCAGGATCAGGGCGGCCTCGCGCACGTCGTCCTCGTCCACGGCGACGAAGCTGCGCTGGATGGACTCGCGATCGTAGAGGTCGAGCTCCGCCAGGGCGTCGGGGATCAGTTCACCGGCGTTGCGCGCCTTCGCCGTGCGGTGGCGGTAGTAGTCGGTGAGGCCGGAGTCCACGATGGCCTGCGCCACCGCCTGACAGCCGGGGCAGCACATGGACTGCTCCGCCCCGTCGATGGTGACGCGGTAATCGGCCCCGACCGGGACCGGCAGGCCGCAGTGGAAGCACTCGCCGGAGGTGGCGCCCTCCGCCCCCGCCTCAGGATCCGTCGTCGATGCGGGTTCGGGCATGGACCTCGTGGATGGCGCCACTGCGCTCGATGGTCATGGCGAGATCCCAGCGACCGGGCTCCGGCAGTCGGAGGTCGCTGCGATAGAGGCCGGGGCCGACCTGTTTCAGCTCGAAGGTGACATCCTGTTTCTTGTTGGCCGGACGGAGGAACTTGCCGCTCACGGTGGCCCCGTCGATGGGCTCCCCCTCCTTGGAGAGCACCTCCACCTGGAAGGCCTCCCGCTGACCGGCGTCCGGGGTATCGGTGAAACCCTGGGTCACCTGCCAGCCACGCTCGCGCTGCTTCTCCACCCGCTCGAGGTAGCGATTGTAGAGCTCCTCCTTCTCCTGGTAGTCCCGCGCGACGGTACCGGGAAAGAAGGAGCGGACCTCGGCGCCGCTGTCGGGCTCGGGCAGCAGCCATTCCGTGGTCTCCGGCCCCAGGCCGCCGTTGGCCAGGGTCAGGAAGACGGCGTTGACGCTGATGACGACGCCGAAGAAGGCGACGATGAGCGCCGGTGCCCAGTGGAACCGGACTTCCCCTTTGCCTCGCTGCAGGGCGATGATGGACAGCGCATAGGCGGTGACGAAGTAGACCGCCAGGTGCATGGCGTAGACGTCCATCCCCGGCCAGTCCAGGGCGACCCAGAGGGTATAGCCGGCCACGACCGGGAAGGCCGCGGCCAGGGCCCCCACCTTGGGATCACCCCCGCGCAGCCGCAGGAGGAGGAAGACCACGACGATGGCGATGGCGCCACCGACCAGGGTCAGGAGCATGGTCTGCATCAGGTCATTACCTCAATCGGGCGCATGGAAGGTCGCTCGCGCCTCCAGGGGCGCATAGGCATCATCGACCGGATCCATCACGAAGCGGAACGAGGTCTGCTCGCCGGTGAGGTGGTCGGGCTCCACCCGGACCTTCGCCTGCACCCGGCTGGAGCGCTCGGGCTCCACGGTGATGGTCTCGTAGCCGCCCAGGTCCATGGAGGCCCCCTCGAGCCCCTTGACGCGGATCCGGTAGTCGATGGGCTCGGTGGTCTTGTTGGACACCTTGAGATTGTACCGGTTCTGGACCCGGCCATCCGAGAGGGTCACCGATAGCGGCTGGCGCACCTGGGCGGCGAAGAACTCCAGGGGTGCCCGGGTGACGATGCTGTAGATGAGCACCCCGGCCGCCACCAGGATCGCCACGGCATAGCCGATGTTCTTGGGCTTGAGGAAGTGGGTCTTCCCCCCCTCCAGCTCCCGCTCGGAGGTATAGCGCACCAGTCCGCGGGGGTAGCCCATCTGATCCATGATGTTGTCACAGGCATCGATGCACAGGGCGCAGGAGATGCACTGGTACTGCAGGCCATTGCGGATGTCGATGCCCACGGGGCAGACCTGGACGCAGTAGCCGCAGTCGATGCAGTCGCCGTAGCCCTGCTCCCGGCGCTCCTCCGGGGTCTTGAGGCCCTTGGCCACCTTGTGCCGCCCCTTCTCGCGCTCGCCCCGGTTGGGGTCGTAGGAGACGATGAGGGTATCCATGTTGAACATGGCGCTCTGGAACCGGGCGTAGGGGCACATGTAGGTGCAGACCTGCTCCCGGGCGTGACCGGCCATGATGTAGGTGGTCAGGGTCAGGAAGCCGGTGGTGAAGTAGGCCGGGTAGGGCGCCTGTCCGGTGAAGAACTGCTGGACCAGGGTCGGGGCATCGGTCCAGTACATGGTAAAGGTCAGACCGGTGAGGAAGGCCACGGCCAGCCAGAGGAGGTGGGTGATCCCGTACTTGGTGACCTTCTCGGCATTCCACGGCCCCTTGGACAGGCGCAGCCGCTTGGGCCGCTCCCCCTGCACCAGCCGCTCGATGAGGATGTAGACATCGGTCCACAGGGTCTGGAAGCAGAAGTAGCCGCAGAAGACCCGGCCGGCGATGCCGGTGACGAAGAACAGGAGCCACGCAGCGATGATGAGCAGGCCCGCCAGCCAGAAGATGTCCTGGGCGAAGACGGTGAGGTCGAAGAGATAGAACTGGCGCCCCGGGATGTCGAACTGGATCGCCTGGCTGGGGCCCGTGGTCCGGTCCCAGCGCAGCCATGGCAGCAGGAAATAGACGCCGTAGGCGAGGATCAGGATCCCCCACTTGAGGTTCCTGAACCGCCCCTTCACCGAGCGGGGATGGATGGGGATGCGCGCCTGATAGGCGCCTTCCTGAGCGCTGGTTTCCGTAGCCATGGACTTCCCTCCCGTCATTGAATGGCCGCCGCCTTCGCACGGAACACGGGCCGGCCCCGGTCGACCCCATCCCCTTCTGGCAGCGGGCCCCCCGCCGCCGAAACGACGACGGGAGGTGCAACTCGCGGTCGCGACCTCCCGTCGTTCTTGTTATTGGTGGGCCGCGAATCCATGTTCGCGACCTTTATTGCGCGTCTGGAGCTACTGGCCGCCACCGAGCTCGTGGACGTAGAGCGTCAGCAGCCGGATCTCCTCCTCGGAGAGACGGTCGCCGAACTTCGGCATCTCGCGCTGGATGCCATCATGAATGACCTCCTTCACCGCGGCCATCTTGTCGTCAATGTCATCGGCGGCCGGGACGTCCGCAACCGTCCAGACGGAGTCGGTGAGATTGGCGGACCCGATGGACTCGCGGCCGGAACCCTCGGTGGTATGACATTGGTAGCAACCGCCGGTCTGACCGTTGAAGATCTCCTTGCCCTCGGAGGCGAGTTCCTCGTCCACGTCGTGGCCGGAGAGGCTCAGGGCATAGGCGGCCACGGCATCGAGCTGATCCTCGCTGAAGGTCTCCTCGAAGGGGGGCATGTAGCCCAGGCGGCCCTGATGGAGCGTCTCCTCGATATCCTCGAAATCACCGCCCCAGAGCCAGGCATCATCGGCAAGGTTGGGATAGTCGCCGATGACGCCACCCCCGCCCTGCTGGTGACAGGCGGCACAGTTGTCGCCGAACAGCCCGCGCCCGTAGGAACGGGTGAAGGCCATGAGGTCCGGGTCATCAAGGATGGACTCGTAGCTCAGATCCGCGACCTGGTCGAGATAGTCCTGCTGCCGTTCCGCCGCGGGGCTCTCCTTCATCTCCTTGAGGAACAGCGCCCGGGTATTCCAGTGGGTGGTCTTCTCCTCGCCCGATTCGGTCTCGTAGGTGATGTCATTCAGCATCCCCGTGGTGTAGCTATCTCCCACCGGCCACGCCGGATAGAGGATCCAGTAGACCACCGCGAAGACCACCGTGGCGTAGAAGGTCCAGAGCCACCAGCGCGGCAGGGGGTTGTTGTACTCCTGGAGGTCACCGTCCCAGGCGTGGCCGGTAGTCTCCACCTCACCCTGGTTCTGGTTGTTGTGCTCACTCATCTTTGTTGTCCTCACGCTTCGGGGCATCATCGTGCCCCTCGTTGAGCGGCATGAACCGGTAGGATTCCAGGCGCTCGGTGCGCCGTCGCCCGGTGTACACGTAGAGGAGGATGCCTACGTAGGTGGTAAAGAAGAGCACCAGCGCAAACATCTTGCTGTTGTCCAGTTCGGTGAACCAGAGAAAGAAATCCTGCATAGCGTGTCACCGGGTCGGTTGAATCGGGTTACCGGTACTCGACGAACTCACCCTCGTCGTACTTGCTGAAGTCGACCATGGTGCCGAGAACCTGCAGATAGGCCACGATGGCGTCCATCTCCGTGACATCGGAGCGATCCCCGTCGTAGTTCCCCTCCTGGGCGTCCTCCACCAGATTCTCGTCGGCATTCGGGATGTGGAGCTGGTCGGCCATCTCCTCCCCGAACTCGTCGACGTTGGCCTTGTACTCCTGCTCCGTCTCGGAGTAGGGAACGCCCACGGCCTTCAGCGCCCGCATGCGGTCCTCGATCTGCGAGTAGTCGAGCTCGTTCTCGGAGAGCCAGGGGTAGTTCGGCATGATGGACTCCGGGACCACCGAGCGCGGCGCCTCCAGGTGCTCGACGTGCCACTCGTTGGAATACTTGCCACCCACGCGGGCCAGGTCGGGCCCGGTCCGCTTCGAGCCCCACTGGAAGGGATGGTCGTACTTGGACTCCGCTGCCAGCGAGTAGTGGCCGTACCGCAGATCCTCGTCCCGGAAGGGCCGGACCATCTGGGAATGGCAGGTGTAGCAGCCCTCCCGCAGGTACATGTCCCGGCCCCGCAGCTCCAGCGGCGTGTAGGGGCGGACCCCGTCCACGTCCTCGACCGTCTCGTCGATGTAGTAGAGCGGGACGATCTCCACCAGCCCGCCGATGCTGATCACGAGCAGCGTCAGGATGATCAGCCAGCCCGCGTTGGTCTCGATTGTTTCGTGTTTCATGACTCTCTCCAGCCCTCGCGGGTTCTCAGTGGGCCGCCGGCGCCGGGATGGAGGCATCGGCCACGGCATCCTCGCGCTTCGCCTGGCGGATGGTCATCCAGGCGTTGTAGGCCATCAGCAGCATGCCGGTCACGAAGAACATCCCGCCGATGGCGCGCACCGCGTAGGGCATGTGGAGGAACTCCACCGTCTCGATGAAGGTGTAGGCGAGGTTGCCGTACTCATCGAAGGCGCGGAGCAGCAGGCCCTGCCCGATGCCGGCCACCCACATGGCGCTGATGTAGAGCACGATGCCGATGGTCGCCAGGAAGAAGTGGGCGTAGACCAGCTTCTGGCTGAACAGGCGCGTGCCGTACAGGCGCGGGATGAGGTGATAGAAGGAGCCGATGGTGATCATGGCCACCCAGCCCAGGGCGCCGGAGTGGACGTGGCCCACGGTCCAGTCGGTGTAGTGGGACAGGGCGTTCACGCTCTTCAGCGACATGAGCGGACCCTCGAAGGTCGACATGCCGTAGAAGGAGAGCGAGGTGATCAGGAAGAGCATGATCGGGTCGGTCCGCAGCTTCTCCCACGCCCCGGAGAGGGTCATGATGCCGTTGATCATGCCGCCCCAGGAGGGCATCAGCAGCAGGATGGAGAAGGTCGCCGCCAGGGTGGAGGTCCAGTCCGGCAGGGCGGTCCAGTGGAGATGGTGCGCACCCACCCACATGTAGAGGAAGATCAGCGCCCAGAAGTGGACGATGGAGAGCCGGTAGGAGTAGACCGGCCGCTCCGCCTGCTTGGGCACGAAGTAGTACATCATGCCGAGGAAGGCCGCGGTCAGGAAGAAGCCCACCGCGTTATGGCCGTACCACCACTGCGTCATGGCGTCCTGCACCCCGGCGTGCAGACTGTAGGACTCCCAGCTGAACAGGGAGACGGGCATCGCCATGTTGTTGAAGATATGCAGCAGGGCGGTAGCCAGGATGAAGGACATGAAGAACCAGTTGGCCACGTAGATGTGCGGCTGGCTCCGGCGCCGCAGGGTCTGGGTGTAGATCCAGAAGTAGACCACCCAGACCACGGCGATGAGGATGTCCACCGGCCAGGTCATCTCGGCGTACTCCCGCGCCTGGGTGTAGCCCGAGACGTAGTTGAGCGCCGAGATCACCAGGGCGATCTGCCATCCCCAGAAGGTAAAGTTGGCCAGGGTGTCGCTGTACAGCCGGGTCTGGCAGGTGCGCTGCACGACGTAATAGGAGGTGGCAAACAACGCGCTGCCGCCGAACCCGAAGATCACCGCGGAGGTGTGCACCGGCCGCAGGCGGCCGAAGGTGATCTCGGGGATGCCAAAGTTGAGGAAGGGCCAGGCGAGCTCCGAGGCGATGTACACCCCGGTGGTCATGCCGAGCACACCCCAGATGATGGCCATGATGGTGAACTTGCGGACGATGTCGTAGTTGTACTGGTCCGCTGCCGAGACGGCACCCTCCCGGGTGCCCGTGCTGTCAGCGATTGTCTGTGTCATTTGACGCCTCGCTATGTCAAACCGAACGGATTCCGGAACGGAGCCCCGGGGCCTGGGCCCCTCAAGGTAATTGTGAATAGTAATCGACCGGCGATCGACGAAGCAAGCACAGGGGCCACCGGAAGCGTGGTCCAGAATGACGCATTCCCGGCTGCAGGGAATTGATCGGGATCAGCCCGGCGGGCCGCCGTGCAGGCGGGAGACCGCGCCACGCAGGGATTCCACCACCTCGGGGGGTGCGGCATTCGGCACATGGGGCAGCTCCGCCAGCAGGGGGGCGGGCAGGCGCTCCACCAGGGTATCGCGGTTGGCCGCGGCGGCCGCCATGTCCGGTTCGATGTGGTTGGCGATCCAGCCGGCCAGGGGGAGGCCGCGGGCGGCGATGGACTCCGCGGTGAGCAGGGCGTGGTTGAGACAGCCCAGGCGCAGGCCCACCACCAGCACCACCGGCAGGCCCAGGGCCACGGCGAGGTCGGCCAGGGTCTCCCCCGGGGCGGTGGGGACCAGCCAGCCGCCGGCGCCCTCCACGACCGCGATCGCCCCGTCCGGGACGGCTGCCTCCAGCCGCGGGGCCAGGGTGGCGGTGGAGAGGTCCACCCCGGCCTCGGCGGCGGCCAGGTGGGGCGCCATGGCCGGGGCCAGACAGACGGGATTCACCATTTCGTACGGCAGGTCCACCGAACTCGCGGCGCGCAGCGCCTCGGCATCGTCGTTGCGCAGCCCCTCGGGGGTCTCCTCGGCCCCGGCGGCGACGGGCTTGAGTCCGCAGACCGCCGCCCCGGTCTCCGCCCAGGCGGCGACCAGGCCGGCCGCCACCCGGGTCTTGCCCACCCCGGTATCGGTGCCGGTAATGAAGATCCCCCTCATGACCGGCGCACCGAGCTGCGCAGGGAGTCCAGGCTCACCGTGGTGGCCCCGTCCTCGGCCCGTTGCTGGGCCGGCGTGGTCTCCGGGGCCCAGGCGTGGCCGTGGACCACCTCCCAGGTGGTCGGGAGCACCCCCTCGGCGGTGCGAAAGGCCTCGTAGGCGGCCTCCAGGGCGGCCAGGGCGCGGCGGCCGGTGAGGCCGCTCCGGCGACCGCCGGTGACCGTCTGCGCCCCGATGGCCTTGAGGTCGCGCATGAGCGCCCGGCAATCGGGGTAGGTGAGGGTGAAGTACTCCATGTCCATGACCGGGTCGGCCAGGCCGGCGTGGACCAGTTCGTCGCCGAGGTCGTGCATGTCCACGAAGGTGTTCACGTGGGCCTCGCCGTCCACCGCGGCCCAGGCCGAGCGCAGCTCGTGTAGGGTGTCCGGGCCGAAGGTGGTGAACAGGAAGAGGCCGCCGGGGCGCAGGACCCGCCGTACCTCGGCGAAGGCCGCGGCCGGGTCGCACCACTGCAGGGTGAGGTTGGAGAAGACCAGGTCGAAGCTCGCCGCCGGGAAGGGCAGCGCCTCCAGGTCGGCGGCGGCGAACCCCCGCCGCCCGCGCCACGGCGCCCGCCAGCCGCCCAGCCGGCGGCGGGCCC
>JBKGYA010000017.1:0-22556 GCA_046546335.1 Thiohalospira sp. | reverse complement strand
GTTCGACCGCGGAGACCGACATGGCCGGCAAGACCCTCTACGACAAGCTCTGGGACGCCCACGTGGTGGCCACCGACCCGGATGGCACCGCGCTCCTCTACATCGATCGCCACCTGGTTCACGAGGTCACCTCGCCCCAGGCCTTCGAGGGGCTGCGGCTGGCCGGACGGCGGCCGTGGCACGCGGAGAGCGTCCTGGCGACGCCGGATCACAACGTCCCCACCACCGACCGGGCGCAGGGGATCACCGATGCCACCTCGCGTATCCAGGTCGAGACGCTGGACGACAACTGCGCCGAGTACGGGATCACCGAATTCCGCATGGACGACATCCGCCAGGGCATCGTCCACGTCATCGGCCCGGAGGAGGGCGCCACGCTCCCCGGCATGACCGTGGTCTGCGGCGACTCCCACACCTCCACCCACGGCGCCTTCGGCTGCCTGGCCCACGGCATCGGTACCTCCGAGGTGGAGCACGTCCTGGCCACCCAGTGCCTGTGGCAGTCCAAGTCGAAGAACATGCAGGTGCGGGTGGAGGGCCACGTGGGGCCCGGCGTCACCGCCAAGGACATCGTCCTCCACATCATCGGCACCATCGGCACCGCCGGCGGCACCGGCTCCGCCATCGAGTTCGCCGGCGAGGCCATCCAGGACCTCTCCGTGGAGGGCCGGATGACCGTCTGCAACATGGCCATCGAGGCCGGTGCCCGGGCCGGCATGGTGGCGGTGGACGACAGGACCATCGACTACTTCCGGGACCGGCCCTATGCGCCCACCGGCGAGCAGTGGGAGCAGGCAGTCGCCGCCTGGCGGGAGCTGCACAGCGACGCCGATGCCGAGTTCGACCGGGTGGTGCGCATCGATGCGGCCTCCATCGAGCCCCAGGTCTCCTGGGGGACCTCGCCGGAGATGGTCGCCGGTGTCGGCGGGGTGGTTCCCGACCCCGCGGATGCCGCCGACGCCGTCCAGCGCGACGGCTGGCAGCGCGCCCTGGAGTACATGGCGCTGGAGCCCGGCACCCCGATCACCGCCATCCGCCCGGACCGGATCTTCATCGGCTCCTGCACCAACTCGCGCATCGAGGACCTGCGCGCCGCCGCCGAGGTGGTGCGCGGCCGCCGGGTGGCCGACTCCGTCACCCAGGCCATGGTGGTCCCCGGCTCCGGGCTGGTGAAGCAGCAGGCGGAGGCCGAGGGGCTGGACCGGGTCTTCCTCGAGGCCGGCTTCGAGTGGCGCGCCCCGGGGTGCTCCATGTGCCTGGCCATGAACGCCGATCGGCTGGAGCCGGGGGAGCGCTGCGCCTCCACCTCCAACCGCAACTTCGAGGGCCGGCAGGGCCAGGGGGGCCGGACCCACCTGGTGAGCCCGGCCATGGCCGCCGCCGCGGCGGTCTTCGGCCACTT
Source organism: Thiohalospira sp. (assembly GCA_046546335.1). GTDB lineage: Bacteria > Pseudomonadota > Gammaproteobacteria > Thiohalospirales > Thiohalospiraceae > Thiohalospira. Next base: position 21,154 of record JBKGYA010000017.1, on the reverse strand, counting down.
CGTCGACGTGAGGGAGCTGTAGGATGGAGGCCCTGACCCACCACCAGGGGCTTGTTGCCCCGCTGGACCGCGCCAACGTGGACACCGACGCCATCATCCCGAAGCAGTTCCTGAAATCGGTGAAGCGCACCGGCTTCGGGCCCAACCTCTTCGACGAGTGGCGCTACCTGGACCACGGCGAGCCGGGCCAGGACCCGAGCCAGCGCCGGGAGAACCCGGACTTCGTCCTCAACCGGCCGCGCTATCGCGGGGCGAGCATCCTGCTGGCGCGGGAGAACTTCGGCTGCGGCAGCTCCCGGGAGCACGCCCCGTGGGCCCTGGCCGACTACGGCTTCCGGGTCATCATCGCCCCGAGCTTCGCCGATATCTTCTACAACAACTGCTTCAAGAACGGCCTGCTGCCGGTGGTCCTGGACGCCGAGACGGTGGACCGCCTCTTCCGCGAGACCGAGGCCACCGAGGGCTACGAGCTGACGGTGGATCTGGCGGCGCAGACGGTGACCACCCCCGGCGGTGAAGTCATCCCCTTCGAGGTGGACCCGGCGCGCAAGCGCCGCCTCCTGGAGGGGCTGGACGACATCGGCCTGACCCTGGAGTACGCCGACGCCATCCGCGCCTACGAGGCGCGCCGGCAGCAAGAGGCCCCCTGGCTCTTCGCCGGCATCCGCGACCACGGTTAACGGGAGATCCCATGACGCAACAGATCCTGGTCCTGCCCGGGGATGGTATCGGCCCCGAGATCGTCACCGAGGCGGTGAAGGTCCTGGACGCCCTGCGCGATCGCCACGGCCTGGACATCTCCACCGTGGAGGGGCTGGTGGGTGGTGCGGCCTACGAGGCCGAGGGCCACCCGCTGCCCGAGGAGACGCTGCAGATGGCGCGGGAATCCGCCGCGGTGCTCCTGGGTGCGGTGGGCGGTCCGCAGTGGGAGTCCCTGGACCGCCCCCTGCGTCCGGAGCAGGGCCTGCTGGGGCTGCGCTCGGAGCTGCAGCTCTTCGCCAACCTCCGCCCGGCCATCCTCTACCCGCAGCTCGCCGAGGCCTCCACCCTCAAGCCGGAGGTGGTGGCCGGGCTGGACATCCTCATCGTCCGCGAGCTCACCGGCGGGATCTACTTCGGCCAGCCGCGCGGCGTGCGGACCAACGCCGCCGGCGAGCGCGAGGGCTACAACACCTTCGTCTACAGCGAGTCGGAGATCCGGCGCATCGGCCGGGTCGCCTTCGAGACGGCGCGGCGCCGGGGCAGCCGGGTCTGCTCCGTGGACAAGGCCAACGTCCTGGAGGCCACCGAGCTCTGGCGCCAGGTGATCACCGAGCTCCACGCCGAGTACCCGGACGTGGAGCTCTCCCACATGTACGTGGACAACGCCGCCATGCAGCTGGTGCGCGAGCCCAAGCAGTTCGACGTGGTGGTCACCTCCAACATGTTCGGCGACATCCTCTCCGATGCCGCCGCCCAGCTCACCGGCTCCATCGGCATGCTGCCCTCGGCCTCCCTGAATGCCGACGGCACCGGCATGTACGAGCCCATCCACGGCTCCGCCCCCGACATCGCCGGCCAGGGCGCGGCCAATCCCCTGGCCACCATCCTCTCGGTGGCGATGATGCTGCGTCACTCCCTGGGGGCGCCGGCGCTGGCCGACCAGGTGGAGGCGGCGGTGGGTCGCGTCCTCGATGGCGGTCTGCGGACCCCCGACATCCACTACGCCGGCACCACGCGCGCCACCACCGCCGAGATGGGTGACGCCGTGGTGGCGGAGCTGAAGAATTGAAGGAGGCGGAGATGAAGCGCGTAGGCATCGTGGGCTGGCGCGGCATGGTGGGCTCGGTGCTCACCGAGCGCATGCGCGCCGAGGCCGACTTCGACCACTTCGAACCGGTCTTCTTCTCCACCTCCCGGGCCGGGGGCGCCGGACCGGATATCGGCCGGGATCTTCCGCCGGTGGCCGACGCCAACGACATTGACGCCCTGGCGGCCATGGACATCATCGTCACCACCCAGGGCGGCGACTATACCTCGGCCACCCACCGCGCCCTGCGGGAGGCCGGCTGGAAGGGCCACTGGGTGGATGCCGCCTCCACCCTGCGCATGGCCGACGACAGCCTCATCGTCCTGGATCCGGTGAACCGGGACGTCATCGAGCAGGGGATCCACGACGGGGTGCGCGACTTCGTCGGCGGCAACTGCACCGTCAGCCTCATGCTCATGGCCATCGGCGGCCTCTTCCGCCAGGGGCTGGTGGAGTGGGTGAGCCCCATGACCTACCAGGCCGCCTCCGGCTCCGGTGCCCGCCACATGCGCGAGCTGCTGGAGCAGATGGGGGCACTCCACGGCGCCGTGGCCGACGAGCTCGCCGATCCGGCCAGCGCCATCCTGGCCATCGACCGCCAGGTCACCGAGACCCTGCGCAGCGATGCGCTGCCCACCGAGAACTGGGGTTTTCCCCTGGCCGGCAGCCTGCTGCCCTGGCTGGATGCCGAGATGGCCTCCGGCCAGAGCAAGGAGGAGTGGAAGGCCGAGGTGGAGACCAACAAGATCCTCGGCCGCCAGGGCGATCCCGTCCCCATCGACGGCCTCTGCGTGCGAGTGGGGGCCATGCGCTCCCACAGCCAGGCGCTGACCATCAAGCTCACCCGGGATGCCCCGCTGGACGAGGTCGAGGGGATCCTGGGCGAGGCCAACGACTGGGTCTCGGTGGTCCCCAACGAGAAGGAGGCCAGCCTGACCCGGCTCACCCCGGCGGCGGTCACCGGCACCCTGGACGTCCCGGTGGGCCGGCTGCGCAAGCTCTCCATGGGGAGTGAGTACCTCTCCGCCTTCACCGCCGGCGACCAGCTCCTCTGGGGCGCTGCCGAGCCCCTGCGCCGCACCCTGCGGATCCTGCTGGAGGCCGAATGAGCGCCGAGGCCGTCACCGGCGGGACCCTGGCCCTGGTGGGGGATGGCCCCGCCGCGGAGGCCATCCTCGACGGGCTGGCCGGGACCGGCTGGACCCCCGAGCGCATCGAGGTCCTGGCGGCGCGGCCGGAGCCCGGTGCGACCCTGGCCGGCGGCGGCCGGAGCGTGGATGTCACCCCGGTGGCCGATTTCGACTTCTCCGCCGCCGATATCGCCATCTTCGTGGACGACCCCGCCTGCGCCGAGGCCTTCGCCGCCGCCGCGGCGGAGGCCGGCTGCTCGGTCATCGAGGCCACCGGGCTGCTGGCGGAACGCCAGGAGGTCCCCCAGGCCGTTGCCGGGCTGGACGTGGAGGGGGTGCTGGCCGACGCCATCGATTCCGGGCTCGTGTCGGTCCCGCCGGCGCCGGCGGCCCTGCTGGCGCGCCTGCTGGTCCCGCTCCATCGGGCTGCCGGCCTGCGCGCGGTGGATGCCACCGCCCTGCGCGGCATGGGCGCCTTCGGCAGCGCGGCGGTGGAGGAGCTCGCCGGGCAGACCGCCGGCCTGCTCAACGCCCAGGAGCGCGAGCCGGAGTACTTCGATGCCCCCATCGCCTTCAACCTCCTGCCGGAGCCGGGTCTCGACGACGGCAGCGCCGGGGTGGAGGCCGCCATGGCCGAGACGGCGCGGCGGCTGCTGGCCATCGAGACCCTGCCGGTGACCGCCTCGGCGGTGCGGGTGCCGGTCTTCCACGGCGACGGCCTGGCCCTCCATCTCACCCTGCAGGAGGAGCTGACCCCGGAGCGGGCGGCCGAGGTCCTGCGCGAGGCGGGGATCACCGCCGCGGCCGGCCCCCTGGGGCCGGATCCGAGAGGCATCGCCGAGGGGGGCGGGATCCACGTGGGCCGGTTGCGGACCGCCCCCGACGATCCCCGGCGCCTCGCCCTGTGGGCGGTGGCGGACCCGGTGAAGGGGCTGGTGGCCGACTCGGCCCTGGCGGTGACCGGGCTGCTGGCGCGGGAACTGCTGGACTGAGGGGGAGTTCCGGGTTTGGCCCCGGCTCTCCGGCTCGGGTATAGTTGGCGGAGATTTCCGAGGTCCTTTCGCAGGTCATGGATGTAACCTGCTGAACGGGAAGCGCATCGACCGACGGGGAAAGGAGGCAACGTGAGGGTAAGCGCGGCAATCCTGGCGCTGGCGGGTTTACTGACGCCGCTGGCCGCCGCGGGGGTCGGCCTCGGCGAGATCGAGGTCGACTCCTACATCGACGAACCCTTCGAGGGCCGGATCGAGCTTACCGACGTCGAGCGCGACGAGCTCGACCGGATCCGGGCCCGCCTTGCCCCGGAGGCGGACTTCCGCGACGCCGGCATGGAGCGTACGCCCACCGCCGGGGCACTGGACTTCGAGCCGGTCTGGGAGGAGGGGAGGGCCTATCTCCGGGTGACGACTTCTCGCCCGGTCGAACGCGCCTTTCTGGATCTCCTCGTCGAACTGGAGTGGCCGGCCGGTCGTGAGGTCCGGGAGTATACGGTCCTCCTGGACCCCCCTGATACCACGGACGAGGAGTCGGCCTCGGTGGATGCGCCGGCGGCCGAGGCCGATACCGCGGCTTCCCGGCCCGAGCAGGAGACCGACCTGGAGTACGGCCGGGTCGAGGAGGGCGATCGCCTCTGGGATATCGCCGAGGAGCTGCGTCAGCGCGCCGGCGGGGACGTGACCACCGAGCAGGTCGCCATGGCGCTGCTGCGCGACAATCCCGAGGCCTTCCAGGGGGACAACGTCAACCGCCTCATGGCCGGGTATGTCCTGCGTATCGACGATACCGACTCCCTCGGTCGGGTCGGTGCCGAAGAGGCGGAGAGCGAATTCTGGCGGCAGTACCGCGCCTGGCAGGACTTCCGGCAGCAACGGGCCGGGGAGGCGACCGAGCGTCCGTCGCGGGAGGCCGGCGCCGCCGGTGGCGATGCGGATGACGAGGAGGCCGGCGACGAGACGGCCGACGCGGAGGGGGCCGGTAACGCCGAGGGGCAGGACGCCCCCTCCGGCCTGAGCCTGGAGGGACCCGAGGCGATGGCCGCCGGCGAGGCCCCCGGCAGCGGCGGGGAGGCGGAGGACGCCGAAGATTCCCGGGTGGAGGAGCTGTCCGACGAGCTGGACGAGGCGCTGGCCGAGGCCGACTCCCGCCGCGAGGGCAACGAGGCGCTGCGGGAGCGGCTGGCGGCCATGGAGGAGCAGCTGCAGTCCATGGAGCGGCTGCTGGAGTTCGACAGCTCCGAACTGGCGGCCCTCCAGGAGGGCGCCGAGGAAGAGCCGGCGACATCCGACGAGTTCGCCCTCTTCCTGGACCTGCTTAACCGCCACCCCCAGTGGGTCGGCGTGGCCGGCGGTCTCCTCATCCTCCTCCTGGCCCTGGTCTGGGTGGCCGCCCGGCGCCACGCCGGGGCCGGCCGGGATGCACAGCCGGAGCCGCGGCGCCGGCGGGTCCGGGCCGAAGGGGAACAGGCCGCGGCCGAGGAGCATGCCCCGCGCTCCGAGGACCCCGTCACCGAGGCGGACATCTACTTCTCCATGGGCCGCTACGCCGAGGCGGTGGAGGTCCTGGAGAAGGCCATCGCCCACCACCCCCGCCACGCCGAATACCGTCGGCGGCTGGCCGAGATCCACCACGCCCACGGCAACCGCGAGGCCTTCCTCCGCGAGGCGCGCTCCATGCGCCAGGACCTGGGAGAGAGCGCGCCCATGGAGTGGGCCCGGGTCGCCGCCCTGGGGGCCACCATGGCCCCGGACGATCCCCTGTTCGCCCGGCCGTCGGAGGGCGAATCGGATGGCGGCCCGGCGGCCCCGGAAGGGGCCGCGGAGCCGGGCCCCGAACCGCAGGCCCCCGAGGAGCCCGAGGCGACCCCGTCGGAGGAGGACGAGGAGCGGATCGACGCCAGCCTGGAGGACGAGTTCGCCGAACTCATGGGCGAAGAGGACCATCGCGCCGAGTGGGACGAGGCCCTGGGCACCGCGGAACCCGCGCCGGGGCCCGCCTCCGGGGAGGAGGCAGCCGGCGAGTCGGGCCCCGGCGAGCCGGCCGCGGAGGACACCCCCATCGATCTGGAGGCGCAGGAGAGGGTCGCCCCCGAGGAGCCGGCCCCTGCCGGCGCCCCGGCTGAATCGGCGGAGACCGTCGCCGCCGACGATATCCCGGTGGTCGATCTGGACCTGGCCGAGGACTGGGTGGAGGGGTCGCCGGAGGCGGCCTTTGCCCACGCCGAGGCCGAATCCGGAGCGCCGGAGAAGACCGCCATCGAGGAGGGCGAAGCGGCCGAAAGAGGGGGCGAGGAGGAGGAGCCCCCGGTCATCGATCTGGAGGAGCCGGAGAGCGCCCCGAGGGAGCGGAATGAGGAGTCCGGCACCCCCATGGATGCGGCCGAGCTGCAGTCCGCCTACGACGACCTGATGGCCGACGAGGCGGCCGAATCGGCCCCGGAGGTGGAGCCGGCCTCCGGCCCCGAGCCTGAACCTGAACCGGAGCCTGACTCCGAGCTTGAATCCGAGCCGGAACCCGAGGCGACCGCCGGGTCCGAGGGGACGCCGGAGACCGGGGCGGCGGATGCCTGGGCCGCCGAGGAGCCGGAGACGCCCGAGGGACTCCACCCCCTGGAGGCGGACGAGAGCGCCGCCTGGGACGAGTTCGAGGACGACGTCGCCGACCTGCTCAACGACGTCGACGAGGTGGGGACCAAGCTGGACCTCGCCCGCGCCTACATCGACATGGGGGATGCCGAGGGCGCCCGCGGCATCCTCGAGGAGGTGGTCGAGGAGGGGAACGAGGAGCAGCAGCAGGAGGCGCGGTCGCTCCTCGACCAGAGCCAGGGCTGAGGCCTTGGAGCCGGCCATCCGCATCCTCACCTTCCTGGTCCTCGCCGCGGGGGCGGCCAGCGGGACCCCTGTGGCAACCGGCGTCACGGCGGCCGGTCTGCTCGTCGCCCTGGGGGTGGCCAGGCCGGCGCCGCGGCCAGTCCTGCGTCCGCTATGGCGGCTCAAATGGGTCGCCCTGGCCCTCGCCGTCTTCTACGCCTGGGGCTCCCCCGGCCACCTGGTGTGGCCGGCGCTGGCCGGCTGGTCCCCCACCGTGGAGGGCCTGACCGAGGCGGCCGTCCGGCTCTCCGGCCTGGCCACCGTCGCCGTGGGGGCCGGCCTGCTCATGCAGACCACCGCGACCCCCTCCCTGGTGGCCGCCATCGCCTGGCTCGCCACGCCCCTGCAGCCGCTGGGGCTGGATCGCGATCGCCTCGCCCTGCGCCTGGTCCTGGTCATGGAGTGGGCAACGGCCCTGCGCCGGCGCCCCCTCCCCACGGTCACCGCCACCGGCCGGGTCGCCCGGGCGGCGGAGCTGGCCATCGCCCATCTGCGCGAGACCCTGGCGTGGGCCGAGAGCGGGCCGGCGATCCCCTGGACGCTGCCGGCCACGGGCTGGCCGCCCCTGCGGCAGTGGCTGTGGCCGCTGGGCGCCCTCGTCGTGCTGATGGCCGCGATGGGCGCAATCCCCTGAGGCGGTTGCGTCCCCGCCCGCCCTGGTCGAGGATCGCCGGCTCGAACCCGAAGGGAGCGGAGCATGGCGCGCTGGGCAGCGGCAGTGGAATACGACGGCTCACCCTACTGCGGCTGGCAGATCCAGGACGGCCAGCCCTCGGTGCAGGCGGCGGTTGAGGCGGCGCTGTCCAGGGTGGCCGACCACCGGGTAGCGGTGCAGTGCGCCGGGCGCACGGATACCGGCGTCCACGCCACCGGCCAGGTCATCCACTTCGACAGCAACGCCGATCGCGAGCCGCGGTCCTGGGTCTTCGGCGGCAATGCCAACCTGCCGCCCTCCATCGCGCTGCTCTGGGCGCACCCGGTGAGTGAGTCCTTCAACGCCCGCTTCTCCGCCGTGGCCCGGCGGTATCGCTACATCATCACCAATCGCGAGGTCCGCCCGGCCATCCTCCATCGCCGGGCGGTCTGGGACCGCCGCCCCCTGGACGCCGAGGCCATGGCGCGGGCGGCCGATCCCCTGGTGGGGACCCACGACTTCACCTCCTATCGCGCGGTGGCCTGCCAGGCGAAGAGCCCCGTGCGCACCATCCACGAACTCACCGTCGAGCGGCGCGGGAGCCTCATCCACATCGACGTGGAGGCCAACGCCTTCCTCCACCACATGGTCCGGACCCTGGCGGGGACCCTGATGGCCGTAGGGGCGGGGGAGGCCGACGAGGACTGGCCGCGCCGCGTCCTGGAGGCGCGGGACCGTCGGGTGGCCGGCATGACCGCGCGCCCCGGTGGCCTCTATCTCACGGCCGTCCGCTACCCCGAGGCCTTCGGTCTGCCGGCGCTTTCCGGGGATCCCGGCCTCTGGTAACCTTGCTCGATCATGCGCGTACGCACCAAGATCTGCGGCCTGACCACCGCCGATGACGCCGCCGCCGCAGTGGCCGCCGGGGCCGATGCCATCGGCCTGGTCTTCCACGAACCCAGCCCGCGGGCGGTGGAGCCGGCGTCGGCGGCGGCCATCGTCGCCGCCCTGCCGCCCTTCGTGACGGTGGTGGGGCTGTTCGTCGACCCGGAGCCGGCCGCGGTGGAGGCGGTGATGGCGCAGGTGCCGCTGGATCGGCTCCAGTTCCACGGGGACGAGCCGGCGGCCCTGTGCACGGCCTTCGGTCGGCCCTACATCAAGGCGGTGCGCATGCGCGCCGATACCGATCCGGCGGCCGAGATGGCCGCCCACCCCGCCGCCAGCGGCTTCCTCCTGGACGCCTGGCGGCCCGACCGCGCCGGCGGTACCGGCGAGGCCTTCGACTGGGACCGGGTCCCGAGCCAGCGGCCGCGACCGCTGATCCTCGCCGGCGGGCTGGCCCCGGACAACGTGGCGGCGGCGGTGGCACGGGTAGCCCCCTGGGCGGTGGATGTCAGCTCCGGCGTGGAATTGCTCCCCGGCCGGAAGGACCCGGCCCGCATGCAGGCCTTCATCAGTGAGGTTCAACGTGGCACAACCGACTGATCCGGCGGTGGACTGGGCCGCCTTCCCCGACGAGCGGGGCCACTTCGGCCGCTACGGCGGCTGCTTCGTCTCCGAGACGCTCATGGAGCCGCTGGACGAGCTGCGCCGGGCCTGGGACGAGATGCGCGAGGACGAGGCCTTCTGGCAGGAGCTCCAGCGCGACCTGCGCGACTACGTGGGTCGGCCCACGCCGCTCTACCTGGCCCGGAACCTGACCCGGGCCGCCGGCGGGGCGCGGATCTACCTCAAGCGCGAGGACCTGGCCCATACCGGCGCGCACAAGATCAACAACACCGTGGGCCAGGCGCTGCTGGCCAAACGCCTGGGCAAGACCCGGATCATCGCCGAGACCGGCGCCGGGCAGCACGGGGTCGCCACCGCCACCGTCGCCGCCCGCCTGGGGCTGGAGTGCGTGGTCTACATGGGGGCCGACGACGTCCAGCGCCAGATGGCCAACGTCTATCGCATGCGGCTGCTCGGCGCCGAGGTGGTGCCGGTGGAGTCGGGCTCGCGCACCCTCAAGGACGCCCTCAACGAGGCCATGCGCGACTGGGTGACCCGGGTGGACGATACCTTCTACATCATTGGCACCGTCGCCGGGCCCCACCCCTATCCGGCCATGGTGCGCCACTTCCAGGCCATCATCGGCTGCGAGGCCCACGAGCAGATCCGCGAGGCGGAGGGGCGCATGCCGGATGCCCTGGTGGCCTGCGTCGGCGGCGGCTCCAACGCCATCGGCCTGTTCCACCCCTTCCTGTCGGAGTCGGAGGTCGCCATGTACGGGGTCGAGGCCGGCGGCGAGGGCATGGAGACCGGCCGCCATTCGGCGCCGCTCACCGCCGGCCGGCCGGGGGTCCTCCACGGCAACCGGACCTACCTCATGGAGGACGAGAACGGCTGGATCATGGATACCCACTCCATCTCCGCCGGCCTGGACTATCCCGGGGTCGGCCCCGAGCACGCCTGGCTCAAGGATATCGGCCGGGTGAAGTACGCCACCGTGACCGATGAGGAGGCGCTGGCCGCCTTCCACGAACTCTCCCGGACCGAGGGGATCATCCCGGCCCTGGAGTCGAGCCACGCCCTGGCCTGGGCCCGGAAGCTCGCCCCCGAGCTCGGCCCCGAGGGGGTGATGGTGGTCAATCTCTCCGGCCGCGGGGACAAGGACATCGCCACCGTGGCACGGCTGGAGGGCTACGACCTATGACCGCCGAGCGCATCGAACAGCGATTCGCCGACCGGGCCGCCGCCGGTCGCCGCGCACTGATCCCCTACATCACCGCCGGCGATCCGACCCCGGCGACCACCGTGCCGCTGATGCACGAGCTGGTGGCCGCCGGCGCCGACCTGCTGGAGGTGGGCATCCCCTTCTCCGATCCCATGGCCGACGGCCCGGTGATCCAGCGCGCCCACGAGCGCGCCCAGGCCGGCGGGACCGGCCTGGGCCGGGTGCTGGAGATGGTGGCGGAGTTCCGCCGGCGGGATACCGAGACCCCGGTGGTCCTCATGGGCTATCTCAACCCGGTGGAGGCCATGGGCTACGCGGCCTTCGCCGAGGCGGCCGCCGCGGCCGGGGTGGACGGGGTGCTCACCGTCGACCTGCCGCCGGAGGAGGCGGAGGACGAGGCGCTGCCGGCCTTCCACGCGGCCGGCCTGGCGCCCATCTTCCTGGTCTCGCCCACCACCACCCCGGCGCGGATGGAGACCGTCTGCCGCCAGGGGCGCGGCTTCATCTACTACGTGGCCATCAAGGGCGTTACCGGTGGCGCGGGTCCCGAACTCGGCGGCCTGGGCGAGCGCGTGGCGTCGGTCCGGGCGGCTACCGCGCTGCCGGTAGGGGTCGGTTTCGGGATCAAGGATGCGGAGACCGCCGCCGCCGTGGGGCAGCTGGCCGACGCCGTGGTCGTCGGCAGCGCCCTGGTGGCGCGCATGGAGGCACTGGCCGACGACCCGGCCGCCATCCCCGCCGCCGTGGCCGGCGAGATCGCTGCCATGCGGTCCGCCCTGGACGGCCTGGCGGATCGAGCCGCACCGGATACCCATCAGGAGGCCTCGACATGAGCTGGTTCCGCAATCTCGCCTCGCGCATCCGCACCGAGAGCGCGGGCAAGAAGACCCAGGTCCCGGAGGGGATCTGGACCCAGTGCCCCGGCTGCAGCGCCACCCTCTACCGTCCGGAGCTGGAGCGCAATCAGGAGGTCTGCCCCAAGTGCGGCCACCACCTGCGCATCGGCGCCCGCCGCCGGCTGGAGCTCTTCCTGGATGCCGACCACCGGGAGGAGATCGGGGCCGAGCTGGAGCCGGTGGACGCCCTGCGCTTCCGCGACAGCAAGAAGTACAAGGATCGCATCGCCCAGGCCCAGAAACAGACGCGGGAGAAGGACGCCCTGGTGGTCCAGCGCGGGACGCTCCACCAGCGGCCGGTGGTGGTCGCCGCCTTCGAGTTCGGCTTCATGGGCGGCTCCATGGGCTCGGTGGTGGGCGAGCGCTTCGTCCGCGCCGTGGAGGCGGCCATCGAGCACGACTGCCCGCTGGTCTGCTTTACCGCCAGTGGCGGGGCGCGCATGCAGGAGGCGCTGCTGTCGCTGATGCAGATGGCCAAGACCTCCGCGGCCCTGGGGCGGCTGCGCCGCCGCCGTCTGCCCTACGTCTCGGTCCTCACCGACCCGACCATGGGGGGCGTCTCCGCCAGCCTGGCGATGCTCGGTGACATCCACGTGGCTGAGCCGGAGGCGCTCATCGGCTTCGCCGGCCCCCGGGTCATCGAGCAGACGGTGCGCGAGAAGCTGCCCGAGGGCTTCCAGCGCTCGGAGTTCCTGCTCGACCACGGCGCCGTGGACCTCATCTGCGACCGCCGGGAGATGCGCGATCGCCTCGCCGGCCTGCTGACCATCCTGCGCCACCAGCCGAGCCCCCATGCCGCCTGAGGGGGAGGGGGCCTCCCGCGCCGTCGCCAACTGGCTGCAGTGGCTGGAGGGGCTCCACCCGCGCAGCTGGGACCTGGGGGTGGAGCGGATCGTGGTGGTCGCCGCCGAGCTGGGGGTGACCCGGCTGCCCTCGGTGGTGATCAGCGTCGCCGGCACCAACGGCAAGGGCTCCACCGTGGCCCTGCTGGAGTCGTGCTACCGGGCCGGCGGCTACACCACCGGCGCCTTCAGCTCCCCCCATATCCACCGCTTCAACGAGCGCATCCGCCTGGACGGCGCCGAGGTCACCGACGAGGCCCTGCTGGAGGCCTTCGAGCGGGTGGACCGGGCACGGGGCGAGATTACGCTGACCTATTTCGAGTTCACGACCCTGGCGGCGCTGCTCCTGTTCGGGGATGCCGGGCCGGATGTGGTCTTGCTGGAGGTGGGGCTCGGTGGCCGGCTGGATGCCGTCAATGTCACCGAGCCGGACGTCTCGGTGATCACCACCGTCGACCTGGACCATCAGGCCTGGCTGGGCGACACCCGCGAGGCCATCGGCTTCGAGAAGGTGGGCATTGCCCGCCCCGGCCGGCCGCTGGTGGTGGGCGACCCGGAGCCGCCGGAGAGCATCGAGGCCAATGCCCGCGGGGCGCTCCTCTGGCAGCGCGGCCTGGACTTCGACGTCGAGGCCGCCCCCGGCGGCTGGCACTGGATCGGGCGTGGCGGCCGGGTGCGGCGCGGCCTGCCGCCGCCGGCGCTGCGCGGCGAGGGGCAGCTGGACAACGCTGCCACCGCCCTGGCGGTCATCGAGGTTCTCACAGCGCGGCTGCCCCTGGGGCAACAGGCGATCCGCCGCGGCCTGGAGGAGGTGCGGCTGCCCGCCCGCTTCCAGGTCATCCCCGGCGAGGTCCCCCTGATCCTGGATGTCGCCCACAACGGCCAGGCCACCGCCGCGCTGGCGCGCAACCTGGCCCGCCACCCCTGCATCGGGCGGACCCACGCCGTGGTCGCCATGCTGGCCGACAAGGATGCCGCGGCCGCCCTGAACCCCCTGAGCCAGCAGGTGGATGCCTGGTATCCGGCGGCCCTCGGCGGGGAACGGGGTCGCGACGGGGAATCCATGGCCGCCGCCGTCGTCGATGCCGGGGGCGCGGTGGCCGGCGTCTATCCCGATCCCGCCGCGGCCCTGGCGGCGGCCCGGCAGGCGGCGGGGACCGGCGACCGTATCCTGGTCTTCGGCTCCTTCCAGACGGTGGCCGCCGTCGCCCCGGCGGAGGCCTGAGGGGCCGCCGTGCTACATTGGATGCGGCGGGGGGAGCCCGCCACCGGTAGCCATTCCGCGGAGGCGTCATGGAACCCGACCGTCTGAAACAGCGCCTGGTGGGGGCGGCCGTCCTGGTGGCCCTGGCCGTGATCTTCGTGCCCATGCTCCTCTCGGGCCCCGATCCGCTGGACCAACTGGTCATGGAGGACAACATCCCGGAGCGGCCGGCGGATCGCAGCCGCCGGGAGGTTATCGACCTCGACGAGGAGCCGCCGCCGCGCCCCGAGACGCCGCAGACCCCGGCCATCGTCGACGAGCACACGGCCGAGGGGGAGGAGCTGCCGCCGCCGCGGCTGGGGCCGAAGGTCGTCGACTCCCCGGCCGAGGAGGATGGCAAGGAGGAGGTGGCGGCCGGTGAGCTTGGCCCGGAGATCCCCGAGGAGGGTGAGCCGGGCCGCGAACCGGAGACCTCTGCCGATGACGGCGAAGAGGAAGAGTCGGTCGAGGGCGGTGAAGAGGGCATGCGTGCCTGGGCGATTCAGGTGGGGAGTTTCCGCGACCGTGGCAACGCCATGAACCTGCGCGATCGCCTGCGGGACCAGGACTTTTCCGCCTACGTGGAGGGTTATCACAGCGATGAGGAAGAGGTCTATCGTGTCCGCGTGGGGCCGGCGCCGGATCGTGATGCGGCGAAGGCGTTGCAGGAGGAACTGCGCCAGGATGGCGGGGTCCGTGGCATGGTGGTTCGCCACGGCCTGGACGAGGGTTAGCCCGGTGGTTCCCGGCGTTCGGGGGGTTGGTGCCGGTCCGGCTGCCAGGTACGCCGTGAAGATGTCCCTGTCGGCTCGACGGCAGCATCCCTGCTGCCGTCGACCTGGCTAGCCGGGGGCCGGCACGCCCGGCCTGTTCGAGATGCGGAGGTGCCCCGAACAGAGCGAGAGCGCGAACGAGCCAGGCTGGCAGCGTGAACGAAAAGTGACCCTCGTGTTACGATACCGCTTTACATTCTTCGGGGCTGCGGAACCCGCGCCATGATCTGGGCCGATTACGCCATCCTGCTGGTCGTCGCCGTCTCCGCGTTCATCAGCGTCGCCCGCGGCTTCGTCCGCGAGTCCATCTCGCTGGCCGCCTGGATCCTGGCCTTCTGGGTCGCGCTCTCCTTCGCCGAGCCGCTGTCGGTCTGGCTCACCGGCTATATCTCGCTGCCCTCGGCCCGGCTCTCCGTGGCCTTCCTCATCCTCTTCATCACCACCCTCATCCTGGGGGGGCTGGTGAACAACCTCATGGGGCAGCTGGTCCATCGCACCGGGCTCACCGGCACGGATCGCGCCGTCGGCATCCTCTTCGGCGTCGGCCGCGGCGTGGTGCTGGCCGCGGTGCTCCTGTTCCTGGCGGGGCTGACGCCGCTACCCGAGGATGCCTGGTGGAGCGAGTCGCTCTTCATCGACCATCTGGAGCCGGCACTCCACTGGATGCGCGACTGGCTGCCACCGGACCTGGCGGACCACTTCCGCTTCCCCTGATGAACTTCCCCTTCGATCACTGAGGTAGACAACCGACCATGTGTGGCGTAATCGGTATCGTGGGCCAGGCGCCGGTGAATCAGGCGCTCTTCGACGGCCTCACCGTCCTCCAGCATCGCGGTCAGGATGCCGCCGGCATCGTTACCTGCGACGGCGACCGGCTCTTCCTGCGCAAGGACAACGGCCTGGTGCGGGATGTCTTCCATACCCGCCACATGGTCCGGCTCACCGGCACCATGGGGATCGGCCACGTACGCTATCCCACCGCCGGCAACGCCTCCTCGGCGGAGGCGCAGCCCTTCTACGTGAACAGCCCCTACGGGATCACCCTGGCGCACAACGGCAACCTCACCAACATGGAGTCCCTCAAGGAGGAGCTCTTCCTGGAGGACCAGCGCCACATCAACACCGATTCCGACTCCGAGGTCCTGCTCAACGTCTTCGCCCACGAGCTCCAGGCGCGCGGCAAGCTGGCGCTGGAGCCGGCGGATGTCTTCGACGCCATCGGCGCCGTCCACCGGCGCTGCTCCGGGGCCTACGCGGCGGTCTCCATGATCACCGGCTTCGGCGTCATCGCCTTCCGCGACCCCAACGGGATCCGGCCCCTGGTCTTCGGCCGGCGGACCACGGAGGAGGGGGGCGAGGAATACATCGTCGCCTCGGAGTCGGTGGCGGTGGACGTCCTGGGCTTCGAGATGGTGCGCGACGTCGCCCCCGGGGAGGCGGTGGTCATCACCACCGACGGCCAGCTCCACACGCGCCAGTGTGCCGAGAACCCGCAGCTCTCCCCCTGCATCTTCGAGCAGGTCTACTTCGCCCGGCCCGACTCCATGATCGACGGCGTCTCGGTCTACAAGTCGCGACTGCGCATGGGGGAGAAGCTGGCGGCGAAGATCGCCCGGGAGCACCCCGACCACGACATCGACGTGGTCATCCCCATCCCCGATACCAGCCGCACCTCCGCCCTGGAACTCTGCAACCACCTGGGCCTGACCTACCGCGAGGGCTTCATCAAGAACCGCTACATCGGCCGCACCTTCATCATGCCGGGGCAGACCCAGCGGCGGAAGTCGGTGCGGCAGAAGCTCAACGCCATCGAGCTGGAGTTCCGCGGCAAGAACGTCCTGCTGGTGGACGACTCCATCGTCCGCGGCACCACCTCCCAGCAGATCGTGCAGATGGCGCGGGACAGCGGGGCGCGGAAGGTCTACTTCGCCTCCGCCGCCCCGCCGGTTCGCTACCCCAACGTCTACGGCATCGACATGCCGGCGGTCTCCGAACTCATCGGCCACGATCGGGACGAGGCCGCCATCGGCGAGGCCATCGGCGCCGACTGGCTGGTCTACCAGGACCTGGCCGATCTGGAGGACGCGGCCCGCGAGGGCAATCCCGATATCCGGCGCTTTGATGCCTCCTGCTTCTGCGGGGAGTACGTCACCGGCGACGTGACCGCCGACTACCTCACCGAGCTGGAGGCCTCGCGCAACGACGAGGCGCGCGCCGGCAAGGAGTCGCTGAACCACAACGCCATCGTCGACCTGCACAACGACGCCTGAGGGGTATCCGTTCCGGTCCGGTGTATCGGGTATCAGGGACCTGGACCGGCCGCCCCCGAGCAGGCGGATACCCTGTCCGTCCCGGGGATTCCCTCGGACAGGGTGTGCGGGAGTTGCTAGGATGGTGGATACGGTGGATATTGGCATACGCCCCCGCGAGGGGCGGAGCGGGCGTGCCGACAAGGGGTGGACGCCAGGGAGGGGGAGACCGGATTGCAGGAATCGTAGAACGCATGTCCCGAGGTGAGCAGTGACCAACGATCCCAACGACGCGCCATGGGGGCCGGAGACCCTGGCGGTCCGTGCCGGCCAGCACCGGACCAGCGAGGCGGAGCAGTCCGAGCCCATCTTCGCCACTTCCAGCTTCGTCTACGAGAGTGCCGCCCAGGCCGCGGCCCGCTTCTCCGGCGAGGAGCCGGGGAACATCTACTCCCGCTTCACCAATCCCACCGTCCGTACCTTCGAGGAGCGCCTCGCCGCCATGGAGGGGGGCGAGCGCTGCGTGGCCACCGCCTCGGGGATGTCGGCCATCCTCGCCACCGGCCTGGGGCTTTTGAGCCAGGGGGACCATATCGTCGCCGGCCGACAGCTCTTCGGGTCGACGGTGGGCCTGTTCGCCAACCACTTCAGTCGTTTTGGGATCACTACCACCTTCGTGGACGCCACCGACCCGGAGGCCTGGGCGGCGGCGACGACCCCGGCCACGAAGCTCTACTTCCTGGAGACCCCCTCCAATCCGCTGCTGGAGATCGCCGATATCGCGGCCATCGCCGAGGTGGCCCACGACCACGGGGCGTGGCTGGCGGTGGACAACTGCCTCTGCACCCCGGCGCTGCAGCGCCCGCTGGAGCTGGGGGCCGATATCGTCATCCACTCCGCCACCAAGTACATCGACGGCCAGGGGCGCGCCCTGGGCGGTGCGGTGGTGGGTGCCGATGCGGAGATGGCGGCGGTCTACAACTTCCTGCGTTCCGCCGGCCCGAGCATGAGCCCCTTCAATGCCTGGATCTTCCTCAAGGGGCTGGAGACCGTGGGGCTGCGCATGCGCGCCCACAGCGCCGCCGCCGGGGAGCTGGCGGCGTGGCTGGCCGGGCAGCCCGGGGTGGCCCGGGTCCACTATCCCGGGCTGGCCGGCCATCCCGGTCACGGCCTGGCCGCGCGGCAGCAGTCGGCGCCCGGGGGGCTGCTCGCCTTCGAACTGGAGGGCGGGCGCGAGGCCGCCTGGGCCTTCATCGACGCCCTTTCGATCGCCTCCATTACCGCCAACCTGGGGGATGCCAAGACCACCGTTACCCATCCGGCCACCACCACCCACAGCCGCATGACCCCCGAGCAGCGGGAGGAGGCGGGCATTACCGAGGGCCTGGTCCGCATTGCCGCCGGCCTGGAGACCGTGGCCGACCTGCGCGCCGACCTCCAGCGGGGGCTGGATGCCGCGGCGGGGGCGCGTCATTGAGACACCTTGCCCTGATCCTCCTGGTGGCCGTCCTGGCGCCGGGGGCGGTCACGGCAAAGACGGAGGAGGAGGCCGGGGACACGGTCACCATCGGCGTCCTCGCCAAGCGCGGCCCGGAGGCCGCGCGTGAACTCTGGCAGCCCACGGCCGACTACCTGGATGATCGCTTCCCGGATCGCCGGGTCGAGCTGGAGCCGCTGGGCTTTGATGCACTCTGGGAGGCGGTGGAGAAGGGGGAGGTGGACTTCGTCATCGCCAACCCCTATCTCTATGTGGAGTTCGAGCAGCGCTTCGGTGCCACCCGGCTGCTCACGGTGGAGCACGACTGGGGGAAGACCCGGCTGGCCCGCTTCGGCAGCGTGATCTTCAGCCGCGCGGATAGTTCCCTCCGGGAACTGGAGGAGTTGCGCGGGGCCCGGGTGATGGCGGTGGACAGGAACTCCCTGGGCGGCTGGCTCATGGCCCGGCGACTGCTGGAGCAGCACGGGATCCGCCCCGGGGATTTCGAGGATCTGGAGTGGACCGGCAATCACGACGCCGTCGTCGAGGGGGTCCTGGCGGGCGATGCCGAGGCGGGTGTGGCCCGCAGTGACACCCTCGAGCGCATGTCGGCGGAAGGCGATCTGGAGCTGGAACAGCTGCACATCCTCCGGCCCCCGGAGTACCGGCCGGAACCCGGATTCCCCCATATCCACAGCACCCGCCTCTATCCCGAGTGGCCCCTGGCACGCCTGCCGGGGACCGATGAGGCGCTGGCCCGCGAGGTCACCCTGAGCCTGCTCGCCATGGAACCGGAGGGGTGGACGACCTGGGCGGGGCGGGCGCCGTCCTGGACGGTGCCGGTGGACTATCAACCGGTGCGCGAACTGATGCAGGAACTGGAGCTGGGTCCCTGGAAGCCGGCGCCCCTTGCCCTCCGGGATCTGGTCAAGCGCCACTGGGAGGTGGTCGCCGCGCTGACCGCGCTCTTCCTCTTCGTCACCCTGGCCGCGATCTACTTCCGGCTGCTGCACCGGCGCCTGGGCCAGACCCATCAGGCGCTGCAGCATGCCCACGATACCCTGGAGCTCCGGGTGGCCGAGCGCACCCGCGACCTCTCCGAGGAGGTGGAGCGCCATCGGGAGACGGCCGACCAGCTCCGGCTCTCCGAGGAGGTTATCGAGAACCTCCAGGAGGGGCTCATCATCACCCGGCCGGACGGCACCATCATCCGGATCAACCACGCCTTTTCCGAGATCACCGGCTACGGCCCCGAGGAGGCCGTGGGCAACAACCCCTCCATGCTGCAGTCGGGTCAGCAGAGCCGCTCCTTCTACCAGTCCATGTGGGAGACCATCCAGGCCGAGGGGCGCTGGCAGGGGGAGGTCTGGAACCGGCGCAAGGACGGCACCGTCTATCCCGAGTGGCTTTCCATCTCCAGTATCCGGGACGAGGCGGGGGCCGTGCGCTACTACGTCGGCATCTTCTTCGACATCACCGATCGCAAGGAGGCCGAGGAGCGGCTGCGCTACCTCTCCTACTACGACGGCCTCACCGGCCTGGCCAACCGGGAACTCTTCCACGAGCACGGCAATCATGCCCTGGAAGTCGCCCGGCGGGAGAGCGAGCAGGTGGCCCTGATGTTCATGGACCTGGACCGCTTCAAGGGGATCAACGAGGGGCTGGGCCACGCCCACGGGGATGCCCTGCTCCGGGAGGCAGCCCGGCGCATGGAGAGTGAACTCGCACCGGGCGACACCCTGGCACGGCTCTCCGGGGACGAGTTCGCCGTCCTCCTGGAGGGGGTGGAGGACACCGATGATGTGGCGGCCGCGGCCAGCCGCCTCCTGCGCCCCCTGGAGCAGCCCTTCGAACTCGGGGACCAGGAGATCTATGCCACCGGCTCCCTGGGCATCGCGGTCTTCCCCTACGACGGCCGTGACCTGACCACGCTCCTGCGCAATGCCGAGTCGGCCATGTACCAGGCGAAGAACGAGGGCGGCAACGGCTTCCGCTTCTACGCCGCCGAGATGAATGCCATGGCCGCCGAGCGCATCGCCCTGGAGGCGGAGCTGCGCCGCTCGGTGGACCGGGGGGAGGGCTTCTCCCTCCACTACCAGCCCAAGGTGGTCGCCGCCGACGGTCGGATCGTCGGTACCGAGGCGCTGCTGCGCTGGCGCGGCGAGGATGGCCGCACCGTCTCCCCGGCGCAGTTCGTCCCCGTGCTCGAGGAGACGGGGCTCATCGGCGTGGTCGGCGACCAGGTCCTCAGCGAGGCCTGCCGCCAGACCCGGACCTGGCGCGAGCAGGGGCATCCGGATCTCACCGTGGCGGTGAATCTGGCCGCGCCCCAGTTCCGCCACCTCGGGATCGTCCAGGAGATCGACTACGCCCTTCAGCGTAGCGGGCTGAGCCCGGACGGCCTGGAGCTGGAGATCACCGAGAGCATGTTGATGACCGACGTCCACCAGGTCCGCCAGACCCTGCACGCCCTGCAGGAGCTGGGGGTCTCGGTGGCCCTGGACGACTTCGGCACCGGCTACTCCTCCCTGGCCTACCTGCGCGACTTCCCCATCGACACCCTCAAGATCGACCGCTCCTTCGTCCAGGACCTGGAGCGCGGCGGCGGGGCGGTGACGCGGACCATCCTCAGCCTCGCGGAGAACCTTGGCGTCCGATCGGTGGCCGAGGGGGTGGAGACCGAGGAACAACTCGACTACCTGCGTCGTCACGGCTGTGACCTCATCCAGGGCTTCCTCTTCGCTCGCCCGGCGGATGCCGAAGCCATCGGCGAACTCCTCCGGCAGCCCCGCCTGGAGCCCCTGAGCAACGGCACCCATCCCTGAGCCCCGGGTGCGGGTCGTCTTTCAGGGCAGTCCCACCCGGGCCAGAAGGGGCCGATGATCCGAGGCGCAGCGCGCCAGCGGCGAGTCGTGGCGCCACAGTGCCTGCAGGGCCGAGCGCGGCTCCACCCAGATCCGGTCCAGGGCCAGCAGCGGCCAGCGCGCCGGGAAGGTCGCCGGCTTCGGCGTGGCCCCGAAGTGGTGCCGAAGCCAGCGCAGGGGGCGGCCCCACAGGAACCATTCGTTGAGATCCCCGAGCAGCAGGGTCGGCGACGGCCCGGTGGCGGCGAGCCGTGTCAGCAGGGCGCGGGTCTGGCGGCGACGCTCCCCGGGCCGCAGGCCCAGATGGGTGGCCAGGACGCGGACCGGTCGGCCGTGGCAGAGGAGGTCGGCGTCCACCGCCCCACGCGGTTCCCGGTCCGGCTGGCTCAGATCCAGCAGGGCGTAGCGCACGACCCGGGCCGAGGTCAGCAGGGCATTGCCGTAGCCCGGGCGGTGGCGCCAGCCGGTGGGCCCGGCCACCGGGGTGAGGCTGGTGGCGGCGGCCAGCTCCCGCAGGAGGGGGGCGTCCACCTCCTGAAGGGCGATGATATCGGCCGCCAGTTCATCAATGACCGCCGCGGTCCGGTCCGGGTCGTGGCGGCCGTCGCCGCCGCGGTCGCCGTGGATGTTCCAGGAGGCGGCGCGCAGCTCCATCAACCCTCCCCCAGGCGGTGGCGG
>JBKGYA010000016.1:0-23133 GCA_046546335.1 Thiohalospira sp. | reverse complement strand
GGCTCGCCGTCCAGGGTGAAGGGCTCGTGCAGGGTGGCGAGCATGCCCTCGAGGAGGTTGGCCACGGTCCCGGCCTCCGGGGCCGGGTGGAGGAGGATCCCGAAGAGGTCGCCGCCCAGATGGGCCAGTTCCCCATCGGCGGGCAGCAGGGCGTGGAGGCGACCGGCGGCCTGCTGCAGCAGCCAGTCGCCGGCGGCGTGGCCGAGGCTGTCGTTGACCTCCTGGAAGCGGTCCAGGTCCACCAGGACCAGACTGACCGCCTCCTGACCGCGGTGGTCGGCCAGGGCGCGGTCCAGCCGCTCCACCAGGTGGCGCCGGTTGGGCAGGCCGGTGAGGTCGTCGTGGTAGGCGCGGGCGCTGAGGATCTCCAGGAGGTGACGCTGCTCGGCCTCGGCGGCCTTCTGTTCGCGGATGTCGCGGAAGGTGACCACGGCACCGGTGACGTCGCCCCCCTCGTGTACGGGGGCGCAGTAGTAGCTCACCGCCAGCGGGGTGCCGTCGGCGGTCCAGAAGGTGTCGTCGTCCACCCGCCGCGCTTCCCCCTCTTCCATGGCTCGATGGATGGGGCATTCCGCCGCCGGGTGGGGGGCGCCGTCGGCGCGGGTGTGGTGCAGAAGCTGATGGGCCGTCCAGCCCCGGACCTCTTCGCCACGATAGCCCAGCAGCCGCTCGGCGGCGGGGTTGAGGAAGGTCAGCCGGCCCTCGCGGTCGATGCCGTAGATCCCCTCGGGGATGGCGTCCAGCAGCAGGCGGTTGTAGTGGTCGGCCTGCTCCAGGGCGCGGGTTCGGGCGGCCACCCGCGCCTCCAGCTCCTCCTGGTGCAGGCGCAGGTACTGGTTGGCCGCCCGCAGCTGCTCCTCCAGGGTCAGCCCGTCCGCCTCCTGCAGGGCGCGCAGCTCGTCGTCCAGGCTGCGCTCGGCGGGGGCGATGTCGAAGACGACCCGGGGGGTGCCGGCCGTGGTCACCGACGCCGGGGTGGCGCGGCAGGGGCGGCCGAAGAGCCGGGAGAAGAGGCCGGTGAGCTTGCCCTCGGCGAAGGGAGCGGCGTGCGCCGGGGTGGCGTCGGGGAAGAGCTCCAGCTCCCAGGGGTGGTCCAGGGTCACGCGGGCGGTGGCCGTCTCGGGGTCGTGCGCCTCCAGCCGGAAGCGGCCCCAGCCGGCGGCGGCGACGGTGTCGGCGAAGGTCCGGAAGCCCTCTGTCAGGTCATCGGCCTCCGCCGCCAGGGCGTGGTCGGCCTCGCTGCTCGCAGCGACATCGCGGGCCGTCAGGCGGGCGTAGAGCGCCTCGCCCAGGGCATCGCGCAACGGTGCCAGCAGCCCGCGCAGGGAGGGGGTCTTCCAGAAGACGATCCCCTCCACCCCGGCGAAGCGGAAGCCCTCCCCGTCGGCATGCCACTCCACGGGGATGCCGTTGACGTCGGTTCGCGAGTCCAAGCTGGTACAACTCTCCGGTTGTTCGAGCAGTCCCTTTCCACGGAGGGGTTCGATGATGGTCGGTTTTTTCTCACAGTTGTTACAGGAATGCAATGCCACGGATCAGAGGGGTTTTCCGGGTCCGCTTCGGGGATGGTGGGAGGGCCGTACTCGGCGAGACGGAGCCGACCGTACTACCCTGGGGCGGGGCGACCCCCTCGGGCCGCCCCATCTGGACCACACCCGTTTCCGGAGCGACTGCATGACCGATGATCCCCTGTTTCAGCCCTGCACCCTGGGCGACCTGGAGCTGCCCAACCGCGTGCTCATGTCCCCCCTGACCCGCTCCCGTGCCGGGCAGCCCGGGGATGTGCCCACCGAGCTCATGGCCGAGTACTACCGCCAGCGTGCCGGGGCCGGGCTGATCTTCAGCGAGGCCACCCAGGTCTCGCCCCAGGGCAAGGGCTACGCCTTCACCCCCGGTATCCATTCGGATGAGCAGATCCGGGGCTGGCAGCGCGTTACCGACGCCGTGCACGCCGCGGGCGGGCGGATCTACGCCCAGCTCTGGCATGTGGGCCGGATCTCGCGGCCGGAGCTGCAGCCCGGTGGCGAGCGGCCGGTGGCGCCCTCGGCCATCCAGCCCGAGGGGGCAATGGTCTTCATCAGCGCCGAGTCGGGGATGGTGGATGTCCTGGAGCCCCGCGCCCTGGAGACCGAGGAGATCCCCGGCATCATCGACCAGTTCCGGGCCGGGGCGGAGAATGCCCGCGAGGCCGACTTCGACGGGGTGGAGATCCACGCCGCCAACGGCTACCTCCTGGACCAGTTCCTGCGCAGCGACAGCAACCGGCGCACCGATGCCTACGGCGGGGGTGCGGCCAACCGCGCCCGGCTGACCCTGGAGGTCCTGGACGCCGTCATGGAGGTCTGGGGGACCGAGCGTACCGGGCTGCGCGTAAGCCCCACCGGCAGCTTCAACGGCATGCGCGACGAGGATCCGGTGGACACCTATACCGTCCTGGCGCGGGCGCTGGAGGAGCGGGGGCCGGCCTACATCGAGGTGGTGGAGGACAGCTTCCAGGGCAACCACGCCAGCGGTCGGCCGGAGCCGGTCATCGACGCCATCCGGGGCGCCTTCAGCCGGACCTACATCGGCAACGGGGCCTATACCGCCGACGAGGCGCGGGAGCGGATCCGGGCCGGGCGCTGCGATCTCGTCACCTTCGGTCGGCCCTTCATCGCCAACCCCGACCTCCCCGAGCGTTTCCGCCAGGGCGCCCCGCTCAACGACTGGGACGAGACCACCTTCTACGGCGGCGACGAGCGCGGCTACACCGACTACCCCTTCCTATCCCGCAGCAGCTGACGCCGCCGCCGGCTCAGCCCTCCCCGTCCTCCGTCAGCCGGGCGCGCAGGACGGCGGTGAGGTCGATGACGCCCAGCGGGCGGTGCTCCTCGTCGAGGATGGGGAGCTCGTCCTGGTCGTGGTCCAGGAGGCGGTGGAGGACGTCGTGGAGCTCCTCCTCGGGGCCGGCGTGGGCGAAGTGGCGCTCCATGAGGTCGGCGGCGGTGCCGCCGGCCACCCGCTCCAGCAGGTGGCGGCGGGAGAGGCGGGGGCGGCGCTCGGCCAGCAGCAGCCGGGCGATGCGCAGGTGGCCGATGTGGCCGCAGACGGCGCCCTTGTCGTCGGTGACGAAGAGGTCGCGATGGCCGTCCTCCAGTAGCCGGGCGGCGGCCTCCTCGGTGGGGCTGCCGTGGGGGACCAGCAGCGGGTCCCGGGGGTGGTCGCGGAGCCAGTCGGCAGTGCGCATGTTCATTCCTCCCGGTCCGGGGCGCCTCTGGCCTCGCCGGCCCGGCGCAGGGCCAGGGAGGCGGCCAGGGGCCCGATGATCTCGTTGATGAGCACCGCGGCCAGGACGACGTTGACCACGATGCTGCCGGTCTCGGCAAAGCCGGGGTGCTCGGCCAGGGTCAGGGCCAGCCCCACGGCCACGCCGGCCTGGGGGGCCAGGCCCAGACCGATCCAGCGGGCTACCAGCGGCGGCGCACCGCCCAGGTGTGCCCCCAGGGCGGCGCCGCCGGTCTTCCCGGCCAGGCGGGCGATGACGTAGCCGGCCACCAGCTCGGGGTGGGCGGCGAAGACGCCGGGCTGGAAGTGGCTGCCGGCGATGGTGAAGAAGATCAGGAAGACCGCCTCCTCCATCGCCTCCAGCGGGGCGAAGAGCCGCTCGCCGCCGGAGCGCTGGAAGTGGCGGGCGGCGAAGCCCAGGGCCAGCGCCGCCAGCAGGGGGGAGGCGCCCAGCGCGGAGGCCAGTCCCAGGGCGAGGAGCAGGGTGGCCAGGACCACCGGCAGCCGCAGGCTGTCCTCGCGCAGGAAGTGGCCGAAGCGCGCCAGCAGCCAGCCGCCGGCGCCGCCCAGGGCCAGCGCCCCGCCGATCTCCAGGGCGGCCCGCTCCCCGGCGCCCACCAGGGAGCTGCCGGTGAGCAGGACCAGGGCGACGGAGAAGACGATGATGCCCAGGGCGTCGTCCAGGGCCACCACGCCCAGCAGGGTGCGCGTCAACGGCCCCTCGGCCCGGTACTGGTGCATCACCGCCACGGTGGCCGCGGGGGCGGTGGTCCCGGCCACCGAGGCCAGCGCCAGGGCCAGGGAGAGGGACTCCGCCCCGGTGAGCCAGAGCAGGCCGGAGAGGGTGATCCCCACCAGGAGCACAGCGCCCAGGCCTTCGCCCAGGGTGGTGGTGACGATGAGCCGCCCCATGCGCCGGAGCTGGCCGGTGGTGATGGAGCCCCCCACCAGGTAGGCGATGATGCCCAGGGCGGCGTCGGTGAGCGGCGGCGACCAGGCGGCGACCTCCAGTCCCAGCGTCTCCCCCAGCAGCCCCGGGGAGAAGGCGACCCCGGCGAGGACGTAGCCGGCCACCCGGGGCAGCCCGATCCGGGCGACCGCCAGCCCGGCCGCCATGCCGAAGGCCAGCAGCAGGCCGATGTCGAAGAGGGGGCCGGTTTCCGGCAAACGGGACCTCGGTCAGTCGGGGTTCGAGGGGGTGACGAGGGGCCGGCGGGCCGCCGTGAAGGCCTTCCAGAAGCCGGGATTGGTCCGCGGCAGGTCGGCGTACTCGGCCGGCGTATAGATCAGGAGATCCAGGGGGATCCCCGGCTCCCGGATGTCGGCGAAGGCGCGGGGCCGTTCGACGAAGGGCTCGGCCGTCTCCGTGACCAGCAGGAGATCCACATCCGACCAGGGGCCGGCGGTCCCGGCGGCCAGGGAGCCGAAGAGCCAGGCCTCTTCCACGCGATCCCGGAGGCGGTCGGCAAAGCGCTGCGCGAGGTCCGCGGTGTCGAAGTCGAGCACGCTCACCGGCGGACGGCTGCGCTCCAGGACGGGGCGGGTATCGGTGGTCATGTCCGGGCTCCCGGTTCGGGGCCGATCCGCCGGGTGACCGTGTCCAGGAGGCCCCGGGCCGCCTGCAGGGCGCTCTCCGCCTGCTGCGGGCGGATCATCTCGAACGGGGCGCCAGCGGGGAAGGCGTCGGGGTAGCGGCCGGTGAGGTAGTAGAAGTCCAGCTCCCGCGCCTGTTCGCGGAGTTCGCCGTTGACGCCGAGCATCTCCACGATCTGGAAGAGGGAGTGTGTGCGCACGATGTCGTAGCCCAGAGTGAAGCACAGGGCCTTGAGCGCCTTCTCACCGGCCTGCTGGGCGGCAAAGCAGGTCTGGGCGTGGAACCCTCCGGCGTGGGAGTGCTCGGCCCAGGCAAGGTCATTGGCAGCCTGCCGCAACCAGTCGGCTTCTCGGGACATGCCGGGCCCTCCTTGCTCTTTCCCCCAGTCTAGGCGGGCGGCGTCGTCGAGACCAGATCGGAACTGCTCAGGGCCGGCGGGCGACCAGCTGGACCACGTGGCCGGCGCCGGTGTGGTACTTGCCCTCGATGACCTCGCGCTCGATCTCCCGGGCCACCTCGAACTCCAGGCCGGGGAGCTCCGCCTCCAGCCGGGCCAGGTCCATCATCATCTCCTCCACCGGCGGGCCGCCGGTGCCGTAGGCCAGCTGATGCGGGGTGTAGGCCTCCAGGATGAGGGTGCCGCCGGGCATCAGCCCCTCGGCCACCTGGCGGTGGACGCGGGGGCGCAGGTCGGCGGGGAGGTGGCCGAAGATGGAGACGATCCCCGCCCACCGGCCGGGCTCGATGTCGTAGTGGGCCAGATCGGAGCAGACGCACTCGATGTCCACGCCCCGCTCCCGGGCCAGGCGGGCGGCCTTGTCCAGCCCCACCGAGGAGCCGTCCACGGCGGTCACCGAGTAGCCCTGCTCGGCCAGCCAGACGGCGTTGCGCCCCTCGCCCTCGGCGAGGCAGAGGATGGGACCGTCGGGGAGGCGGTGGGCCTCCTCGGCGAGGAAGGCGTTGGGCTCGGTGCCGTAGGCGAAGTCGGTATCGGAATAGCGGTCATCCCACACGGGGCGGCTCTCCTGGTTCAGCGATGATGTTGAAGAGGTTGACTCGGAATATCGGAAGTGGGGACGCCCCGTGGCCGGGACAACCCCCGCACCCGGTCAGGTCTCGTGGAAGCCGGCGCGCTCGCGCACCAGCCGTCCGGCGCGGAAGTCGTCGAAGGCCTGCTGGACCCCCTCGCGGGAGTCCATGACGAAGGGGCCGTGCTGGACCACGGGCTCGCCCAGCGGGGCGCCGGCCACCAGCAGTAGCCGGGCGCCGGCGTCGCCGGCGGTCACCGTCGCCTCGTCGCCTTCGCCGAGCAGCGCCAGGTGGTCGGTGGCCACCGCCTCCCCGCCCACCGTGGCCGAGCCCTCGAAGACGAAGGCGAAGGCGTGGTGGCCCGCCGGCAGGGGGTGTTCGAAGGCAGCCCCCGGTTCCAGGGCGATGTCCAGGTAGCGGACGTCGGTGTGGGGGTCGACGATGGGGCCGCTGGCCGCCTGATCCCCCAGTCGGGCGGGGCCGATGAGCACGCGCACCCGGGCGCCGTCGGCCTCGAGGACGGGCACGGAGTCCGGCCGGATCTCCTGATAGTCCGGGGCGGTCATCTTCTCCGCCACCGGCAGGTTGATCCAGAGCTGAAAGCCGCGCATGAGGCCGGCCTCCTGGCGCGGCATCTCGGAGTGGATGACGCCGCTGGCGGCCTTCATCCACTGCGCCCCGCCGGGGTCCAGGCGGCCCTGGTTGCCCATGCTGTCGCCGTGGGCCATGTGGCCGTCGAGCATGTAGGTGAAGGTGACGAAGCCCCGATGGGGGTGGTCCGGGAAGCCGGCGCCGTAGTCCTCCGGGTCGTCGCTCTCGAAGCGGTCCAGCATCAGGAAGGGGTCCAGGTTCCGGCACTCGGGGGTGCCCAGCGTCCGATGGACCCGGACGCCGGCCCCCTCCTGCAGGGACCGGGCCGCTACCTGGCGGATGACCGGTCGTTGGCTCATGGCTGTCTCCTACTGGCGAACGCCCTCGATGGCCAGCTCCAGCTCGGCGGTGCGGGAGTCCGGGCCGAGGTCGTGGTCGATGTTGAAGTCCTTGAGCGTGATCTCGGTGGTGCCCTGGAAACCGCGACGGTAGCCGCCCCACGGGTCCTCGCCGTGGCCCACCTCTTCGGCCTCGATCTCGATCTCCCGGGTCTCGCCCCTGAGGGTGAGATCGCCGACGATGGTGAATTCCTCGTCATCGTCGCCCATGCCGCGGATGTCGGTGCTGACGAAGCGCGCCTCGGGGTACTCGTCCACGTGGAAGAAGTCCTCGTCGCGCAGGTGCTTGTCGCGCTCGGCGTGGTTGGAGTCGATGGAGGCGGTATCGATGGTCACCTCGATGGAGGAGTCCTCCGGGTTCTCCGTGTCGTAGGTGAACTCGCCGCCGAAGTCGTTGAAGCGGCCGTAGAGCCAGCTGTAGCCCAGGTGCTGGATCCGGAACTGGATGAAGGCGTGCTGGCCCTCGGTGTCGATGGTGTACTGCTCCTCCTCGGCCAGGGCGGAGGTGGGCGCCAGGGCGAGGACGCCGACCAGGGCGGAGGCCAGGGTGGTACCCATCAGGGCGGTGCGGGGGCGATTGGTCGTCATGGTTGTGCTCCTGTGTTTTCGTTGTGCGCCGGGCCCGGCCCGGCGGTGGTTGCTCGGTTCCCTCTCGGGACGTGCGCTCAGGGGCCGGGGCGGAGCATCCGCCGCAGGGTCCCGTCGCGGTCGATGGCGGCGTGCTTCACCGCCGCCAGGGCGTGGAGGGAGGCCAGGCCGATGATGGTCCAGGCCAGGATCTCGTGGATCTCGCCGGCGATATCCTCCTGCCCCTTGCCGGTGAGGGTGGCCGGCACGGAGAACAGCCCGAAGACGTCGATGTCGCTGCCGTCGGCGGTGGAGATGAGGTAGCCGGCGACCATGGCGGCGAAGATGAGCAGGTAGAGGCCGAGGTGGGCCGCCTCCGCCGCGCGCCGCTCCCACCACCGCCCGTGGGGGCGGGGTCGGGGGTTGGTCAGGCGCCAGATCAGCCGGGCGACCATGACCCCGAAGAGCAGGACCCCGAAGGCCTTGTGCCACCCCAGGCTGGTCTTGTACCAGGGGTCATAGTAGGTCAGCTCCACCATCCAGAGCCCCAGGGCGAAGAGGCCGATGACCCCGGCCGCCACGACCCAGTGGAAGAGGATGGCCATCAGGCCGTAGTAGTCCGTGCCGTTGCGCCAGTGCATACCCTGTCGGCTCCTCGTGGGATTTGGCGTCTGCGTCGATGGGTCAAGCATGGTAGTTGCCGAGCCAGGAATAAAGGCTCAGTATCCGAAAATGGTGTTGATGATTTCGCAACAGTGGGGGAGCGGTGAGCGATCGGCTGGAGGAGATGGCGACCTTCGTGCGCGTGGTGGAGGCGGGGAGCCTCACCGCGGCGGCGCGGCGGCTGGAGGTGGCGAAGTCGGCGGTGAGCCGGCGGCTGTCGGAGCTGGAGGGGCGGCTGGGGGTCCAGCTGCTGCGGCGGACCACGCGGACGCTGCACGTCACCGACGCCGGCCACGCCTTCTACCAGCGCTGCGTGCGCATCCTCGCCGACGTGGACGAGGCGGAGCTGGCGGTCTCCGATGTCCACGGCCGGCTGGCGGGCCAGCTCCGGGTGGCCGCGCCGCTCTCCTTCGGGATCGCCCACCTGCAGCCGGCGGTGGAGGCCTTCCTGGCGGAGCACCCGGACATCCGCTTCGACCTGGATCTCGACGATCGCCAGGTGGACCTGCTGGCCGAGAACTTCGACCTGGGGATCCGGATCGCGCCGCTGGCGGACTCCAGCCTGGTGGCCCGGCGCCTGGCCACGGTGGACCATGTGGTCTGCGCCAGCCCCGACTATTTGGCCCGCCACGGTACCCCGGCCACGCCGGCGGAGCTGGCGGAGCACGACTGCCTGACCTATGCCAATGCCCCGGAGAGCGACGCCTGGCACTGCATCGACCCCGAGGGGCGGGAGCACCGGATCCCGGTTCGCTCGCGACTGCGCGCCAACAACGGCGATCTCCTGCGGGAGGCGGCGGTGGTCGGCCTGGGGGTGGTCTTCCAGCCGCGCTTCATCGTCCACCGGGCCCTGGCCGAGGGGACCCTGGTGCCCGTGCTCACCGACTGCGACTGGTCGCGGGTGGATGCCTGGGCGCTCTATCCGCAGACGCGCCACCTCTCGGCGCGGGTGCGCGCCTTCGTGGACTTCCTGGTGGCGTGGTTCGACGAGCCGCCGTGGGAGGCAAAGGGGCGGCAGCCGTAGCCGGCCCCGCCGGGGAGGCGGGGCCGCGGGCGGGGCGAGTCAGTCGGTGACGGTCTCGCGGTCCTCGGCCTCCCAGTTCTCGTAGCCGCCGCCGAGGCTGTAGACCTCCTTGAAGCCCATCTCGTTGAGGGTCTTCACCGCGAGGGCGCTACGGCCGCCGGTGGCGCAGTAGACGGCGATGGGCCGCTCGTAGGCGGTGGAGAGCGTCGGGTTGGGCTTCTTGTAGTCGGGGTCGGCGGCGGGCTCCAGGACCCCGCGCGGGACGTTCAGGGCATCGCGCAGGTGCCCGGCCTCGTACTCGCCGGGCTCGCGGACGTCGAGGATGAGCAGGTCGGGCTTCTCGCCGCGCATGCGCTCGACGTCGTCGGGGGTGATCTCCTCGATCTGACTGCGCGCCTCGGAGACGAAGTCCTTGAGCTTCTTGGCCATGCTGGGCTCCTTGGATGCTGGTTGCGGATGGGTTTGCAAATACACACCCGATCCTACCATGGAGCCACGGCGCAGGAAGTCATGCCCGCACCGGGGAATCAGGCGAAGCGGTATCAGCCGACCGGTCAGTCGGCCAGGGCCTGCTCGAAGGTGCCGAAGTCGTCGGTGGCGGCGTGGCACTCGTGGCCGCGGCAGACCCAGGCGGTCACCGGTCCGCGGGCGTGGCGGGCGGCCAGGGCCTCCGGCAGATCGGCGGCGTGCTCGGGGATGGCGGCGGTCTGGCGGCGGGGGGCGTAGTCGGCCAGGGCGCGCCGGTGCCAGGGGGCCATGGCCGGCGTGGCGCCGCGCAGGATCACCAGCTGCGGCGGGTAGAGGATCTCCTCCAGGGCGTCCAGCAGGCTGCAGTGGCCGTGGGGCAGTTCCTCGATGCTCCGGCCGGCGCCCTTCACGGCCTCCTCGGCGGCCTCCAGGTAGCGCGGCTCCGCCACCAGGTGGCCCAGCCGGAGGAGGCTGCGGGCGGCCACGCCGGCCCCGGCCGGTGTCGATTCATCCATGGAGGTCTTGGGCCGGGTGATGAGCGCCTCGTGGTCGTCGGCGGTGAAGAAGAAGCCGCCGTCCAGGGTGTCCCGGAAGTGCTCCAGCAGCGCCTCGGCCAGCTGGCGGGCCAGGGTCAGATCGGCATCCCGCCAGCGGACCGCCAGGAGGTTCAGGATCCCCTCCAGGAGATAGGCATAGTCGTCCAGGTAGCCGCTCTCCCGCGCCTCGCCGCCGGCGAAGACCGCGGCCAGGCGGCCCTCCTGCAGGACGTGGTCGCGCAGGAAGTCCACGGCCCCGGCGGCGGCGTCCACGAAGTCGGCCCGGCCCAAGCGGGCGCCGGCCACCGCCAGGCCCCGGACCATCAGGCCGTTCCAGGCGGTGAGGACCTTGTCGTCCCGACCGGGGTGGGGGCGCCGGGAACGGGCCTCCGCCAGGGCGGTACGGGCGCGCTCCAGCCGTTCCCGCGCCTCGGCCTCGTCGATACCGAGATCGCGGGCGACGTCGGCCAGGGGCCGGGTCATCCGCAGGTGCCATCGGCCCTCGAAGTTGGGAGCGCTCTCCAGCCCCCAGACCGGGGCGGCCACGGCCCGTTCCGCCTCGCCGAGGACCGCCTCCACCTCCGCCGGTGTCCAGGTGTAGAAGGCGCCCTCGCCGCCGGGGCTGTCGGCGTCCAGGCTGGCGTAGAAGCCGCCCCCGGGGGCGCGCATCTCGGTGAGCACCCACTCCCCGGTGGCCTCGGCCACCCGCCGGAACTCGGGCTCGCCGGTGAGCACATGGGCGTCGGCGTAGAGGCCGAGCAGGGCGGCGTTGTCGTAGAGCATCTTCTCGAAGTGGGGGATGGTCCAGTGGGCGTCCACGCTGTAGCGGAAGAAGCCGCCGCCGACCTGGTCGAAGAGGCCGCCGTCGGCCATGGCGCGCAGGGTCCCCAGCGCCATCTCCCGGGCGCGCTCGTCGGCCCGGCCGGTCTCGCGGGTGTGGACGTAGTGGCGCAGCAGCCGCTCGATGTGGGTGGGGTGCGGGAACTTGGGCGCGTCGCCGAAGCCGCCGTGGCGGCCGTCGTACTCCGCCTCCAGCTGATGGCGGGCGGCGTCCAGCGGCGCGGCGGTGAGGGCGGCCGCCGGGTCGCCCTGCGGGCGGACCGATTCCAGGACCTGGCGCAGCTCGGCGTTCTGGGCGTGGATGTCGCCCTGGCGCTCGCGGTAGATCCCGGCGATGCGCTCCAGCAGGTCGGTGAAGGCGGGCAGGCCGTGGCGCTCGGTGGGCGGAAAGTAGGTCCCGGCAAAGAAGGGGGTCTGGTCCGGGGTCAGGAAGACCGTCAGCGGCCAGCCGCCGCCGCGCTGGTTCAGGACCTGGAAGGCGAGCTGGTAGATCCGGTCGAGGTCCGGGCGCTCCTCCCGGTCCACCTTGATGTTGACGAACTCCCGGTTCATGACCTCCGCCGTGGCCGGGTCCTCGAAGGATTCGTGGGCCATGACGTGGCACCAGTGGCAGGCGGAGTAGCCGATGGAGAGCAGGATCGGCCGGTCCTCCTGCCGGGCGCGGGTAAGCGCCTCCTCGCCCCAGGGGTACCAGTCCACCGGGTTGTCGGCGTGCTGCTGGAGGTAGGGGCTGGGCTCGTGGCGCAGGCGGTTGCTCATGGCGACCTCGAATATCCGACTATTACACTAAACCTTAGCACCGGCCCTGGCGGCGGGTCACCGGGGCCGTGCTAGTCTTGAGCCGGGTTCCCCCGGACCCGCTAACGGTAGTCCATGAAAGCAGGAGGCCGCGCGCCGATGTCCACCGCCCCCCGTTCCGCCTGCCCCCGCTGCGAGCGTCTGCCCGATGCCCCGCCGGAGGCGGGGCGCCTGTGGCTGTGGCCACCGCTGGGCCATACCCTGGGCAAGCTGCGCGGGGAGCTGGAGTCGGCCGGGCTGGCGCCCGCGATGCTGGAGGACGGGCGGGGGCTGTGCGTGGGGCTGGAGCGGCCCGGCGAGCAGGGGGAGATCCTCTCGCGCGGGCTCTCCCGGCAGGAGCTGGCGGATACCCGCGCCCTCTTCGTGGAATCGGGGCGGGAGCCGGGGCTGGCCGATTACGGCCGGGTCACCTCGCTGGCCCGCTTCCTGGCCTACTCCGAATCGGGGTGGCTCATCGACCTGCTTCGCGAGGAGCGGCTGACGGTCCACTTCCAGCCCATGTTCAGCGCCGCCGACCCGGAGGCGGTGGTCGCCCACGAGGCCCTGATGCGGGGGCTGGATCGGGAGGGGGGGATCCTCTCCCCCGGGCAGATGCTGGGCGCGGCCCGGGACGCCGATCTGCTCTTCCCGCTGGACCTGGCCGCGCGGCGCGCGGCCATCCAGGAGGCGAGCCGCCATGCGGCCGGGGGGCGGGTCTTCATCAACTTCTCGCCGGCCTCCATCTACGACCCGGAGTACTGCCTGCGCACCACCATGGCGGCGCTGGAGGAGACCGACCTGCGGCCGGAGCAGCTGGTCTTCGAGATCATCGAGTCGGACCGGATCGATGACGTGGGCAAGCTGCGTCGCATCGTGGATACCTACCGCGCCCACGGCTGCGGCGTCGCCCTGGACGACATCGGCTCCGGCTACTCCTCCCTGAACATCCTCCACCAGCTCCGGCCGGACTTCATCAAGCTGGACATGGAGCTGGTGCGCGATGTCGATTCGACCCCCTACAAGGCGGCCATCGCCCGCAAGGTCCTGGAGCTGGCGACGGAGGTGGGGGTCCCGACCATCGCCGAGGGCGTGGAGACCGCCGCCGAGCTGGAGTGGGTGCGGGCCAACGGCGCCTCCCTCATCCAGGGCTTCTACCTCTCCCGCCCGGGGCCGGAACCGTGGGCGGTTACCGGCGACCTCTGAGCACGGTCCCCGTCGCTCCGGGTGGCGCGCCGCGCCGTTTCGCAACCTCTGGAAAGGTCCGGGCAACCGGGCCCGGAACCCGGTGGCAGGCCTCGCCGCGGCCGTCGTCGGTCGTGGGATGACGTTGCAAGACCTGACCCCTTGGTGCGCCCCGGAGTAGTACGTCGTGCCGGTCGTGCATGGTAGGATGCCGGCTTTGTCGCCGGAAGAAGCCGCGTCCATGGAACATGCCCCATTGAGACTCAAGCCGCGCGAGGAGCGGCGCCTGCGCGGCGGCCACCTCTGGGTCTTCAGCAACGAGGTGGATACGGCCGCCACGCCGCTCACCGATCTGGAACCGGGGCAGCCGGTGGTGATCCAGGCGAGCAACGGCAAGCCCCTGGGCGCCGGCTACGCCAATCCCCACTCCCTCATCTGCGCCCGGCTGGTGAGCCGCGATGCCGACAAGGGGCTGGACCGCTCCCTGCTGGTCCACCGCCTCAAGGTCGCCCTCTCGGCGCGCCAGGCGATCCTCGACCGGCCCTTCTACCGCCTGGTCCACGGCGAGGGGGACTTCCTCCCCGGCCTGGTGGTGGACCGCTACGACGATGTCTGCGTGGTCCAGATGGGGACCGCCGGCATGGAGCGCGCCCGGGACGCGATCCTGGAGGCGCTGGAGAAGGTGGTCCGGCCGCGGGTGGTGATCCTGCGCAACGACGCCGCCGTGCGCGAGCAGGAGGGGCTGGAGCGCTACACCGAGACGGCGGTGGGTTCGGCCCCGGAGACCCTCACGGTGGAGGAGGGGGGCATGACCTTCCGCGTCCCGGCCACCGGCGGGCAGAAGACCGGCTGGTTCTTCGATCACCGCGAGAATCGCGACCGGCTGGCGGCGTGGAGCCGCGGTCGCCGGGTGCTGGACGTCTACAGCTACGTCGGCGGCTTCGGCCTGCGGGCGGCCGCCGCCGGGGCGGAGGAGGTGGTGGCCATCGAGCGCAGCGAGGAGGCGCTGGACCACCTCCAGGACAATGCCGAGTTGGCCGGCCTGGAGGACCGGGTCGCGCCGTTGCACGGCGAGGCGCTGGAGGTCCTCAAGGCGCTGCGCGAGGACGGGGAGCGCTTCGACGCCGTGGTCCTGGATCCGCCGGCCTTCATCAAGCGCAAGCGCGATATCAAATCGGGGCTGGAGGGCTATCGCCACCTCAATCAGCTGGCGATGCAGCTGCTCTCGAGGGATGGCCTGCTGCTCTCCGCCTCCTGTTCCCACCATCTGGGGATGGACCAGCTCCAGGACGTGGTCCGCGGCCGGGCGCGCCATCTCGACCGCGACGCCGCGGTCCTGGCCCGGGGCCACCAGGGGCCGGACCACCCCATCCACCCGGCGATCCCGGAGACGGAGTACCTGAAGGCCGTCTTCGCCCGGATCCTGCCCACCCAGTAGGAGGCCGTCGTGCTGGAGTATCCCGCCATCGACCCGGTGGCCCTGGACCTGGGCCCGTTACAGATCCACTGGTACGGGCTCATGTACCTCATCGGCTTCCTGGGCGCCTGGTGGCTGGGCCGGGTCCGCGCCCGCCGCCCCGGCTCCGGCTGGGACCCGGCGGAGCTGGGGGACCTGCTCTTCTACGGTGCGGTGGGGGTGGTCCTCGGCGGTCGCCTGGGCTATGTGATCTTCTACGACCCGGCCACCTATCTGGCAGAGCCGTGGATGGTGTTCGCCCTGTGGGAGGGCGGGATGGCCTTCCACGGTGGCCTGGTGGGGGTCATTGTCGCCATGGCCCTCTACGCCCGGAATACCGGCCGCGGCTTCTTCGACGTCGCCGACTTCGTGGCGCCACTGACGCCGCTGGGGCTGGGCGCCGGCCGGCTGGGCAACTTCATCAACGGCGAGCTCTGGGGGCGGGTGAGCGACGTCCCCTGGGCCATGGTCTTCCCCGGGGCCGGGCCGCTGCCGCGCCACCCCTCCCAGCTCTACGAGTTCGCCCTGGAGGGGGTGGTGCTGTTCGCGGTGCTGTGGCTCTATTCCCGTCGGCCCCGGCCGGCCATGGCGGTCTCGGGGCTGTTCCTGATGCTCTATGGCGCCTTCCGCTTCTTCGTGGAGTTCTTCCGGCTGCCCGACGAGCAGCTGGGCTACCTGGCGTGGGAGTGGGTCACCATGGGGCAGGTCCTCTCCCTGCCCATGATCGCGGCGGGGGCTGCCCTGCTGGTACTCGCCCACCGGCGCCGCGGGGCCCCGGCCTGAGGGGACGGCGATAACCAGCGGGGGAGCGACCCCGGGAGGAGACCGACCATGCAGACCTATCTCGCGCTGCTCCGGGAGGCGCTGGAGCACGGCACGCCCAAGGGGGACCGCACCGGCACGGGGACCCGGTCCCTGTTCGGCCGGCAGATGCGCTTCGACCTCGCCGAGGGCTTCCCGGTGGTGACCACCAAGAAGCTCCACCTTAGATCCGTGATCCACGAGCTGCTCTGGTTCCTGCGCGGCGACACCAACCTCGCCTACCTCCACGAGAACCGGGTCACCATCTGGGACGAATGGGCCGGCCCCGACGGCGATCTGGGGCCGATCTACGGCGCCCAGTGGCGCTCCTGGCCCACGCCCTATGGGGAGACCATCGACCAGATGGCGGAGGTGGTCGACGCCATCCGCACCAACCCGGACTCCCGGCGGCTTATCGTCACCGCCTGGAACCCGGGCCAGATCGACGAGATGGCGCTGCCGCCCTGCCACCTGCTCTTCCAGTTCTACGTGGCGGAGGGCCGGCTCTCCTGCCAGCTCTACCAGCGCTCCGGCGACCTCTTCCTGGGGGTGCCCTTCAATATCGCCAGCTATGCCCTGCTCACCCACATGGTGGCGCAGGTCACGGGTCTGGAGCCGGGGGAGTTCGTCCACACCCTGGGGGATGCCCACCTCTATCAGAATCATGTGGAGCAGGCGCGGACCCAGCTCGCCCGGGAGCCGCTGCCGCTGCCCACCCTGCGCCTGAACCCGGCGGTGAGTGATCTCTTCGCCTTCGGCTTCGAGGACATTACCCTCGAGGGCTATCAGTGCCACCCGGCCATCAGGGCGCCGGTGGCCGTGTAGTCGGTGTGGCCCCTGGCGGGGCTCCGTGCTAGCGTGAAACACCTGCAATCGGGAGGGGGAATGCCCTCCGGTCCGGCTCTGGAGAGTGGTGGATGAACCCGACAACCCTGCTCGGCATGCTCGGCGGTGTGGCGCTGCTCATCGCGGCGATCTACACC
The DNA here is from genome assembly GCA_046546335.1 of Thiohalospira sp. GTDB lineage: Bacteria > Pseudomonadota > Gammaproteobacteria > Thiohalospirales > Thiohalospiraceae > Thiohalospira. Next base: position 6,960 of record JBKGYA010000016.1, on the reverse strand, counting down.
ACGGCCGAGGATGTCACTGCCTTCGTCAACGTCCCGGGGCTGTTCATCGTGGTGGGAGGGACCCTGGCGGCCACGCTTATCAGTTACCCCTTCAAGGAGGTGGTGCGGGTCTTCCACGTGGTCATCATCGTCCTGCGCAACGAGCGGCTCTACACCCAGGATGACCTCGAGGAGATCATCGAGGTCTCCCGGCTCTGGTTCGGCGGCGACATCCTCGCCACCGAGGAGGAGATGGAGACCATCAAGAACCCCTTCCTCCGCACCGGGATCCAGCTGCTGGTAGACCGGGTGCCGCTGGAGGATGTCCAGGAGCTCATGGAGTGGCGGATGCAGCGGCTCAAGGCGCGGGAGGGGGCCGAGGCCCAGCTCTTTCGCAGCATGGCCGCCTATGCGCCGGCCTTCGGCATGCTCGGTACCCTCATCGGCCTGGTGAACATGCTCAAGGGGATGAGCGGCGGCGATATCGCCTACATCGGCCAGGGCATGGCGGTGGCCCTGCTGACCACCTTCTACGGCATCCTCCTGGCCAACCTCTTCTTCAAGCCCATCGCGGTGAAGTTCGAGCGGCGCACCGAGCAGCGGGTCATGCTCATGAATCTGGTCATGGAGGGCATCGGCCTCATCGGCCAGCAGCGCAGCCCCGCCTTCGTGAAGGCCTACCTGGAGAACTTCATCGCCCACTACGAGGACGAACTGCGCCAGTCCGACGTCGAGGAGGCCCTGGAGACCGCCCGGGAAGAGGCCGCCCGCGAGACGGAGCGGCAGGAGGGGCGCTAGATGGCCGATTCCGGCGGCAGCCTCGGGGACATGGTCGGCGGCGAGCCGGAGGGCGCCCAGCGCCCCCAGGCGTCCGGCGGGGAGCGGCCGCCGCTCAAGGGTGGCAGCGGGGGTAAGGGCCGGCGCAAGCTCCGCTCCGCCCAGGGCGGCATGGAACCGGCCAACAGCGGCAGTGATGACGACCAGGCCTGGATGCAGACCTACCTGGACGTCATCACCCTGATGCTGACGCTCTTCGTCATGCTGCTGGCCTACGCCAATTTCGACGAGGCCGGCTTCGGCGAGGTCGCCGAGTCCCTGGAGGGGGCGGTGAGCCGCCCCCAGATCGTGCCCGAACCGCCGGGGGACGTAACGGGCGACAAGCCCGGGGCCATCGTCGGCGACCAGCGGCCGGTGGAGGCGCAGGACGAGGAGGAGGATACCACCGAGCAGACCCGGGAGTTCCTCCAGGAGATGCGCGAATCCGGCATGCTGGATCGGGTGGAGGTCGCCTTCAACGAGGGCCGGATCACCCTGCGCCTGGACGACAAGCTCCTCTTCGATACCGGCGGTGCCGACCTCAACCCCGAGGGCAACGACCTCATCGGCGAGCTGGTACCGATCCTGGAGGCCACTGGCCGCTCCATCTCCGTGGAGGGCCACACCGACAACCGCTCCATCCGCAGCGACGACTACAACTCCAACTGGGACCTCTCCGCTGCTCGGGCGGTGGAGGTGGTCGACTTCCTGGAGGGCCAGGGGATCCCGCGGGAGCAGATGCGGGCGGTGGGCTACGCCGATACTCGCCCCATCGATGACAACGACACCGCCGAGGGCCGTGCCCGCAACCGGCGCGTGGCCATCGTCCTGCAGACCGAGCGGCTGGATGCCGCCGAGGAGGAGGGCGGCACTACCATGGAGGAACTCGACCACGGCGAGATGCCCGACGGCCTCGAGGAGGGGGCACAGTGACCGCTTCCGTCGCCCTCATCTGGGCCATGGCCGATAACGGCGTCATCGGCGCCGGCAACGACATGCCGTGGCACCAGCCGGCGGACCTGCGCTGGTTCCGGGAGTGGACCGAGGGGCGGCCGGTGATCGTCGGCCGCCGGACCCTGGAATCCTTCGGCGGTCGGCCCCTGCCACGGCGGACCAACATCGTCATCACCCGGGATCCGGCCGGGCTGCCCGAGTCGGTGATACCCGTCTCCGGTCCCGACGCCGCCCTGGCGGCGGTGCCGGCGGAGAGCGACTGGGCCATGGTCATCGGCGGGGCGCAGGTCTACGCCGAGTTCCTGCCCCGGGCGGATCGGCTCATCGTCACCCGGATCCACGCCCGCCCCGAGGGGGATACCTACTTCCCCGAGGTGGACTGGTCGCAGTGGCGGCGCGTGGAGGCCCGGGAGCACCCGGCGGACGCCGAGAACCCCCATCCCATGACCTTCGAGGTCCACGACCGGGCCGGGTAGCAGGCCCGGCCACCCCTGACGGGTTCAGTCGCGCCGGAAGGTCAGGTTGAAGTGGACCGGTACCGCGCGGCTGATGGAGTCCAGCCCGGCCACCTCGCGCAGTGCCTTGACCGACTCGTCGAGGCCGAAGTCCTCGGCATTGATGACCACCGGAGCGGCGCTGGTGGCCACCAGGGTCTCCTTGTCCAGGCGCAGCAGCCGCACCGGGATCTCCAGCTCCCGGCTGGTGTCCTGCAGGGTCAGCTCCGCCGGGACGCGGGCGCGGGTGGTGTCGCCGGGGAAGAGGTTCTCCACCAGGGTCGCCTCGAACTCGGCGGTGAGTTCGGCGGTGGGGAAGTCCCCGACCTTGAAGAACATCTTCCGCATGCGCTTGTCGCGGATGTCCACGCCGGTGTCGACGCTGGCCAGATCGATGGTGACCTCGGCCCGGCCGTCCTCCACGCTGCCGGAGAGCTGGTCGAACTCGTTCACCTCCCCTTTGTGGCCCGCCTTGATGGAGACGTAGTTGAGGTCCGAGGCGTCATTGTCCAGCGTCCACTCGGCCGCCGCCGGCGCGGCGAGGGCGACACCGAGGGCGAGGGCGAAGAGTCGTTTCATGGCGGGTCTCCTTGCAGGCTGGATATGCCCTATCAAGATAGCATAGCGGCCGGTCGCGCCCTACCGGGGCGGACTCAGACGGTGCCCGGGGTCACGGCCCCCGGGCAGTCGACCTGGAAGAGCCGCGGCTCCTCGGTATCGAGCTGCAGGGCGGTGAGTCGCCCGCCCCAGAGGCAGCCGGTGTCCAGGCCGAAGGTGTCCCGGGTGAGATGCAGCCCCAGCGTGGACCAGTGGCCGAAGACGATGCGCTGACCCCGGCTGGCGCGGTCGGGGTGGTCGAACCAGGGGTGGCAGCCGCTGGGCTGGCTGCCCGGTGCCCCCTTGGCGGCCAGGGCGGGCCGGCCGTCGTCGCGGACGTAGCGCAGCCGGGTGAGGGCGTTGACGATGTAGCGCAGCCGCGGCCAGCCCTCGAGATCTTCATCCCAGCGGTCGGGCTGGTCGCCGTACATCACGTGCAGGAAGGGGTCCGGGTCGGGGCCGCCCAGGACCGCCTCGGCCTCCCGCGCCAGGCGGGCCGCCGTGCCGGTATCCCAGGCCGGGGGGAGCCCGGCGTGGACCAGGCTGTAGCCCAGCTCCGGGTCCTGGTGGAAGAGGGGGCGGCGGCGCAGCCATTCCAGCAGGATCTCCCGGTCCGATGCCTCCAGGATGGGGCGCAGGGTGTCGCCGCGCTTCTCCCGGCCGGCCCCCCGGGCCACCGCCAGGAGGTGGAGGTCGTGGTTGCCCAGGACCACGGTCGACACCGGGTCGAGCTCGTGGACCCGGCGCAGGGCGGCCAGGGAGCCGGGGCCGCGGTTGACCAGATCGCCGGCGAACCAGAGCCGGTCGGCGGCGGGGTCGAAGGCGATCCGATCCAGCAGCCGGTCCAGCTCCTCGGCGCAGCCCTGCAGGTCTCCGATGGCGTAGACGGCCATGTGGGCTCCTCCCGATCCGGGGTCAGTGGTTCGCCGCATCCTGGCGGCGCAGCGTCACCTGGCGGAACCAGCCGCCGGCCAGCGCCGGTTGGTCCGCCTCCACGGTCAGCTCCGGTTGCCGCGCCAGCAGCTCCTCCAGCACGACGTCGGTCCGGGTGGCCAGGCGCCCCAGCAGCGGGCTTACCAGCCGCCGCAGGGGTGCCCGCTGCCCCGGCTTCAGGAACTTGTCGAAGACCAGGATCCGGCCGCCGGGACGGGTCACCCGGCTCATCTCCGCCAGCGCCCGCTCCGGCTGCGGCACCACGGCCAGGATGAGGTGGGCGATGACGGCATCGAAGGCGGCGTCGCCGTAGGGCAGGGCCCGGACATCGGCGCAGTCCAGGGTCACCGCGCGCCGGCCGCTGGCCCGGCTGAGCATGGCCGGGGTGAGGTCGCAGCCGCGGTAGCGCGGCCCGGCGGGCAGATGGGGGAGGTCGAGGCCCGTGCCGACGCCGGCCAGCAGGACATCGTCGGCCGGCTCCGTCTGCAGCCGCTCCAGGCTGCGCTGGCGGGCGGGGGCAGTGGCCCGGCGCAGCACGGGGTCGTAGAGCGGCGCCCAGAGGCGGTAGGCGGTGGCCAGGGACACTAGTGGAGCTTCCCGGGGACCTGGAGGCTGAAGGGGGCGATGGGGGCGTCGAAGCGGTGGCCGTCGTCGGCCACCATGCCGTAGGTCCCGTGCATGCTCCCGACGGCGGTGCGCAGCACCGTGCCCGAGGTGTACTGGAAGGCCTGGCCCGGCTCCAGGCGGGGCTGCTCCCCCACCACGCCCTCGCCCTGGACCTCCTGGGTCTGGCCGTCGGCGTCGGTGATGATCCAGTGGCGATCCAGGAGCTGGGCCGCCTCGCTACCCTCGTTGCGGATGGTCACCGTGTAGGCGAAGACGTGCCGCCCCTCCTCCGGCTCGGACTGCTCGGGGATGAAGCGGCTCTCCACGTCCACGCGGATCCGGTAGCGCGGGTCTTCCTGCTCTTGGGTCATGATAGGCGGTTCTCTGATTCGGAAAGGGATGGTGTCAGGTGCGCAGGCGCCATGTTGGGGCGCCTGTCGCGTCGATCAACCCGTGGTCGTTGAGCCATTGGGCGGCATCCTCGGCATCGTCGGCGTACCAGGCGGCGGTGGAGCCCAGGCGGAAGCTGTACCCCCAGGCGTCCATGTCGGCCATGATCCGCTCGGCCCCCACCTCGGGGAGCTCGGCGGCCAGCCGGATCTCGAGGTAGCAGACGCCGCACTCCTCCAGGGCGGTGCCGCCGGCGTCGGTATGCAGACCGGCGCGGCGGTCGGCGTCCATGCAGACCACGTGGGCGGTCTCGTGCAGCAGCGAATGGACCGGGGTATCCGGTCGGGCATACAGCGCCGTCCCGATCATGCCGGCCTCCGGCTCGCCCCAGAAGGTGCCGGGGATGGGCGCGCCTTCCGCGACGGGCGCCAGCGCCAGGCCGTAGCGGCCCAGCAGCGCCTCCAGGGGCGCCCAGCCGAGATCGGCGCAGGTGAGTACGTCCGTCAACGGGGCTGTCTCTCCTGTTGCAGCAGCTCTTGTATTCGGCGTTCGGCGCACGCCTCTACCGGAGCCTCCGTTCCGGTCGGTGCCGCGTCGAAAGACTTCGGCCTGGCGATATCTTCTCGCAGAGGTACCACCCCGGAATCCAGGCCCTACTGCCTATCCCGCAACGCCGGCATTGGCCAGCCGGGCGAAGGCGGCCAGGTCCAGGGTCTCGGCCCGGGCGCCGGGGTCGACCCCGGCGGCGCGGATGGCCTCGGCGTCCAGCTCGCCCTTGAGGGCGTTGGCCAGGGTCTTGCGCCGGGCGCCGAAGGCGCGGGTGACCACCGCCGCCAGGCGCGCCTCGTCGGCCACCGCCACCGGTGGCTCGGTGTGGGGGACCAGCCGGACCACCATGGACTCCACCTTCGGCGCCGGCCGGAAGGCGCCCGCCGGGACCCGGAAGAGCGGCGTCACGGCACAGTGGTACTGCACCATCACCGAGAGCCGACCGTACTGGCGGCTGCCGGGCCGCGCCCCCATGCGCTCCACCACCTCCCGCTGGAGCATGAAGTGCATGTCCCGGACGGCGTGACGCTGGCCCAGGAGGTGGAAGAGCAGGGGCGTGGAGACATTGTAGGGCAGGTTCCCCACCAGGCGCAGGGGGGTCTCTCCGCGCTCCGGTACCAGGGCGTCCAGGTCCACGCGGGTGGCGTCGGCCTCCACCACGGTGAGGGCCTCGCCGAAGCGCACCCGCAGGGCGGCGGCCAGGTCGCGGTCCAGCTCGATGGCTGTGAGCCGTCCGGCGGCGGCGAGAAGAGGCTCGGTGAGCGCGCCCTCGCCGGGGCCGATCTCCACCAGGGCCTCGTCGGGCCGCGGCGCCACCGCGTCCACGATGCGCTGGATGATGTTCGGGTCGTGGAGGAAGTTCTGGCCGAAGCGCTTGCGCGGTCGATGGTCGCTCACGGCCGTGCCCCGAGGGCCAGGGCCTGGCGCACCGCCTCGCGCAGGCTGCCGGCGTCGGCCCGGCCGGTGCCGGCGAGATCCACGGCGGTGCCGTGGTCCACGGAGGTGCGGATCCAGGGCAGGCCCAGGGTGATGTTCACCGCCCGGCCGAAGCCGTGGAACTTGAGTACCGGCAGCCCCTGGTCGTGGTACATGGCCAGCACCGCGTCGGCCCCTTCCAGGTGGTGGGGCGTGAAGACGGTGTCCGCCGGCAACGGGCCGCGCAGGTCCATCCCCTCGGTGCGCAGCGCCTCCAGTACCGGGCCGATGGTCTCGATCTCCTCCCGCCCCAGGTGGCCGCCCTCGCCGGCGTGGGGGTTGAGGCCGCAGACCAGGATGCGCGGGTCCGGGATCCGGAAGCGCTCCACCAGGTCGCGGTGGAGGATGCGCAGGGTCGCCTCCAGGTCGTCCCGGCGGATGGCGGCGGGGACGTCGGCCAGGGGGAGGTGGGTGGTAGCCAGGGCCACGCGCAGATCGCCGGCGGCCAGGCACATGACTACGCGTTCCACGCCGGCCCGCTCGGCCAGATATTCGGTGTGGCCGGTGAAGGGAATGCCGGCGGCGTTGATGACCCCCTTGTGGACCGGCCCGGTAACCAGGCCGTGGAAGCGGCCGTCGCGGCAGCCGTCGGCGGCGGTGGCCAGGGTCTGCAGGACGTACCCGGCGCTGGCCGGATCGGGGTGGCCCGGTCGGGTCGCTACCGGGC
>JBKGYA010000015.1:0-23174 GCA_046546335.1 Thiohalospira sp. | reverse complement strand
CCCCCACACCCCTCGCAAGGATTGGCGCTGGCGTTCATCCTACTGATTAGAAACGGGTTGCAGTTCATACAGACGGGCATACCGGGATGCCGCCTGTAGGTCCCCGTTACGCAGGGCGTCGCGCACATCGTCGAGCTTGAAGGCATCATCAACGCTCAGGTAGGGCGCCCAGCCCGTCTCGTCCTCGATGAGTTCGACATCCACTTCAGCCACGTAAGGACCCTCATGGATGTACTTGATCTTGCTGCGCCTTGTCATACCACTACCGCCTTTTCCTGAAATCGCTGTGCCAGCGCGCCGGGTCTGGCCGATAAGCCGTTATCAGGACGGCCGGCGCATCATGGCCCTTCGGGATACCCCAGACCGCATGCAGTGGACTTCCTCGGGCATCCCACTGCAATACTAGACTACATGGCCCCTTCGGGTAGTCCGGATAGTCTTCGACAAGCACAGCATCGCCGACCCCAGACAAGAGTTCCCGCGCCGATATCCCGTCATCCGCAAGCTCATCATAACCGTGCTCCGAGATGCGGACCTCTCCAGCTCGAACCAGTCCCTGAATCCTTTCCAGTAGCGCGCTCAATCCCTTGTTCTCCTTCGCGACCTTCCCTTCTACCGCGAATGATAACCCGCTGGGCCGTAACGCAATCCTGGTGCCACGCTAGCAACACCGGCGGCCACCGGCAATCCGGGCAGGAAGGCCGTCCTTGGCCGCATCAGGCGGGGAGTATCCGGTAGGGCTACTGGCCGTCGACCAGCGCCACGCGGCGCAGGCCCATGTCGGTGAGGTCGTTGTTCTCGAGCATGTCGCGCAGTTCGGCGACGTATTCCTCGCCGCGCGCGGAGTAGCGCTCCAGGCCGGCGGCCAGGGCGTGGGCGGTGACCGGGTCGCCCTCGGCGCGGCGGCGCGCGCGCAGCTCGCGCAGTTCGGCGTAGGCGTGGCCGGCGTTGACGTTGTGGATGTAGCCGCTCATGGAGTGCTGCAGGTTCTGGTAGAGGCGGACGCTGTGGGTGGTGCCGGCGCCGGCGCGGGTGGGCCGGATCCCCTCCTCGGGGTTGTAGGTCCAGACGCCGAAGAGGTTGTTGGCCTGCTGGGTGAAGCGGGAGGTGCCCCAGCCGGACTCGTTGGCGGCCTGGACCAGGATCAGGGCCGGCGGCAGGGTGTCCGCGCGGTGGAGCAGGCGCTGGCGCAGCTTCCCGGCCGGGAGGTCCGGGTCGATGTTGTAGCGGTGGGCGAGTTCGCGCACGCGGGCGGCCTCGGCGGTCTCCGGCTCGGGGCGGCTGCTGCCGGGCAGGGCCGCCTTGATGAAGGCGCGCTGGGCCTCGATGCGCCGGTTCTCCGCCACGGCCAGGGGCAGGATGATCCGGAAGAAGAGCGACTTGCGCTCATCACCGTCGAGCCCCGCCATGTCCGTCGGCATGGTCTGCACCGCCACCGCCGGGACCTCGCCCTCCGGCGGCCAGGTGTAGCCCTGCTCCTCCAGGTGGTCGGCCAGCTCGGCGGCCGGCAGGCTCGGCAGGGGGCGCAGGTCCACGGCGCCCTCCCAGGGGGCCGGCTGCCGGGTACTGGCCAGCAGCCAGGCGGCGATGAGCAGGGCCAGGACCAGGGCAGTACCCAGGCCCAGCCAGGTGCTCCGGTAATCGGGGGTCTCGTGGGATCCGCTCATGTTTCGGTACTCCGTCGGGGGGTGGCGGACATCGGCCCGGCCACCCGATGGTATTCGGTGGCGGCTAGCGGCCGACCCAGTGGCGGGCGTTGCGGAAGATCCGCAGCCACGGCCCGGTCTCGTCCCACTCGTCGGGGTGCCAGGAGAACTGGGCGGTGCGCCAGACCCGCTCGGGGTGCGGCATCATGGCGGTGAAGCGGCCGTCGGCGGTGGTCAGGCCGGTGATCCCGGCCGGGGAGCCGTTGGGGTTGGCCGGGTAGGCCTCCGTGGGGTTGCCGCGGTTGTCCACGTAGCGCAGGGCGGCGCGGCCATCCTCCAGCAGGCTATCGACGCCGGCCGGGTCCAGCTCCGCCCGACCCTCGCCGTGGGCCACGGCCACCGGGATCCGGGAGCCGGCCATGCCGGCGAGGAAGATCGAGGGCGACTCCAGCACCTCCACCGTGGACAGGCGCGCCTCGAACTGGCCGGAGGTGTTCCGGCCGAAGCGCGGCCAGTCCTCGGCGCCGGGGATGAGGTCGGCCAGGGAGGCGAGCATCTGGCAGCCGTTGCAGACCCCCAGGCCGAAGGTGTCCCCGCGGTTGAAGAAGTCCTCGAAGACCTTCCGGCCCCGCTCGTGGTAGCGGATGGACTTGGCCCAGCCCTGGCCGGCGCCCAGGACGTCGCCGTGGGAGAAGCCGCCGCAGGCGGCCAGGCCGTCGAAGCCGGCCAGGTCCCGGCCGCCCTCCAGCAGGTCGGACATGTGGACGTCCACCGGCTCGAAGCCGGCGGCGTCGAAGGCGGCCGCCATCTCCAGCTGGCCGTTCACCCCCTGGTCGCGCAGGATGGCCACCTTCGGCCGGGCGCCCCGGCCCACCAGCGGCGCGGCGGGGTCGGCCTCGGGGTCGAAGGTCAGGTGGGGCGAGAGGCCGGGGTCTTCATCGTCGGCCACCGCCGCCAGCTCCTGGTCGGCGCAGTCGGGGTTGTCCCGCAGGGACTGGATGGCGTGGCTCACCTGGCTCCAGTGGGTCTGCAGGTCGGCGCGCTCGGCGTCGATGACCGCCCGGCCGCCGTGGCGCAGGACCAGGCGCTGGTGCTCGGCCACCGGCCGGCCGATGACGTGGCTCATCCGGCCCAGCCCCGCCTCGCGCAGGGTGGCCAGGACCTCGTCGGTATCGGTGTGGCGGACCTGGATCACGGCGCCCAGCTCCTCGGCGAAGAGCACGGAGAGGGGGTCGTCGCCCAGGCTGTCCAGGCTCGCCTCCACCCCGCACCGGCCGGCGAAGGCCATCTCCGCCAGGGTGGTGGCCAGGCCGCCGTCGGAGCGGTCGTGGTAGGCGAGGATGCGCTCGTCGTGGAGCAGCCCCTGGATGGCGTCGAAGAAGCGGCGCAGCGCCTCGGGGTCGTCCAGGTCCGGCGGGTGGTGGCCCACCTGGTCGTGGACCTGCGCCAGCGCGGAGGCGCCCAGGCGGTTGGCCCCCTTGCCCAGGTCCACCAGGATGAGGTCGCCGCCGATGTCCGGTCGCAGCTGCGGGGTGGCGGTGCGGCGCACGTCCGCCACCGGGGAGAAGGCGGAGACGATGAGCGTCAGCGGCGAGGTCACGCGCCGCTCCTCGCCCCCCTCCTGCCAGACGGTGCGCATGGAGAGGCTGTCCTTGCCCACGGGGATGGAGACCCCCAGGGCCGGGCAGAGCTCGCTGCCCACGGCGCGCACCGCGTCGAAGAGGGCGGCATCCTCCCCCGGGGTGCCCACCGCCGCCATCCAGTTGGCGGAGAGCGCCACCCCGGCCAGCCGCTCCACGTGGGCCGAGGCCAGGTTGGTGAGCGCCTCCCCCACCGCCATGCGGGCGGAGGCGGCGGCGTGGAGGACGGCCACGGGGGAGCGCTCGCCCACCGCCATGGCCTCGCCGGTGTAGCCGCTGTAGTCGGCGAGGGTGACGGCGGCGTCGGCCACCGGTACCTGCCAGGGGCCGACCATCTGGTCCCGCGCCACCTGGCCGGTGATGGTCCGGTCACCGATGGTGATGAGGAAGGACTTGGAGCCCACCGCCGGCAGCCGCAGCACTCGCTCCAGGGCGGCCGCCGGCTCGATGCCCGCGGTGACCAGCTTCGGCTTGGGGAAGGGGTGGTGGTGGACCTCCCGGCGCATGCGCGGCGGCTTGCCCAGGAGCAGGTCCAGCGGCATGTCCACCGCCGGCTCCTCGAAGTGGCCGTCGCCCACGTAGAGCTGGCGCTCGTCGGTGGCCTCCCCCACCACGGCCCAGGGGCAGCGCTCGCGCTCGCACAGGGCGGCGAAGTCGTCCAGCCGCTCCGGCGCCACGGCCAGGACGTAGCGCTCCTGGGCCTCGTTGCACCAGATGGCCAGGGGCGACATGCCGGGGTCGTCGCTGGGGATGGCGCGCAGCTCGAAGCGGCCGCCGCGCTCGGCGTCGTCCACCAGCTCCGGCAGGGCGTTGGAGAGGCCGCCGGCGCCCACGTCGTGGATGGAGAGGATGGGGCTGGCCTCGCCCTGGGCCCAGCAGCGGTCGATCACCTCCTGGGCACGGCGCTGCATCTCCGGATTGCCGCGCTGGACGGAGGCGAAGTCCAGCTCCGCGTCGGCCTCGCCGCCGGTGCGGCTGGAGGCGGCGCCGCCGCCCAGGCCGATGGGCATGCCGGGGCCGCCCAGGACCACCAGCGGGGCGCCCACGGGGATGTCGCCCTTCTCCACCAGTTCGCGGCGGATGTGGCCCATGCCGCCGGCGAGCATCACCGGCTTGTGGTAGCCGCGCACGCCGACGCCATCCGGCCCCGGGGCATCCTGCTCGTAGGTGCGGAAGTAGCCGGCCAGGTTGGGCCGGCCGAATTCGTTGTTGAAGGCCGCCGCGCCGATGGGGCCGCGGATCATGATGTCCAGGGGCGAGGCGATCCGCTCCGGCCGGCCGTGGTCGCGCTCCCAGGGCTCCTCCTTGCCGGGGATGCGCAGGTCGGAGACGGTGAAGCCGGTGAGCCCCGCCTTGGTCCGCGAGCCCCGGCCGGTGGCGGCCTCGTCGCGGATCTCGCCGCCGGCGCCGGTGGCCGCCCCGGGATGGGGGGCGATGGCGGTGGGGTGGTTGTGGGTCTCCACCTTCATGAGCAGGTCCGCCGGCTCGTCCCGCCAGCGGTAGGCGCCGTCCGGATCGGCCATCAGCCGCCGGGCCGGATGGCCGGCCATGACGGCGGAGTTGTCCTTGTAGGCGGAGAGGATGCCGTCGGGGCTGGCCTGGTAGCTCTCCCGGATCATGGAGAAGAGCGTGGTCCGCTGGTCCACGCCGTCGATGACCCAGTCGGCGTTGAAGACCTTGTGCCGGCAGTGCTCGGAGTTCGCCTGGGCGAACATCATCAGCTCCGCATCGGTGGGGTTGCGGCCCCGATCGCGGAAGTTCTCCACGAGATAGTCCATCTCGTCCTCGGCCAGGGCGAGCCCCAGCTCGGCATCCGCCGCCGCCAGCGCCTCGCGCCCGCCGCCCAGCAGATCCACCCGGGCCAGCGGCACGGGATGGGCGTCCCGGAAGAGGCCGGCCCCGGCGGTATCCGGGTCCCAGGGCTCGATGACCTCCATCATGCGATCGTGGAGCAGGCCGGCGACGGCGGCGACCATCGGGTCGTCCAGCTCGCCGCTGGCGCGCTCCAGCCAGAAGAGCCGGCCCCGCTCCAGCCGCCGCAGGTTGTGCAGGCCGCAGAGCCGGGCGATCTCGGTGGCCCGGGTGGACCAGGGGGAGATGGTGCCGGGGCGCGGGGTGACCAGCAGGGCGGTGCCAACCTCGTCGGCCGTGCCGCCGCCCGGCTCGTCGGCCACCAGGGCGTCCAGGCGCTGCACGGCGGCCTCCCCCGGGGTCACCTCGAAGTCGGCAAAGTAGACGTGGCGCGCGCCCAGCCCCCGGAGGTCGGGGATCACCGCCTGCAGGGCGGAAAAGAGGCGGCGGTGCTCATGGTCGGGGAGGGCCGGGTTTCCGAGTCGTGTCAGCATCGCTTGTCCGGGTTCACGGGCGCCGTGGTGCGCCGAGACGCACAGGGTACTTCAGGCGGGGTGGTGCATGCAGCCTCGGCGGGTACGGACCGTGGTAGGATCCCGACCATGTCCGAATCGCTGCCCCCCGCCTCGATGCTCACCCGCGCCCTGGCCGTGCTCTACGACAGCATGGTGGGCGTGGCCATCCTCTTCGTCGGGACCGCCGTGATCCTGCCGCTGAACCAGGGGGAGGCCTTCGCACCCGGCAATCCCTTCTACGCCACCTGGATCTTCGGCCTGCTCTTCGCCTACTTCGGCTTCTTCTGGACCCGCGCCGGCCAGACCCTGGGCATGCGTGCCTGGCGGCTGCGGGTGGAGGCGGCAGCCGGCGGCGGCATGAGCTGGCTGCAGGTGATCCTGCGCTTCTTTACCGCCCTGCCCGCCTGGGTCGTGGTGGGCGCCGGGGTAATCAAGGCCTTCGTCCCCGACGACCTCTTCCTGGCGGGGGTCCCGGCCAGCCTCCTCTCCCTGGTAGGGATCCTCTGGGTGGTCCTGGACCAGTGGCCCGGCGGCTGGCGCGATCGCTTCTCGGAGACGCGGGTGGTCCGCCTGCCGAAGGGAACCCCTCGCTCACCGGTCTGAACGGGCCGGGGGATCGGCGACGGGCTACCGCCGCATCCGCCACGCCATCGCCGCGGCGACGACGAAGACCACCAGGGTGGGGAAGCCGGCCCCCAGCAGCGGTGGCAGGCCGTAGACCACGGCCAGATTGCCGAAGCTGTTGTTGAAGAGGAAGAAGACGATCCCCGCCAGGGTCCCCACGAAGACCCGCGTACCCACGCTCACCGTGCGCAGGGAGCCCAGGACGAAGGGCAGCGCCAGCAGCAGCATGCCGGCGGTGGTAAGCGGACTGATGAGCTTGCGCCACAGGGCCAGCCGGGCCGTATCGCTGTTGAGGCCGTTGGCCTCCAGATAGTCGACGTACTCCCGGAGGTCGAGAATGCCCAGCAGGCGGGGCTCGGTGGTCACCATGTCCATCATGGCGGGATCCGGCCCGCCCTCCCAGACCAGGGTCGCCCGCTCCTCCTGCTCCAGCCGGTCACCGCCGAAGCGGGTCAGCGCGACCTCCCGGAAGCGCCACTGATCCTGCTCGAACCGCACCGCCGCGGCCCGGGCCATGGCCGTGATCTCCCCCTCCCCCGCGTAGCGGAAGGCGGTGACCTCGCGCAGGTGGTCGCGATCCACCACCCGGTCGGCATGGACCACCCACTCCCCCGCCCGGAGCCAGACAGCGCCGGCGGGCAGGCGCAGGGCGCCGCCCTTGCCCCCCGCCTCCAGTCGCTGGGCCTCGGCGCTGGCCCGGGGGGCGATGCCCTCGCCCACCGCCACCACGCCCACCACCAGCACCAGCCCGCCGGCGAAGACGGCGCCGGTGATCCGACCCATGGACATCCCCGCCGCCCGCATTACCGTGAGCTCGCTGGAGCCGGCCAGCCGCCCCAGTCCCATGAGCCCTCCCAGCAGGGCGGCCACCGGGAAGAGCTCCCCGGTCCAGCGCGGCACCGTGAGCAGGGTATACCAGAGGGCGTGCAGCGCCCCCTCGTCCCCCACCTCCTCCACGAAGGTGATGAAGATGTAGAGTGCCAGCAGTACCGCCAGGGCGGTGAGGGTCGAGCCGATGACGGTAGTGGCGATGTAGCGATCCAGACGCCTCATGCCGGCCTCCGCCGCCCCTGGCGCGGTTGTCGCAGCCGCTGGCCGGCGGCCAGCATCGCGCCGGCCAGCACCAGCACCAGCGCATGGACCCACCACAGCCCCACCGGCTCCGGTACCCTGCCCGACTCCACCCAGCCCCGGGCCAGCCCCATGAGGTTGCCGTAGAGCATGAACAGCAGCAGCGCGGTGAACAGCCGCGAGTAGCGCCCCTGGCGCGGCGAGGTGCGCGCCAGCGGGACCGCGAGCAGCGCCAGGGGCAGGGTGGAGAGCGGTATGGCCAGGCGCCAGTGGAATTCCGCGCGGTATTCCGGGTCATCGCTGGCCATCAGGGCCGCCGTGGGCAGCGTATCCAGGTCGTCCACGGCCACCGGGTCCGGCGCCGGCAGGTGGACACGCTGGCGCTGGAAGGCGGTGACCCGGTAGTCGCCCCGGCCCGGCTCCCCCTCGTAGCGGGTGCCGTCCTCCAGTTCCAGGAAGCGCCGCCCGCTGACGGGATCGCGGAACTGGCGACCGGCGGCGGCGACCACCACCGACTCCCCCCTCTCCTCTGCCGTCGGCGTACGGATGAAGACGCCGGTGAGCTCCCCGGTGTCGCGCTCCACGCCCTCGGCGTAGAGCACCCCCTTGCCGTCGCGGGTGGAGAACTCGTTGAAGGCGCCGGGGGTGAGGCCGGCGACGCCGGTGGTGCGCGAGGCGGCCTCCCAGGTCTGCTGGAAGGAGCGCTCCGCCCAGGGGGCGCCCCAGAGGCCCCAGACCAGGCTCACCACGGTCACCACCAGGGCGAAGGCGCCCACGGTCCGCGCCGCCTGCAGCTCGCCGTAGCCGCAGGCGGCCATGGCCGCCATCTCGCTGTCGCGGTAGAGCCGGCCGATCCCCAGCAGGATGGCGAGGTAGAGGGCGAAGGGGAGGAGGATGGTCAGATTGCCCAGCAGGGTATAGCCCACCAGATCCAGGACCACCGGCCCCTTCAGCTCGCCGCTGACCACCCGATCCAGGATCCGCACCACCTGCTGGCCGGCGAAGATGAGGGTCAGTACCAGGGCGGCCCCCACCCAGTTGGTGCCGATCTCCCGGGCGAGGTAGCGATCCAGGATCACGGCGCGACCGGCCCCGCCTTCGCGCAACCAGCAGCCGACCGGGGGCGCACGGGGCCCGTCCGGCCTGCAAGACTTAGTAAATCCGGCCTTCTGAGGTACACTGGGGAAATCCGAACCGTTTTCTGCCCGCTACGGCAGTGTACGCCAACGGCGCTGACCGAAGGAAGCGGGCATCGCAGGAGAGGGGAACCCCATGGACTTCACCGTCAAGAGTGGCAATCCGGAAAAGCAGCGCTCGGCCTGCGTCGTGGTCGGCGTCTTCGAGCCACGCCGCCTCTCCGCCGCCGGCCAGCGCCTGGACGACGCCTCCGGCGGCTACATCTCCTCGCTCATCCGGCGCGGGGACATGGAGGGCCGCCTGGGCCAGACCCTGCTGCTGCACAACATCGAGGGCACCCTCTGCGACCGCATCCTCCTGGTGGGCTGCGGCCGCGAGCGCGAACTGGCCGACAGTCAGTACCGCAAGCTCACCACCACGGCGGTGAAGACCCTGGACGAGACCGGCTCCATGGAGGCGGTGAGCTACCTCACCGAACTCCCGGTGAAGGGGCGCGACCTCGCCTGGCGGGTGAACCAGGCGGTGCGCACCGCCCACCACGCCCTCTACCGCTTCGACGACTTCAAGAGCCGCAGCGAGAGCACCCGCCGGCCCCTGCGCAAGATCACCCTGGCGGTGCCCAACCGGCGCGACCTCGCCGTGGGCGAGCGCGCCATGAACACCGGCCGCGCCATCGCCGAGGGGGTCCACCTGGCCCGGGACCTGGGCAATACCCCCGGCAACACCTGCACCCCGGCCTGGCTGGCCGAGCAGGCGCGGGAGCTGGGCAACCGCTATCCCGATCTGAGCGTCAGCACCCTGGATCGCCCCGCCATGGAGCGCGAGGGCATGGGCGCCCTGCTCGCCGTGGCCCGGGGCAGCACCCAGGAGCCCCAGCTCATCACCGTGGAGTACAACGGCGGCGGCGACAGCCGGCCGGTGGTCCTGGTGGGCAAGGGGGTCACCTTCGACTCCGGCGGGATCTCCATCAAGCCCGGCCAGGGCATGGACGAGATGAAGTACGACATGATGGGCGCCGCCGGCGTCCTGGGCACCCTGGCGGCGGTGGCCGAGCTGGAGCTGCCGCTCAACGTCGTCGGCATCATCCCCGCCGTGGAGAACATGCCCGACGGCAACGCCGTGAAGCCCGGCGACGTGGTGACCACCCTCTCCGGCCAGACGGTGGAGATCCTCAACACCGACGCCGAGGGCCGGCTCATCCTGGCCGACGCCCTGACCTGGGCGGAGCGCTACGACCCCGACGCCGTGGTGGACCTGGCCACCCTCACCGGCGCCTGCCTGGTCGCCCTGGGGCGCGAGGCCTCGGCGGTGCTGGGCAACCACCCGCCCCTGGTCAACGACCTCCTGGACGCCGGCCGCGAGAGCGGCGACCGCGCCTGGGAACTGCCCCTGTGGGAGGAGTACCAGGAGGCGCTCAAGAGCAACTTCGCCGACATGGCCAACGTGGGCGGGCGCGAGGCCGGCACCATCACCGCCGGCTGCTTCCTCTCCCGCTATACCCGCAAGATGCGCTGGGCCCACCTGGATATCGCCGGCTCCGCCTGGGTAACCGGCAACGAGAAGGGCGCCACCGGCCGTCCGGTGCCCCTGCTCACCCACTACCTGGTGGAGCGCAGCGGCTGCTAAGGGCATGACGCGGGTGGACTTCTACATCCTCGCCGACGCCGACCGCGACCGGCGCGACCACTACACCTGCCGCCTGGTGGAGAAGGCGTGGCGGCGCGGCCTGCGGGTCTTCATCCACTGCGCCGACGAGGCCGATGCCGCCGGTCTGGACGAGCGGCTCTGGACCTTCCGCGACCGCGCCTTCATCCCCCACGAGCGCAGCCCCGGCAGCGACGACACGGCCGTCGTCCTCGGCAGCGGCGAGCAGCCGCCGGCCTCCTTCGACCTGCTGGTCAACCGGGCCGCGGAGCCGCCGCTCTTCTTCAGCCAATTCGAACGGGTGGCCGAGGTCGTCAATCAGGACCCGGCGATCCGCGACCCCGGCAGGCGGCGCTTCGCCTTCTACCGGGATCGCGGCTACCCCCTCCACCACCACCGCATCGAGGAGGCAGCGGCGTGAGCGACGAGCGCGACCCGGAACTCGACCCGGCCGCCGAGCCGGAGGCAGGCGACAACCCGGTGGAGGCGGCCGAACGGGACCCCGAGGGCGGCGAGGCCTACGCCGACACCGCCGCCCTGGAGCAGGACCTGGCCGACCTCATCGGCGGCAACTACGAAGAGCCCGAACCGGCCCCGAAGCGCACCCCCGACGCCGATGCAGTAGAACTCTCCGGTGACGAGGCGTTCCCGGAAGAGACGACCATCCCGCTGGATACCGAGGAGGTCGAGGGGGGCGAACCGGCCGGCGAGGCCGGGGAGGCCGGCCCCGCCGTGGACGCCGACGGCGTGCCGGTGGTCAATGACGTGGTCAACCCCGCCGTCGCCCCGGCCACCGGCCTCTCCGACGACGAACTCCAGCGCCTGGCCGACCACCTGGCCGCCGACGTGGAATCCCGCCTGGACGGCATCGTCGTCGAGGCGGTGGACCACGAGATGGAGCGCGTCTCCACCGCGCTGAAGAACGCCATCCACCGGCGGCTCAAGGCGCGCCTGCCCGACATCATCGCCGAATTCATCAGCGAGAGCCGCTCCGGCAAGTAGCCGGGGCCGTCCCTTCACTTCCGACTGGCGGAGACATGGAGAAGACCTACGACCCCCGTTCCATCGAGCAGACCCTCTACCAGTGGTGGGAGGAGCGCGGCGACTTCCAGCCCCGCGGCGACGGCGACCCCTTCTGCATCATGATCCCGCCGCCCAACGTCACCGGCAGCCTGCACATGGGCCACGCCTTCCAGGACACCCTCATGGATGCCCTGGTGCGCCAGCACCGCATGGCCGGGGACCGGACGCTGTGGCAGCCGGGGACCGACCACGCCGGCATCGCCACCCAGATGGTGGTGGAGCGCCGGCTGGAGGGCGAAGGTACCGACCGCCATACCCTGGGACGGGAGACCTTCGTGGAGAAGGTCTGGGAGTGGAAGGCGGAGTCCGGCGGCCACATCACCCGCCAGCTCCGCCGCCTGGGCGCCTCCCCGGACTGGTCCCGGGAGCGCTTCACCATGGACGAGGGGCTCTCCGAGGCGGTCACCGCCGTCTTCGTCCGCCTCTACAACGAGGGGCTCATCTACCGCGGCAAGCGGCTGGTGAACTGGGACCCGGTGCTGCAGACCGCCGTCTCCGACCTGGAGGTGGTCTCCGAGGAGGAGGCCGGCCACATCTGGCACATGCGCTACCCCGTGGCGGACGGCGACGACCACCTCACCGTCGCCACCACCCGTCCGGAGACCATGCTGGGGGACACCGCCGTGGCCGTCCACCCCGACGACGAGCGCTACGCCCACCTGGTGGGCCGCTTCGTGGAGCTGCCCCTGGTGGGCCGGCGGATCCCCGTCATCGCCGACGAGTACGTGGACCCGGAGTTCGGCAGCGGCTGCGTGAAGATCACCCCCGCCCACGACTTCAACGACGCCGCCGTGGGCGAGCGCCACGGCCTGCCCCGGCTCAACGTGCTGACCCCCGGGGCGACCATCCGCGACGCCTTCGAGCGCGTGGAGCCGGAGGTCGCCGGCGAGGTGGACGCCGCCGCCATCGAGACCGGCGCCATCCCCGAGCGCTATCGCGGCCTGGACCGCTACGCCGCCCGCGAGGCCCTGGTGGCCGACCTGGACGCCGCCGGCCTGCTGGCCAGCACCGAGGCGCACACCCTCACCGTGCCCCGCGGCGACCGCTCCGGCGCGGTCATCGAGCCCTTCCTCACCGACCAGTGGTTCGTCGACCTCACCCGCCAGACCACCGCCGACGGCCGCACCGGCGGCCACGCCCGGATCACCGAGCCGGCCATCAACGCCGTGCGCGACGGCGACATCCGGTTCGTCCCCGGCAACTGGGACCGCACCTACTACAACTGGCTGGAGAACATCCAGGACTGGTGCATCTCCCGCCAGCTCTGGTGGGGCCACCGCATCCCCGCCTGGTACGACGCCGCCGGCAACGTCTACGTCGGCCACGACGAGGCGGCGGTACGGGCCGAGAACGGCCTGGGGGACGACGTCGCCCTCACCCGGGACGAGGACGTCCTGGACACCTGGTTCTCCTCGGCGCTGTGGCCCTTCTCCACCCTGGGCTGGCCGGAGGAGACCGAGGACCTGGCGACCTTCTACCCCACCTCGGTGCTGGTCACCGGCTTCGACATCATCTTCTTCTGGGTCGCCCGGATGATCATGATGGGCGTCTACTTCATGGGCGACGTCCCCTTCCGGGAGGTCTACATCCACGGCCTGGTGCGCGACGCCCACGGCCAGAAGATGTCCAAGTCCAAGGGCAACGTCCTCGACCCCATCGACCTCATCGACGGCATCGACGCCGACTCCCTGGTGGAAAAGCGCACCTACGGCCTCATGCAGCCGGAGAAGGCGGCCGCCATCGAGCGCGCCACCCGGGAGGAATTCCCCGACGGGATCCCCGCCTTCGGCACCGACGCCCTGCGCTTCACCTTCGCCGCCCTGGCCTCCCGGGGGCGGGACATCAACTTCGACCTGGGCCGGGTACAGGGCTACCGCAACTTCTGCAACAAGCTCTGGAACGCCGCCCGCTTCGTCCTCATGAATACCGAGGGCGCCGACTGCGGCGCGGCCGGCGGCGAGGTGGAGCTCTCGGCCGCGGATCGCTGGATCATCAGCCGCCTCCAGGCCACGGAGGCAGCGGTGGACGAGGCGCTGGCCGCCTACCGCTTCGACCACATGGCCGAGGCGGTCTACGACTTCATCTGGCACGAGTACTGCGACTGGTACCTGGAGCTGGCCAAGGTCGTCCTCAACGACCCCGAGGCCAGCGAGGCGGCCCGGCGCGGCACCCGGCGCACCCTGGTGCGGGTGCTGGAGACCACCCTGCGGCTGACCCACCCCCTGATGCCCTTCATCACCGAGTCCATCTGGCAGTCGGTGGCGCCGGTGGCCGGGATACAGGGGGAGACCATCCAGTATCGCCCGTGGCCGGAGCCCGACCCCGACCGGCGCGACCCCGAGGCCGAGGCGGATCTCGACTGGCTGCAGCGGGTCATCCTCGGGATCCGCCAGATCCGCTCCGGCATGGACATCGCCCCCGGGAAGCCGCTGCCGGTGGTCCTGGCCGACGGCGACGCCACCGACCGCGAGCGGGTGGCCCGCCACGCCCCGGCCATCCGCGGCGTGGCCCGGGTGGAATCCCTGACCTGGCTGGCCGAGGGCGAGGAGCAGCCGGAGGCGGCCACCGCCCTGGTGGGGGATCTCAAGATCCTCGTCCCCATGGCCGGCCTCATCGACCGCGACGCCGAACTCGCCCGCCTGGACAAGGCCATCGAGAAGGCGGACCAGGACCTGGGCCGCGCCCGGGGCAAGCTGGAGAACCCGAATTTCGTGGAGAAGGCCCCCGCCGAGGTGGTGGAAAAGGAGCGGGAGAAGGTCGCCGAGATGGAGAACAACCTGGCGGGCCTGCGCGAGCAGCGCGACCGCGTCGCCCGCCTCGCCGGCTGAAACATCCTCCCCGCGCAGGCGGGGACGACAATATCCGCGGGATCAGTACTTCTTGGCGGGCTTGAGGCTGTCGAAGAAGGCGTCCCACTGCTTGGAGACGTCGTCGCTCTTGCGCTCCTCGCCGGTGGCGGCGACCTTCAGGATCTCCGGGTACTCGGTGATCACCACGTAGGTGACGTCGTCGCTGCCGTACTTGGCGTGGGAGTCGTTCTTGACCTTCTTCACCGTGAAGCCCATGTCCCGGAAGGCATCCCGGATCGCCGCGTGGAGCGCCTTCTGGTTCAGCGGCTCGCGGGCGGTCATGGCGCCGTAGCCCGACTGCCATTCGGTCCACTCGTTGTACTCGATCCCGGCCGGCTCGCCGGATACCACGATGTGGAACTCCAGCTCCCGGTTGTTGAGCTCCTTCACCGAGAAGCCGGTGTCGCCGAAGGCCTCGGGATTCACCAGGCCCGTGATGAGGCGCTTGGTATCGTCGCCGTAGCGCGGCAGCCCGAGCTCGGCGAGCCTGCGGGCGATCTCGCGCATCAGCGCCACGCCGGGCTCTTCGCCCTCCGAGTAGATGGGCGGCAGGCTCATGAGCCCGCCATCGGTGCCATCGCTCATCCGCGTTCTCCTCCTCGTTCCGGACGGCCGTCGCCATCCCCTCGAAAACCGTTGCCCCCTTCCAGCGCCCGCGCACGGCGGCGCGCCTCGCCCTCGTCCACCCGGCGCAGCAGCAGCCAGCCGACCAGGAAGAGCAGGGCCACCACCGCCATCCCCGCGCGGGGGGAGCCGGTCGCCACACCCACGCCCCCCATCAGGATCGGACCGAGGACGGCGGCGAATTTTCCGAGCATATTATAGAAGCCGAAGAATTCCGCCGTCCTGTCCCGCGGTATGATGCGGGCATAGAGCGAACGGCTCAATGACTGGATGCCGCCCTGGACCAGCCCCACCGCCGCCGCCAGGGCGTAGAACTCCGCCGCGGAGTCCATGCGCACCGCCCAGAGGATCACCACCAGATAGACGGCGATGGCGATCTCGATGCCGCGGCGCGGCCCCAGTACCGTCCCCAGCCGGCCGAAGACCAGCGCGGCGGGGAAACCCACCAGCTGGGTGAGCAGCAGGGCGAGGATGAGGTCGCTGCTCTCCAGGCCGATGGCCAGGCCGAAGTCCAGCGCCATGCGCACGATGGTGTCCACGCCGTCGATGTAGAACCAGTAGGCGGCCAGGAAGAGCACCACCGGCCGCAGCTGCCCCACCCGGCGCAGGGTCGCCCCGAGCTCCCCCAGGCCGGCGACGACGCCGCCGCCGCGCAGGTTCGGCGCCGGCTCCGGGACCCGGGACAGCAGCGGGAAGGTGAAGGCCGCCCACCAGAGGGCGGTGAGGAGGAAGGCCCAGCGCACCGCCGTGGCCTCGTCCGCCAGCCCGAACCACGCCGGCTGGAGGGTCATCACCACCGTGAAGGCGAAGAGCAGCCCGCCACCGAGATAGCCCAGGGCGTACCCCAGGGCGGAGACGGCATCGAAGTGGCGCTCCCGGCAGACGGCCAGGAGCATGGCATCGTAGAAGACCATGCTGCCGGAGAAACCGATGGCGGCGAGGGCGTAGAGGGTGGCGGCCACCGGCCAGGCGCCGGCGGGGACCGCGAACAGCGCCGCCGTCGCCACCACCCCGAGGCCGGCGAAGACCGCCAGGAAGCGCTTGCGACCGGCGCTGCCGTCGGCCATGGCGCCCAGCAGCGGGGCGCTGGCCAGGATGATCAGGCTGGCCACGGAGTTGGCCGCCCCCAGCCAGAAGGTGCTCGCCGTGGCCGGGAGGTCGCCGCTCCAGTACTCCTTGAAGAAGACGGGGAAGAAGCCCGCCATCACCACCGTGGCGAAGGCGGAGTTGCCCACATCGTAGAGCGCCCAGGCGTAGACGCGGGCCCGGCGCCGGTTCATCCGCGCTCCACCGGGGGTTCACCCTCCGCGGGACTGAGCGTCTCGGAGGGCCGGCCGGTGTAGAAGCCCTGGGCGAGGTCGATGCCGGTCCCGGCCACCGCGTTGAGCACCTCGTCGCTCTCCACGAACTCGGCGATGGTGCGGATCCCCAGCTCCTGGGCGAGGTTGGTGATGTTGCGGACGAAGGCGCGGTCGCGGCCGTCGCTGAGCATGTTGACGATGAAGTCGCCCTCGATCTTCACGTAGTCCACCGGGAAGCGCTTGATGTAGTGGTAGGAGGAGAAGCCGGAGCCGAAGTCGTCGATGGCGAACTTGAAGCCCTCCAGCTTGAGGTCGTTGACGAAGTCCTCGAGCACCTGGAAGTTGCGCACCGTATCCCGCTCGGTGAGTTCGAAGACCACCCGGCCCGGGTCGATCCCGTAGGCCTCCACCAGCCGGCTGGTCTCGCGCAGGAACTCGCCGAGCACCAGCACCCGCGGGGAGAGGTTGATGAAGAGCAGCCCCTGGTAGTCGGTCTCCGCCATGCGGGCGAAGGCCTTCTCCATCATCAGGTGGTCGAGCTTGTGGATGATCCCCATGCGCTCGGCCACCTCCACGAACTCGCCGGCCCCCATGAGGGTCCCGTCCTCGCGCCGGATCCGGCTCAGGGTCTCGTGGGCCACCACCCGCCCGGTGGCCGCCTCCACGATGGGCTGGAAGACCGGGACCACGTGGTCGGCATCCAGGGCCTGCTGCACCACCCGGCTCTTCTCGCCGATGGCGCGGAAGACCTCCACCACGTCCTCGTCGGTGGGGTAGCCGATGCGGTTCTTACCCTCGGTCTTCGCCTTGTACATCATGTTGTCGGCGAACATGAACAGGTCCTTGAGCTCGGTGGCGTGCTCCGGATAGAAGGCGACCCCGATGGAGATGGTGGCGTGGACCTCGCGCCCGTCGGGGGCGGTGAGGGCCACGGAGCCGGCCTCCTCGCGGATGCGCTCGGCCACCTGGTAGGGGTTGCCGTCGTCCCCCTCGCCCAGGATAGCGACGAACTCGTCGCCGCCATAGCGGGCGAGGACGTCCCCCTGGCGCACCGAGGCGCGCAGGCGCTCGGCGAAGGTGGCCAGGAAGCGGTCGCCGAAGCCGTGGCCGTAGGTATCGTTGATGGCCTTGAAGTTGTCCAGGTCGATGACCAGTACGGCGAAGCCGTAGCCGCCGCGCTCCGCCCGGCCCATCTCGTACTCCAGCAGCTCCCAGAAGACGCGCTGGTTATAGAGATCGGTGAGGGGGTCGCGGGTGGCGTAGTACTCCAGGTCCCGGGTGTACTTGTAGATCGCCTTCACCGAACCGACCACGTTGAGCAGGGTGGAGAGGATGCTCTCCACCACCAGCATGCGCATGTCGTCGCGGACGATGTCGGCCTGCACGCCGATGCCGACGATGCCGCCGATCTTGGGCGTCTCCACCAGCAGGGACTTGGTCTGGACCTCGATGGCCTCGGGATCGATGCTCTCGATGGTGCAGCCGGTCTCGGCCACGTGGTGGTGGACCTGGATCTCCGGCATGGGCTGGAAGTGGGGCTCGTCGGCCAGTGCCCGGAAGACGGCGTCCTCGAAGGTCTGGCGCACCGATTCCGGCGGGTGGCAGCGCCAGAAGACCTCCAGGTCGAAGACCTCCTCGTCCACCTTGAAGACGGAGAAGAGGCTGTAGGCGTCGACGATCTGGTTGATCTCCAGCAGGAGCTGGCTGACGTACTCCCGCCAGTCGCGGACCACCTCGGAGGTGATGACGAACTTCTCCAGCAGCCGGATCTCGAACTCCAGCAGGTCGCGGTCCACGGCGAAGCCGCGCAGCTTCTCCACCAGCACCTGCATGTTGTCCAGCAGGTGGTCGAGCTCGGCGAAGCCGGGGCTCTGGTCGCGGAAGGCCACCTCCTTGAGGTCGGAGACCTTGTTCACCCGCTCGATGGAGTCCTCCACGATCCCCAGGGCGCGCTTGATCCGGCGGTTGAGGTAGAGCCCCACCCCCAGGGCGCCCACCACCGGCAGCGGCGCCAGGAAGGCCAGCACCGTGAGGAAGTCGTCCCGGGCGGAGCGGATCACCGGCTCCAGGTCCTGCTCCACCTCGATGACGCCCAGGGTATCCCCCTCCTCGGCGTTGGTGTGGCACTCCAGGCACTCCTCGCGGGCATTCAGGGGGTAGAGGTAGCGCAGCCCCTGGTCGCGCTCGATGAGCTCCTGCTCGCCGCTGGCGAAGGCGTCCTCCACCTCGACATCCATCTCGGGCTGCTCGATGCGGCCGAAGCGCGCCTCCACCACCTCGCCGCGGTAGATCTCCAGGTGGTAGGGGGTGTCGTCGAAGGTGGCCTGGCTGGCCTCGATGAACTCCTCCAGCTCCTGCCGGGTCCAGCCCTGGCGCATGACCTGGAACATGGAGTTGAAGGTCTGCTCGGCGATGACGTCGCTGACGTGGCGGGCATCCTCGCGCACCGTCCGGTCGTAGACGGTGGAGACCACGAGGTAGAGCGCGATGAAGAGCACCACCGACACCCCCAGGGCGACGGTGAGGATGAAGCCGCGAATGGTCTTCTGCATGAGCCTGGCGGGCGCCGGGCGCCCCTCCTTCCCCCGGGAACGCCCTGCGGGCGTTCGAGCATTTCGGCCCGGCTGCCCCGGAACTGCGCGAGGGTCAGTGCTCGCGGGTCGCGGAGAAGCGGATATCCGGCCAGCGCTCCTGGGTCAGCTCCAGGTTCACCCGCGTGGGGGCGAGGTAGGTCAGATAGTCGGCGGCATCCAGCGCCAGGTTCTCCGCGGCCTTCTTCCGGAAGCGCTCGAGCTCGTTCTCGTCGTCGGCGTCGACCCAGCGGGCGGTGTGGACGTTCACCGGCTCGAACCGGCACTCGACCTTGTATTCATCCTTGAGCCGCTGGGCGACCACGTCGAACTGTAGCACGCCAACCGCACCCAGAATAAGGTCATTCTTCTCCAGCGGCCGGAAGAACTGGACCGCCCCCTCCTCGGAGAGCTCGGTGAGCCCCTTGACCAGCGCCTTGGAGCGTAGCGGGTCGGCGAGCATCACGCGGCGGAAGAGCTCCGGGGCGAAGTTGGGGATGCCGGTGAAGCGCAGCTCCTCGCCCTCGGTGAAGGTATCGCCGATCTGGATGGTGCCGTGGTTGTGCAGGCCGATGATGTCCCCGGGCAGCGCCTCGTCGGCGTGCTCGCGCTCCCGCGCCATGAAGGTGGCGGCGGAGACGTTCTGGCTGGTCTTGCCGGTGCGCGGGTTGTACATCTTCATGCCGCGCCGGTAGCGGCCGGAATTGATCCGCATGAAGGCGAGCCGGTCGCGGTGCTGGGGGTCCATGTTCGCCTGGATCTTGAAGACGAAGCCGGTGAGCTTCTCCTCGTCCGGCTCCACCACCCGCTGATCGGCCTCCCGGGGCCGGGGGGCGGGGGCGTAGTCGACGAAGGTGGAGAGCAGCTCCTCGACGCCGAAGTTGTTCACCGCCGAGCCGAAGAAGACCGGGGTGAGCTCGCCGCGCAGGAAGGGCTCCACCTCGAACTCGTGGCTCGCCCCGCGCACCAGCTCCACCTCCTCGCGCAGGTTCTCCGCCACGTCGGCGCCGAGGACCTCCTCCAGGCGCGGGTTGTCCAGCCCCTCGATGGTCTCGCCGTGGGCGATGCCGCCCTCGTGGCGGGGCGAGAAGAGGTGGACCCGGTCGTGGACCAGGTGGAAGACGCCGCGGAAGGCCTTGCCCATGCCGATGGGCCAGGTCACCGGGGCGCAACGGATCTTGAGCACCTCCTCCACCTCGTCCAGCAGCTCCGTGGGGTCGCGCCCCTCGCGGTCGAGCTTGTTGATGAAGCTGACGATGGGGGTGTCGCGCAGGCGGCAGACGTCCATGAGCTTGATGGTCCGCTCCTCGACGCCCTTGGCGACGTCGATCACCATCAGCGCCGAGTCCACCGCCGTGAGCACGCGGTAGGTGTCCTCGGAGAAGTCCTCGTGGCCGGGGGTATCCAGCAGATTGAGGATGCGCCCGGCGTAGGGGAACTGCATCACCGAGGAGGTCACCGAGATCCCGCGATCCTGCTCCATGGTGAGCCAGTCGGAGGTGGCGTGGCGGTCCGCCTTGCGCCCCTTCACGGTGCCGGCGTTCTGGATGGCGCCGCCGTAGAGGAGCAGCTTCTCGGTGAGCGTGGTCTTGCCGGCGTCGGGGTGGGAGATGATGGCGAAGGTCCGCCGCTCGGCGGTGCTCGGGTCGACTGCGTTCATGGTTGCTCCGCCTGCGGGATCGGCTGCCGTAACCCGCCCATTCTACCCGCCATCCCGGAGCCCTCGCCACGACCGCTCCCGCACGGGCAGGGGGTCCATCTACTCGAGGGCGGCCGGCGGGACTGGCCACCTGCGCGAGACCGACCTGCCCGCCTGCCTGGGCGGGGACGAGTTCGCCCTGCTGCTGGAGGATGCCGACCTCTCGGCCGCCACCCGGGTGGTCGAGAAGATACGGGCGGCGATGGCCAACCTGGCGGCAAGATGGCCTTCCGCTTCGCCCTGGACGACTTCGGCAGCGGCCTCTCCTCCTTCGCCTACCTCAAGGATCTGGAGGTGGACTGGCTGAAGATCGATGGCCACTTCATCCGGGATCTGCTTACCGACCCGGTGGCTCGGGCGCTGGTGGAGGCCATCCACGAGGTGGATCGGGTCATGGGGCTGCGCACCATCGCCGAGGCGGCGGAGACGGAGGAGCAGATCCGCGCCCTCACCGAGATCGGTGTGGAGGCCGTCCAGGGCTTCGCGGTGGCACGCCCCGACCGGCTGACCGCGGGATGATGCTCAACCCGCCTGCGCCTGTTCCAGGTCGGGTAGTGCCCGCCTCAGCGCGGTGACGCTGCCGGTTTCCAGGAAAAGGCACGGCATCCCGGAGCGCTTGCAGTGGTCCTTGACGCAACGGGTGGCCTGGTGGCTGACGCAGTCCACGGGGCAGACCACATGATCCGCGCGTTTCAGTAGCTGCTGCAGACGCTGATCGTTGTGCTCCACACCGCCATCGTGGTGCAGGAATTCGCCGCCCGCTTCTTCCACCACCTCCCTGTAGCGGTCACACAGTCCGCTCCGCCCGCCGACACACAGGATACAGCGCCCGTCGAGATCCGGGCTGCAGACCTCCTCCCCGCTGTCCGCGGTCACCCCCGGATCCGGTACGGGCCGTGCGGAGGGCACCGCCACCGCCCCCTCATCCACCGGCTCCCCTGCCCGCGCCTGTTCGGCCCGCTCCGCTCGCCGGGCGTGGTGACGAACCTCCTGCTCGAGCTGGTGGATGCGCTGCTCGAGGGCGCGAACACGCTCACCGCGCTCCCAGGAATCAACCACGGCCTCGGCCTGCGAGGCGCGCGCCTCGGCCTGCCGGGCCCGATCGCGCCAGCGATCGCGCTCCTCCAGCGTCCGCTGCTTGGCGCTCAGGTGCTCGTTGGCCCGCTGCTCGGCGTGGCGGAGCTGGCTCGAAAGCTCACTGGCACGCGCCTCGAGTTCCGACAGCCGACGCAACCCGGAACGGATGCCCGCCCCGACCTGGTGTCCCAGCATGTGTATCTCGCCGTAGACCTCGTAGGCCAGATCCACCGTGGTAGCGGGATGGCTGACCAGCGCCCAGAAGGCCCCGGCAATCCGCCCCTCGACCCGATCGGCCTGCCACTGGTCGCTCAGGGCCTGCTCGTCGCGCAGGCGGTGGAAGCGGCGCACGGCACTGCGATAGCGGCGATCGAGCAGAGCCTGAAGGCGTTCACTGAGCGGATTCTTCTCGCCCGCCAGGCCCACGAAGCGGATATGCACCTCGTAATCGGAAAACCCGCCGAGCTCACCCAGGCCGACCTCGGGCGCCAGGTCCCGCAGATCGTCCACCGTCAGGCAGGTGCCGATGACCGCGCAGTGGAAGCGGTGGGGTAATTGCCAGAGCTTGCGTCGGGCCCGGCCCGGCGTCTCGTCCGCGTGCCGGAAGACCGAGGTCTCGGTCCGGCAGCACTGGTCGGCCTCGGGGCGGCGGAGGGCACCGGCCGATGCCGCGGCTGCCTCCGGCCGGTTGGGGAGGAACTGCGCAAGCGGGAGGTTGTTGGCCATGACTCACCTTTCCAGTGTCGTGCGGCCCCGGCAGTGGCCGGCCCGGCCGTAAAATCATTATCACGAATGCGAACGATTCGTATTTAATAACCATGGCCGACTTCCGTCAACCCCGGAGCGGTAGCAGGCGGCAGGTCCGGCGTAACGGGGTATCAGATAAGCGCTCGCCGGAGGACCCACGCATCCTCGCGACCTCCGACGGCGGGGTAGTAGCCCTCGCGCACGCCGACGGTCTCGAAGCCCTCCGCCCGATAGAGGGCAACGGCCGCGCTATTGGAGGGGCGGACCTCCAGGAAGGCCTGCTCGGCCCCGGCCAGCCGCCCCTCCGCCAGGAGGGCGCGCAGGAGCAGCCGGCCCAGGCCGCGGCCGCGCTGCTCGGGGGCGGTACAGAGGTTGAGGATGTGGCACTCGCCGGCGGCCGCCGAGATCAGGCCGTAGCCGGCCAGCCCGGCACCCTCGCCGGGGCCGGCGGCCACCTCCAGGACCCGGCCGGTGTAGCCCATGCGCAGGCAGTCCCGGAAGATCCCCTCGGTCCAGGGCTCGTGGTAGGTCGCCTCCTCGATGGCCAGGACCGCGGGGAGGTCCGCCCCCACCATGGGGCGGATCACCGGCTCAGGCGCCACCGGCCCCCTCCGCCAGGGTGCGGCGGGCCAGCCGCAGGTCGGCCCAGGCGCGCGCCTTGTCCGCCGGATTGCGCAGGAGATAGGCGGGGTGGTAGGTCACCACCACCGGCGTCCCGGTCTCGGGGTGGTGGTGGACGCGGCCGCGCAACTCTCCCAGCCGCGCCTCCCGGCCCAGTAGGTTGTTGGCGGCGATGCGACCCACGGCGAGGATGACGCCGGGGCCGATGAGCTCGATCTGGCGCCGCAGATAGGGGGAACAGGCGGCCACCTCCGCCGGCTGGGGGTCGCGGTTGCGGGGCGGCCGGCACTTGAGGATGTTGGCGATGTAGACGCCGTCACCCCGGGCCAGCCCCAGGGCGGCGAGCATGGCATCCAGCAGCTCCCCGGCCCGACCCACGAAGGGCTCGCCACGGCGGTCCTCCTCCGCCCCCGGCGCCTCGCCCACCACCAGCCAGTCGGCGGCGCGGTCGCCCACGCCGAAGACGGTCCGGGTC
>JBKGYA010000014.1:0-23269 GCA_046546335.1 Thiohalospira sp. | reverse complement strand
CGGCCTGGTGGCGGAGATCGACGAGCTCTCCTTCCACAGCGCCACCCACCGCCTGGTGGGCTACCTCCTGGCGGAGGG
Organism: Thiohalospira sp.; assembly: GCA_046546335.1. Taxonomy (GTDB): domain Bacteria; phylum Pseudomonadota; class Gammaproteobacteria; order Thiohalospirales; family Thiohalospiraceae; genus Thiohalospira. Next base: position 23,191 of record JBKGYA010000014.1, on the reverse strand, counting down.
GCGGGTGCGCCTGGCCGCCCCCAAGCAGGTCATCGCCTCGCGCCTGGGGATCACCCCCGAGACCCTCTCCCGGACCCTGGCGCGGCTGCGCGACGAGGGGCTGGTCCGCGTGGATCGGGATACGGTGGACATCGTCGACGCCGATGCCCTGGCGGCCCGGGCCGCCGGCAGCGACAGCCGCCGCCCCTGAGCCGCCTCGCCGTTCCCGCAACGCCATCGGGTTGTGTCTTTTCTTCAGCAGGCGTAGACGAGGGAGAGGAGCCCATCCACCAGGAGGTCGCCATGGATCCCGATTCCCTGCTGGGGCCCGCCGCCCCCGGCGCCGAGGACCCGCTGGGCCTCTGGGCCGCCTGCCACCGGCGCATGCTCGACCACGCCGCCACCCTGGAGCGGCTGGCCGACCATCTCACCCGCGAGGGGGTCGACGAGCAGGCCGCGGCCGCGGCAACCCGCGTCCGGCGCTACTTCAACGAGGCCGCCCCCCATCATCACGCCGACGAGGAGGAAGACCTCTTTCCCCGTCTGCGCCGTGCCTGCCCCGAAGACCGGGTGCTGACCGCCGAGCTGGATGCCCTGACGGCGGCCCACCGGACGCTGGACCGGCACTGGGCGGAACTCGACCCGGCCCTGGCGTCCATTGCGGTGGGGGAGGGAGCGGCCCTGGAGCCGGCCGCCTATATCGCCGCGGTTCGCGAGCATGTGGCGCGCGAGGACGAGGTGATCGCCCCCCGCCTGCACGCGGCACTGACCGCCGCCGATCGGCGCGCCGCCGGGGCGGCCATGGCCGCCCGACGCGGACTGGTACCCCCTGCCTGAGGTGCCGGCTTGTATTCGCCGCACCGTGTGCCACCCTTGAGGAAGGCACCTTGATGTCTGACCCTGAGAGTCGGAAAACGCGAGATTCCTGGCCATCAGGAAGAGGAGGAGCGAGATGAAGGTGGAACGTACGGAGGATGGCCATATCCTCCTGGAGATGGAGGTCGGTGCGGGCAACAAGCTCGCCGACGAGATCCACGCCCACGCCGCGGAGATGCGCTCCCCGGTCCTGGAGCTCTCCAGCCTGCTCCGGGAGGCCCGCTACAATGCCGGCAACGACTTCCGTCAGCCCCCCAACGCCTGGGGCCCGGATGCCGCGCCGCCGCCGTCCACCAAGACCTGAGGAGGCGAGACCATGCGCGTGATCCACGAGGACAAGGAGACCCTGAAGCTCTCCCTCTCCCCTGAGAAGGCGCAGCACCTGCTCATGGGGCTGCGCGAGGATGCCGACAGCCTGGGCGAGACCGCCCGGCAGCTGGCGGAGGCCCTGGAGGCCGCCGGCGTCGAGCCCCCGGCGGAGCTGGACGCCGAGCACTTCGAGCACGTCGGCCCCAACGAGTAGCCGGCCGGCCCCGACCGCCCGGTCGGGGCTTTGTCTGTGCCCCGCCCCCTGCTAAGGTTGCGCGACCGCGTCCCGCGTGGACCCCGACGTATCCGGAGTTCGAACATGCGTGAAGGCAGCCCCCACGCCCCGGTCCGCCTGACCGACTACCAGCCGCCGGCCTACCTGCTGGACACGGTGGATCTCCACTTCCAGCTCGATCCCGGCCGGACCCGGGTGCGTTCGCAGCTGGCCCTGCGCCCCAACCCGGCTGCCGAAGAGGCGGGGGCGCCGCTGGTCCTTCACGGCCGGGAGCTGGAGCTGTTACGCCTGGAGCTCGACGGCGAGGCGCTCACCCGCGCCACGTACAGCGTGGATGCCGAGCGCCTGATCATCCCGGAGGTGCCTGACAGGCCCTTTACGCTCACCGTGGAGACCGCCACGCGGCCGGAGGCCAACACCGCCCTGGAGGGGCTCTACACCTCCGGCGGCAAGCTCTGCACCCAGTGCGAGCCCGAGGGCTTTCGCCGGATCACCTATTTCCCCGACCGGCCCGACGTCCTGGCATGCTACACCGTCACCCTGGAGGCGGAGCGGGAGGAGTATCCCGTCCTGCTGGCCAACGGCAACCGGGTGGCAGCCGGCGAGGGCGAGGAGGGCCGCCACTGGGTCCGCTGGGAGGACCCCTTCCCCAAGCCCAGCTACCTCTTCGCCCTGGTGGCCGGGGACCTGACCTGCTGCACCGATCGCTTCACCACCGCCTCCGGCCGCGAGGTCGACCTCCACCTCTATACCGAGGCCCACAACGCCGATCGCGCCGACCACGCCCTGACCAGCCTCAAGCAGGCCATGCGCTGGGACGAGGAGACCTACGGCCGGGAGTACGACCTGGACCTCTACCAGATCGTGGCGGTGGACGACTTCAACATGGGCGCGATGGAGAACAAGGGGCTCAACCTCTTCAACTCCCAGTTCGTCCTCGCCCGCCCCGACACCGCCACCGACGCCGATTACGCCAACATCCAGGCGGTGGTGGGCCACGAGTACTTCCACAACTGGACCGGCAACCGGATCACCTGCCGGGACTGGTTCCAGCTCTCCCTCAAGGAGGGGCTCACCGTCTTCCGGGAGCAGCAGTTCTCCGCCGCCATGGGCTCGGAGGCGGTGGCGCGCATCGACAGCGTGGATCGCCTGCGCGGGGCCCAGTTCCCCGAGGATGCCGGCCCCACCGCCCACCCGGTGCGTCCCTCGGAGTACGTGGAGATCAACAACTTCTACACCCCCACGGTCTACGAGAAGGGGGCGGAGGTGGTGCGCATGCTCCACAACGCCCTGGGGCCCGAGGGCTTCCGCGCCGGCTGCGACCGCTACTTCGAGCGCTTCGACGGCCGGGCGGTGACGGTGGAGGACTTTATCACCGCCCTGGAGGAGGCCAACGATCGCGACCTGCGCCAGTTCCGGCGCTGGTACACCCAGGCGGGGACGCCGCAGCTGGAGGTGCGCAGCAGCTTCGACGCCGAGGCCGGCACCTTCGACCTCTGCGTGCGCCAGCACACGCCGGCGACCCCGGATCAGCCCCACAAGGAGCCGGTGCCCATCCCGCTGGCGATGGGGCTGGTGGGGGCCGATGGCGCTGACCTCCCGCTGCAGCTGGAGGGGGAGAGCGAGGCGGTGCACGGCACCCGGGTGCTGCTGCTGCACTACGAGGAGGAGCGCTTCCGCTTCACCGGCCTCACCGAGGAGCCGATCCCCTCCCTGCTGCGCGGCTTCTCCGCGCCGGTGGAGGTGGACTACCCCTACCGCGACGCCGAGCTGGCCCACCTCGCCGGCCACGATGGTGACCTCTTCAACCGCTGGGAGGCGGGGCAGCGCCTGGCGCGGACCCACCTCCTGGCCCAGGCGGAGGCGGTCGGCAGCGGCGGTGAGGCGGTCCTGCCGGACCCGCTGCGGGCGGCCTTTACCCGCCTGCTGGAGGCGCCGCCGGCGGATGCGGCGCTGGCCGCCCGGGCCCTGATGCTGCCCGACGAGGGCCAGCTGGCGGAGTACATGGAGACCATCGACCCGGACGCCCTCCACGCCGCCCGCGAGGCGGCGCGGACCGGGCTGGCCCGGGAGCTCCGGGACGGCTGGTGGGCCCTGCGGGACCGGTTCCGGGACACCGGCCCCTACCGCTTCGAGCCGGAGGCGGTGGGGCAGCGGGCGCTGGCCAATACCGCCCTGGCCTATCTCATGGCCGAGCCCGACGAGGCCGCCCGAGCCGCCTGCATGGAGCAGTTCCGCCAGGCGGACAACATGACCGACCAGCTCGCCGCCCTGCGGGCGCTGGCCGCCGCCGATGTCCCCGAGCGCCCGGAGGCGCTGGACGCCTTCTACGAGCGCTGGCAGGACGACCCCCTGGTGGTGGACAAGTGGCTGGCCATCCAGGCCGCCTCGCCGCTGCCCGGCGGCGTGGAGCGGGTGCAGGCGCTCATGGACCACCCCGCCTTCAGCCTCACCAACCCCAACAAGGTGCGCGCGGTCATCGGCGCCTTCGCCATGCGCAATCCGGCGCAGTTCCACCGGCCCGATGGTGCCGGCTACCGGCTGCTGGCGGACGTGGTCCTGGAGCTGGACGGGCGCAACCCGCAGATCGCGGCCCGGCTGGTGAAACCGCTGACCCGGTGGCGGCGCTTCGTCCCCGAGCGGGAGGCCGCCATGCACGCCGAGCTGGAGCGGTTGCGCGAGCGGGCGGGCTCGCCGGATGTCGGCGAGATGGTCGACCGCGCCCTGGGGGACGAGGGAGAGGCGTGAGGCGCAGGCTCCCGGCGCGCTGGTTCAGCCCGCTGTTTGCCCTGTTCATGTCGCTTCTGATGTCCTTCGCGATGTCGGCGCTCATCACCCTGGTGAATCTGGGGCCGACACCGGACTTCTTCGCCCGCTGGCTGCTCTACGCCTTCCCCTCGGCGTGGGCCATGGCCTTCCCCATCGCCCTGTTCGTGGTCCCCGTGGTCCGGCGCTGGGTCGCGCACCTCGTGGATCACTGACCCGGTGCCGGGCCGAGGAAGGCGGTGACCTCGTCGCGGTCGTGGTAGAGGTGGCGGATCCCCAGGCGGGCCGGCGTGGAACCCAGATGCCCGCGGATGACCTCCCGGCACTCCTCCACGGCCGCATATCGACGGCGCATGGGGAGCTTGAGGTTGAAGACGGCGTAGCGACAGCGGCCGGCGGCGAACCAGTCCGCCGCCAGGGCCGCCACCCGCTGGGGCCGCTCCACCATGTCGCAGACCAGCCAGTCCACCGGCCGCGGCGGCCGCCAGGTAAAGCCGTCGGCGCGGATGTGGGTGACCCCCTCCGCCGTGGCCACCTCGCCCTTGAGGGGGCCGTTGTCCACCGCCAGGACCTCCAGGCCGCGCCGCTGGAGCAGCCAGCTCCAGCCCCCCGGCGCCGCCCCGAGATCCACCGCCCGCATGCCCGACTGCAGGGCGCGGTCGCGCTCGGCGGGGTCGAGGAAGGTCTGCCACGCCTCCTCCAGCTTCAGGAAGGAGCGGCTGGGCGCCGACTTCGGCCGCTTGAGCCGCGGGATGCCGCCGGGGCGGGGGTCGTCCAGGCCGGCGGGTGCGAGGCCGAGGTGGGCGCCGTCGTCGTCCAGCAGCAGGTGCAGGCGCGGTGCATCGCTCCCCGGCTGCCAGAGGCCGGCCGCCGCCAGCCCCTGCCGCAGCGGGGCGCTCAGGGCGCGGGCGAGACGGGTCCAGGCGCGCCCGGCCTCCGAGTCGGGGGTCTCGGTGACCAGCTCCGAGACGGCGCAGTCCCCCAGGGCGGCGAGGAGGGCGCCGACCCGATCACGGTCGGGCAGGGGCACCGGGTCGGTGGTGAGAAAGGCCTGGCGGGGGAAGATCGCCCCCTGAAGCCGCCAGTGGTCGGTGAAATCGGTGATGGTACCGGCGCCGGTGAAGAGGGTGACCCGGCCGGTATCGGCGTGGGCGCGGCAGTAGCCGGGGAAGCCCATGGCCCCGGCCGCGGCCTGGAGCTCGGCGGCGGTGTCCCCCTCGTAGCCGGGGCGGCAGAGCAGTAGCAGGCGATCGGGTTCCATGGTACCCATTCTCGGTGATCCGGGGAGGGTGCGCACCTGCTCACCCGATGGGCGCAGGGCATCGGCGTACCTGCCCCGGAAGGATTCGTGGTCGGTGCAGGTCCCGGAGCCCCGATCATCGGAAGCCCGGATGCTGCCGTCGAGCCGACAGGGAGGTCTTCACGGCGTACCGGCTATCCGGGACCTGGATCGGCCGTCCTCGAGCAGGCCGACACCCTGCTGATGAGGGGTTCATGTGTCAGGATTTCGGCACGGACGGAGACAGGAGGGGAACCATGGCCGAACTCGATGGCGACCGCCGGCTGGCGACCATCCGGGCGGATGCCGAGGCCGGCGTCCCCCGGGCGCGGCGGCTGCTCGCCCTGCGTCTGCTGGAGGGGCGCGGCGTGGAGGCCGATCCGGAAACCGCCATCGCCTGGCTGGAGGCCGACGGTGAGGCCGGCTACGGGCCGGCCCTCAGGACCCTGGCCGAACTCCATGCCGAGGGGCGGCACGTGGCCGCGGATCCGGAGCGGGAACGCGCCCTCCTGGAGGCGGCGGCCGCCGCCGGGGATCGCGAGGCGCGCCGGCGACTGAATGCGCGGGGAGATTGAAAAGGCGCGCCGGCTGCATATCTTTCTGGTGACTCTGATCGGGGAGGAGGGCGAGAGGCGTGTGACGTCGTAGCGCGATCAGGCATCCCCTTTTCAGGAAGCGACCACGGACGTTGGAGGCGGAAATGGCTCGGCAGCCGGGATGCACAGTCGGCCGGCCAGCTACGTGGCCAGACCGTGCAACAGCTACAGGTGACGGAGAGCAAAGTCGAGGAATCCCGGCAGGAAGTCCTGCGTCAGGCCACTCAGATCCAGTCGGCGGCCTCGGAGCGCAAGTCGGTTTCCATCGATATCATCGCCTGATCGCGGCCCCGGCCAGCAGGGCCCAGCCGGCCAGCCAGGCCGAGCCCCCCAGGGGCGTGATGGCACCCAGCCACCCCCATTCAGTGAGCGCCATGAGGTAGAGGCTGCCGCTGAACAGGATTACCCCCAGGGCCAGGAACCAGCCGGCGGCGCGCGCCATGCCCGGGCGCGGGAGCTGGGTGGCCGCCAGGCCGGCCACGACCACCGCCAGGGCGTGGGGCAGGTGGTAGGTCACCGCCGTATCCCACCAGGCCCTTCCCTGTACGCCCATGGTCCCCTCTAGGGCGTGGGCGCCGAAGGCGCCGACGGCGACGCCGGCCAGCCCGAGCAGGGCGCCGGTAAAGACCAGTCGATTCATCATTCCTCCCACCATTCGATGATGTTCCAGGGTTTTCCGTCCGTCTCCGGATGGGCGACCGGGCGTACCGAGACCCCGACCTCGTGGACGGCCTCCGTCCGGCCGCTGACCAGCGGGTGCCACTCGGGCAGGGGCCGGCCGGCGGCGACCCGGCGATAGGCGCAGGTCTCCGGCAGCCAGTGGGCCGCGCGCACCAGTTCGGGCGTGAGCGGCTGGCAGTCGGAGACCCGGCGATGCCGGTTGGCGTAATCGGCGCAGCGCACCGTGGGGATGTCCAGCAGCTGGCAGGCGGCATCGGTCTCCACGATCCCGCCTCCATCCTCATCCGCGAGGTGGACCATGCAGCAGTGGCCGCAACCGTCGCACAGCGCCTCCCACTGTGCCGTGTCCAGCTCCTCCAGCGAACGGGTCTGCCAGAATGGTTTCAGGGTATCGCCGGGGGCGTCGGGCTGGGGCATGGGTCGCGGGCTAACGGATTTGGAAATGCAAACGGGCCCGCCAGTGGCGAGCCCGTAGCCATTCTCGGCGAGGCGAGGCTTCAGGCGTAGGCGTCGACCACGGAACCCGTCGCCGCGCCCTCATCGGCCTCCTGGCGCTGATTGCCGGTGGCCGCCGTCTCTTCTGCCTCGGTGGTGACCGAGGTGGGGTCCGCCTCGGCGTCCACGGAGGCGCCGTCGCGAACCTGCCCCTCGTTGGGCGCCTGGATGGCCGGGCCGGCCATGGAGGAGCCACCGGCCACCTGATTGCCGGCGCCGGGACTGGTCACCTCGGAGCCGGGCTGCGAGGGGGCCATGTACTGCCGGGCACTGGCGCTACCGTCGATGGGATTCATGGTGCTCTCCTTCCCCTGTCGCCGGGGCGGTCTATTGCTGACGTTACCCGCAGTATGGTAACCGCACCCGGCGGCGTCAAGGTGAGATCAGAACGTCTGCCTGGCCGGGATCTGACCGACCGTCTGGCCTTCGGTGAAGAGGCGGTGGACACCCTGAAAGGGGGCTCTTCAGCCCTCGTGGTCGCTGACCAGCAGCCGCTCCAGCAGCGCCTTCTGGGCGTGCAGGCGGTTCTCCGCCTCCTCCCAGACGGCGCTCCGGGGGCCGTCGATGACCTCGGCGGTGACCTCCTCGCCGCGATGGGCCGGAAGGCAGTGCATGAACAGCGCCTGGGGGTCGGCGGCGGCCATGACCTCGCTGTTGACCTGATAGTCGGCGAAGGCGCCCACCCGGTCCCCCTGCTCCGATTCCTGCCCCATGCTGGCCCAGACGTCGGTGACCACCAGGTCGGCCCCGCTCGCCGCCTCGCGCGGGTCGCGGACGATGGTCGCACGCGGGGCGGAGGCGAGGATGTCGGCATCCGGCTCGTAGCCCTCGGGGCAGGCGATGCGCAGATCGAAGTCGAGCATCCGCGAGGCCTCGATATAGGAGTGGCACATGTTGTTGCCGTCCCCCACCCAGGTCACGGTGCGGCCCTGGAGGGGGCCGCGCAGCTCCCGGAAGGTCTGGAGATCGGCCAGGAGCTGGCAGGGATGATGGAGGTCGGTGAGGGCGTTGATCACCGGCACCCGGGAGTACGCCGCGAAGCGCTCCACCGTGTCGTGGCCGTAGGTGCGGATGGTGACCACATCGGCCATGCCGGAGAGGACCCGGGCGCTGTCCTCCACCGGCTCGCCGCGGCCGAGCTGGGTATCGCGGTGGGAGAGGAAGATGGCATGGCCGCCGAAGTGGGCCATGGCCGCCTCGAAGGAGACCCGGGTGCGGGTGGAGGACTTCTCGAAGATCATGGCCAGGACCCGGCCGCGCAGGGGCTCGTAGTGGCGCCCGCGGCGATGGAGGTCCTTGAGTTCGACGGCCCGATCCAGGAGTCCGCGCAGCTCGGCCGGCGTCAGGTCGGCCAGGGTAAGGAAGTGGCGCAGGGTGCTCATGTCGATTCCCCCGGAGGCGCGAAGGCCTCGATGAGGTCGGCTACGGTGGTGGTAATGGTATCCGCCTCGGCATCGCTGATGATCAGCGGCGGCAGCAGCCGCACCACCCGTTCGGCGGTGACGTTGATGAGGATCCCGGCCTCCAGCCCGTGCTTTACCAGCTCCTTGCAGGGGCGGTCCAGCTCCACGCCGATCATCAGGCCGCGGTGGCGGATGGCGGTGACCGCCGGATGGCCCTCCAGGCGGGCCCTCAGGCCGTCGGCGATGCGATCCCCGAGTTTCCCGGCCCGGGCCGGCAGCGCCTCGGCCTCCAGGGTATCCAGGACGGTCAGGGCGGTGGCGCAGACCAGGGGGCTGCCGCCGAAGGTGGTGCCGTGGCTGCCGGGCCCCAGGATCCCGGCGGCCTCACCCCGGGCCAGGCAGGCGCCGATGGGGACACCGTTGCCCAGCCCCTTGGCCAGGGTCAGGACGTCGGGCCGGACGCCGGTGCCGAGGCTGGCGAAGAGGTCGCCGGTGCGGCCGATCCCGGTCTGGATCTCGTCGACCATGAGCAGCCAGCCGGCCTCGTCGCAGAGGGCGCGCAGCCGCGGCAGGTAGTCGGCCGGCGGCACCCCCACGCCGCCCTCGCCGGTGATGGGCTCCACCAGCACGGCGACGATGTCCTCGCGGTCGGTGAGGGCGGCCACGGCGTCGGCATCGCCCCAGGGGACGCGCTCGAAGCCGGCCACCAGGGGCTCGAAGCCGCTCTGGATGGCCGGGTTCCCGGTGGCGGAGAGGGTGGCCAGGGTGCGGCCGTGGAAGCTGCCCTCCATGACGACGACCTTGGGCTCGGCGATGCCGCGCTGGTGGCCGGTCCGCCGGGCGATCTTCAGCGCCGCCTCGTTGGCCTCCGCGCCGGAGTTGCAGAAGAAGGCGCGCTCCATGCCGGCGGCGGCGGTGAGCCGCTGGGCCAGGCGCTCCTGCAGCGGGATCCGGTAGAGGTTGGAGGTGTGGACCAGCCGGCCGGCCTGGTCGCAGAGCGCGGCGGTCACCGCCGGGTGGGCGTGGCCCAGCCCGCAGACGGCGATACCGGCGATGGCGTCCAGGTACTCCCGGCCCTCGGTGTCCCACAGGCGGGCGCCGCGGCCCTCTTCGAAGGCCACGGGCAGGCGGGCGTAGGTGTCCATCAAGGCATCCGTCATGGGAGGCTCCCGAAAAACAAAAATGGCAGTCCCCCGGGGGACTGCCATTGGGCAGGGGATGGATTCTATCCCCTGGTCGGGCGGGGTGCAAACCCCCGCCCGGCGGCGCTGTCAGCCGCTGAAGTTGCTGGCGACGAAGTCCCAGTTGACCAGATTCCAGAAGTTTTCCACGTACTTCGGCCGCGCGTTGCGGTAGTCGATGTAGTAGGCGTGCTCCCAGATGTCGATGGTCAGCAGCGGGGTGTCGCCATCGCGCAGCGGGTTGCCGGCGTTGGAGGTGTTGACGATCTCCACGCTGCCGTCGGCCTTCTTCACCAGCCAGGTCCAGCCGGAGCCGAAGTTGCCCACGGCCATCTCGGAGAACTTCTCCTTGAAGTCGGCGAAGGAGCCGAACTTGGCGTTGATGGCGTCGGCCAGGGCACCGGAGGGCTCACCGCCACCGTCGGGGCTCATGCAGTTCCAGTAGAAGGTGTGGTTCCAGACCTGGGCGGCGTTGTTGAAGATCCCGCCGGCCGGCGCCTTCCGGATGATCTCCTCCAGGGAGGCGTTCTCGAACTCGGTCCCCGGGATGAGCCCGTTGAGCTTGGTCACGTAGGTGTTGTGGTGCTTGCCGTGGTGGTACTCCAGGGTCTCCGCGGAGATGTGGGGCTCCAGGGCGTCCTTGGCATAGGGGAGGTCGGGAAGCTGGTGCTCCATGGTGTGTGGCTCCTCGTTTCTTGTTGCGATGGGTGTTCGGGTTGCGGCACTCCCGCCGGGTGGGGGCGAGGGCCGCCGGTTTCAAGCCGGAATCCCGATTATAGGAGTAAAGAATCGGGTGAGGGTAGGGGCCGGGTATCGGGGCAGGGTGATCCTGTACGGTCGGCGGTGTAGCCTGGCGCCCTCACGTCGGAGGGAATCATGGACGCCGTTGAACTGGGACTCTTCGCCGGCCGGATCGGGGCGGTGTGCGACGAGATGGGGGCGGTGCTGCGCCGCGCCGCCTTCTCGCCCAATATCCGCGATCGCCTGGACTTCTCCTGCGCCGTCTTCGACGCCGAGGGCGAGCTGGCGGCCCAGGCCGCCCACATCCCGGTTCATCTGGGCAGCATGGCCTACGCCATGCGCGACCTGGTGGGCCGCACGGGCTGGGCGCCGGGGGATCAGGTGGTGGTCAACGACCCCTTCCTGGGGGGCACCCATCTGCCCGATGTCACCCTCATCGCCCCGGTCTTCGTCGAGGGGGCGCTGGTCGCCTTCGTGGCCAGTCGCGCCCACCACGCCAACATCGGCGCCGACGCCCCCGGCTCCATGCCGCTCTCCCGCACCCTGGAGGAGGAGGGGGTGATCCTGCCCCCGGCCCACCTCTGGCGGGGCGGTGAGCGCGAGCCCGCCCCCTGGGAGGCCATCGTCGCCGCCACCGGTGGCGGCCCGGAGGTGGAGGGGGACTTCGCCGCCCAGGCCAGTGCCAACCGGGCCGGCGTGGCCCGGATGGAGGCGCTGGCCGCCGAGCTGGGGGTCGAGGGTCTGGGCCGGGCCCTGGATGCCCTCCAGGACTACGGCGAGCGCATGAGCCGGGCGGCGCTGGCCCAGCTCCCGGCGGGGGCGTACACCTTCACGGACTACCTGGACGACGATGGCGCCGGGCAGACCGATCTCCCCATCCGGGTCGCCCTGACCATCGATGCCGAGGGGGTGGCCGTGGACCTCACCGGCACCGCCGGACAGACCCCGGGGAACGTCAACTGCCCCCTGGCGGTGGCCGCGGCGGCGGTCTTCTACGCCTTCCGCTGCCTCATGCCGGCGGGGACGCCGGCCTGCGCCGGCGCCTTCCGGCCCATCGCGCTCCACGCCCCCGAGGGCTGCCTGGTCAACGCCCGCCGGCCGGCGGCGGTGGCCGCCGGCAACGTGGAGACCAGCTCCCGGCTGGTGGATGCGGTGCTGGGGGCGCTGGCCGAGGCCATCCCCGAGCGCATCCCCGCGGCCAGCCAGGGGACCATGAACAACGTCGCCATGGGCGGGGTCGGCGAGGGTGCGGGGAGCGGCTGGCACTACTACGAGACCCTGGGCGGCGGCACGGGGGCCGGGCGCGACGGCGGCGGCCTCTCCGGCGTCCACAGCCACATGACCAACACCCTGAACACCCCGGTGGAGGCGCTGGAGATGGCCTACCCCCTGCGAGTGGCGGCCTACCGCCTGCGTCGCGGCCCCGGCGGGGCCGGGGCGCGGCGGGGCGGCGACGGCCTGGAGCGGACCTACGAGCTCCGGGCCCCGGCCCGGATCACCCTGCTCACCGAGCGCCGCCGCCACGCCCCCTGGGGCCTGGCCGGCGGGGCCGACGGCGCCCCCGGCGAGCATCGCTGGAACGACACGCCCCTGCCGGGGAAGACGACCTTCACCGCCGCCGCCGGCGACCACCTGACCATCGCCACCCCCGGGGGTGGCGGCTGGGGACGGCCGGCCGGGAACAACGAGGAGCCCTGAACCGATGTGCGGAATCGCCGGAGAGCTGCGCCTGGACGGGACCCTGCCCGATCTGGGCCGGATGGACGCCATGCTCGCCCGCCTGGAGCGGCGCGGGCCCGACCATGTCGGGAGCTGGTCCGACGGGCCCCTGATGTTCGGCCACCGGCGGCTGTCCATCATCGACCTCTCGGCGCGCTCCCACCAGCCCATGGTGGATGCCGGGCTGGGGCTGGCCCTGGTCTTCAACGGCGCCATCTACAACTACCGCGACCTGCGCCACGAGCTGGCCGGCCGGGGGTACACCTTCTTCACCGAGGGCGACTCCGAGGTCATCCTCAAGGCCTACGCCGAGTGGGGGGAGCGCTGCCCGGAGCGGCTGGACGGGATGTTCGCCTTCGCCATCCGCGAGCTGGGCACCGGCCGGCTCTTCCTGGCGCGGGACCGCATGGGGATCAAGCCCCTCTACCACGCCGATGGCGACGGCTTCTTCCGCTTCGCCTCCAACACCCAGGCGCTGCTCGCCGGCGGCGGCATCGATACCCGGCCCGACCCGGTGGCGCTGCACCACCAGTTCACCCTCCACGGCGTGGTGCCGGCCCCGCGCACGGTGATGAGCGGCGTACGCAAGCTGCCGCCGGCCACCAGCCTCACCGTGGGCCCGGATGGCGAGCGCCGGGAGCGCACCTACTGGCGGCTGCGCGACCGCCCGCGGCTGGCATTCGGCAGCGAGGCCGAGGCGGTGGAGGCGACCCACGAGGCGCTGCGCTCGGCGGTGGCCCGGCGGCGGACGGTGGCCGACGTCCCGGTGGGGGTCCTGCTCTCCGGCGGCCTGGACTCCAGCCTGCTGGTGGGGCTGCTCCACGAGGCCGGCGAGGAGGACCTGCGCACCTTCTCCATCGGCTTCGAGGACGTGGGCGAGGAGGCCGGCAGCGAGTTCGAGTACTCCGACGCCGTGGCCGAGCGCTTCGGCACCCGTCATCGGCGGATCCACATCCCCAACGAGGAGGTGCTGCCGCGGCTGCCGGAGGCGATCGATGCCATGTCCGAGCCCATGTTCGGCCAGGATGCGGTGGCCTTCTACCTGCTGGCCGAGCGGGTGAGCCGGGAGGTGAAGGTGGTCCTCTCCGGCCAGGGGGCGGACGAGGTCTTCGGCGGCTACTTCTGGTATCCGCAGATCGCCGGCGATACCGAGGGCACGGCCGCCGACCGCCTGGCGCGCTACTACTTCGACCGCGAGCACGACGAGTACCTGACCATGGTGGCCGAGGGGCTGGGCGGCCCCGACCACACCCGCGCCTGGGTGGAGCGGGAGCTGGCGGAGACCGGCGAGGACGACCCGGTGGCCGCCGTGCTCGCCCTGGATGCCACCCGGCTGGTCGTGGACGACCCCGTCAAGCGGGTGGACAACATGACCATGGCCTGGGGGCTGGAGGCGCGCGTCCCCTTCCTGGACCACCGGCTGGTGGAGACGGCCGCCGAGCTGCCGGCGGAGCTGCGCCTGCGCGGGGACGGCGGCAAGTACCCGCTCAAGGCCATGGCCCGGGGGCTGGTGCCCGACTCGGTCATCGACCGGCCCAAGGGCTACTTCCCCATGCCGGCGCTGAAGTACGTCCGCGGCGGCTTCCTGGAGTACATGCGCGACACCCTCAACAGCGCCGCCGCCTACCGCCGCGGGGTCTTCCGCCGGGAGTACATCGACATGCTGCTGGATGCGCCGGAGTCCCACCACACCCGGATCCAGGGCTCCAAGCTCTGGCACGCCGCGCTGTTCGAGGCGTGGTTCCAGCGGCATGTGGATGACGCGTAGGTGAGGTCGAGTGCCGGAAGCCCTGGCAGGATTTCTCGATCGGGGGGAGCGGCTCTTCGAGGCCATCCAGGACGAGGGGAGCTGTTGAGGCCAGCCACGGCGGCATGGATGCCGCCGTGGAGGCTACAGGGAGGTATGTACGCCGTCTCCTGCCGGACCCTGCCGCTCCGGGTGGCCGCCCGCTTCGAAGCCGCCAGGCGCGGAGTTCCGCAACAACGCGAGCATGCAATCCCTAGCGTGGCACTTGGTATTTGCGCCCCGGTGCCCTATCCTGTGCCGCGACCGTCGCCGGCCCGGCGACACAACCGGAAACGCCACAATCGAGACGAGGTATCCGATGGACGCACTGGAGCGTATCAAGGAACAGGTGGAGAACCACCCGGTCATCATCTACATGAAGGGCACCCCCAAGCTGCCGCAGTGCGGCTTCTCCATGCGGGCGGCCCAGGCCCTGCAGTCCACCGGCCAGGAGTTCGCCTACGTGAACATCCTCGAGGACCCGGCGATCATGGAGGCGCTGCCGCAGTTCGCCGACTGGCCCACCTTCCCGCAGATCTACATCAACGGGGAACTCATCGGCGGCTGCGACATCACCGTGGAGATGGCCGGTACCGGTGAGCTGACGCAGATGGTGGAACAGGCGGTCTCGGCCAGCCAGTAGGGGTTGAAACCCGGGGCGCATGGACCAGACGGGGGTCAGGCATCAGCCGGCCCCTTTCTTTTGACTGGCCTTTAGAATTGGTCTAAATTATACGCGCAAGTACTGATGCCTTTTCCAACAACAGAGCCAACAGGGGAGTTGCCATGAAGCGTATTACCTCCACCCTCGTTTCCGGGGCCCTTCTCGGGGGCTTCGCCGGTGCCGCCGTCGCCCAGGACTGGCCCGCACTGCCGGACGAGCCGCCGGTCCCGGAGGACAATCCGACCACCGAGGAGAAGGTGGAGCTGGGCAAGAAACTCTACTTCGACCCGCGGATCTCCGAGACCGGGACCGTCTCCTGCAACACCTGCCATAACGTCATGGAGGGGGGCGATGATGGTCGTCGGACCTCCATGGGTGTCCACGGCGAGACCGGCCCGCGCAACGCGCCCACCGTCTGGAATGCCGCCTATCTCTCGGTCCAGTTCTGGGACGGCCGCGCCGATACCCTCGAGGATCAGGCCGAAGGCCCCATCGTCAACCCCGTGGAGATGGGCATGCCGGACCACGACTTCACCGCCGAGCGCATCAGCGGCATCGAGGGGTACCGCGAGGAGTTCGAGGAGGTCTTCGGTGACGACAAGATCGACATCAAGCGCATCACCAAGGCCATCGGCGCCTACGAGCGGACCCTGGTGACCCCGGATACGCCGTACAACAACTACGCCAACGGCGACGAGGATGCCATGTCGGAGCAGGAGCTGCGCGGCATGGAGACCTTCAAGGAGGTGGGCTGCACCAGCTGCCACAGCGGCCCGGCCTTCGCCGGCCCGCAGATGCCGCTGGGCAAGGGCTTCTTCCAGGAGTTCCCCACCTACGAGGACAACGAGTACGTCGAGAAGTACGACTTCATGGAGGATACCGGCCGCCACGAGGATACCGGCAAGGATGACCACAAGCACATGTGGCGCGTGCCGACCCTCTACAATGTCGAGCTTACCGCCCCCTACTTCCACAACGGCGCGGTGGACAGCCTCGACGAGGCGGTCCGGGTCATGGGCAAGACCCAGCTCGACAAGGAGCTGAGCGACCAGCAGGTGGACGACATCGTCGCCTTCCTGGGCGCGCTCACCGCCAACAGCTTCCCCGAGCAGGAGCTGCCGCGGCTGCCGTCCATGTCCGGCAAGAGTTCGGTTATCGAGCACCGGCCGTAAGGTCAGCGGGGGCGGCCTGACCGCCCCCTCCACCGAGCCTCGCTATGGCGCCCAACCGGTTGAACCGGGCGGGCGTCTTTTTTGTGTGCGGCGCTCAGACCCCGTCGGGCAGGCCGATGAAGTGGTCCCAGGTGTTCACGATGGTGGCGAACAGGGCCGCGGTGCGCTCGGCGTCGTAGGCGGCGGAGTGGGCGCGCTCGTCGTCCCACTCCAGGCCGGCGCGCTCCATGGCCCGGGCGAGGACGGTGTGGCCGTAGGCGAGCCCCGCCAGGGTGGCGGTGTCGAAGCTGGAGAAGGGGTGGAAGGGGTTGCGCTTGAAACCGGTGCGGTTGACCGCGGCATTGAGGAAGGCGTGGTCGAAGGCGGCATTGTGGCCCACCAGGATGGCGCGCTTGCAGTCGTGGTCGGCCACCGCCCGGCGGACGGGGTTGAGGACCTCGGTGAGCGCCTCGATCTCGGGCAGGGCGCCGCGCAGCGGGTCCTCCGGTTCGATGCCGGTGAACTTCAGGGCCGACTCCTCCAGGTTGGCGCCGGGGAAGGGTACGACCGCCGCCTCGTGGACGGCGCCCGGGTGCCAGCCGCCCTCGCCGGGGACGACGGGGACCGCAGCCAGCTCCAGCAGGGCATCCCCCTGGGGATTGAAGCCGGCGGTCTCCACGTCCACCACGACGGGGAGGTAGCCGCGAAAGCGGGTGGTCGGGT
Source organism: Thiohalospira sp. (assembly GCA_046546335.1). Taxonomy (GTDB): domain Bacteria; phylum Pseudomonadota; class Gammaproteobacteria; order Thiohalospirales; family Thiohalospiraceae; genus Thiohalospira. The sequence goes on along the minus strand of JBKGYA010000014.1, from coordinate 6,607 downwards.
CCATGGGCTAGGCGAAGGCGCGGTAGAGCTGGAGGGCGACGAGCACCAGGATCACCGCCAGGGGCGCGTTGTACTCCGCATTGTGGCGCCACTGGGCCGCATTCCAGCCACCCCGGGTGAGCCGCCCGATGCGGTCGATGCGGGGCAGGATCCGGGGGGTGGAGTCGCGGTAGCCCGGCCAGGCCTCGGGGAAGCGGTGGGCCATCTTCGCCTCCTCGCTGGCGATGGTGGGGAGGTAGGTGATCACCATCACCACGACCAGCGCCGCGGCCACCAGCGGGTCCCGGATGACCAGCATCAGCCCCAGGGCGATGAGGCTGGACCCCAGATAGAGGGGGTGGCGGGCCAGGGCGTAGATCCCGTCGGTGGCCAGCTCCTGATTCTTGTGCAGGTAGCCGGCGGCCAGCCCGCGGATCACGACGCCGAGCACGGCCAGGGCGATCCCGGCCAGGCTGAGCGCCGAGGTCAGCGGCGGCACCTCGATCCGCTGCCAGACGAAGCTGTAGAGCACCACGACCACGATGAACACCCGCGCGACGGGTACCCGCGCGCTCTTCCAGAACTGCCGATCCAGCATGTCTCGCCCCAGGGTTGGTAAAACGCGTATTCTAGCAGCCCGTCGGCGCCCCGAAAGGTCCTCCATGATCCGCACGCTGCTGGCCGTCGTCCTCCTCCTGCTACCCGCCCTGGCGGCGGCGAGGCCGGGTCTGTTCTTTGCCGTGACGGACCCGGCAGGGGAGCCGGCCGCCTGGGTCTACGCCACCCTCCCCTCCGCCGAACCCCGGATCCGGCGTCTGCCGGGGGCGGTGGAACGCGCCCTGGAGGGGGCGGACGGGCTGGTGGTCGGCGTGCGCCCGGATGGCGAGGCGCGCCAGCGGGTGGCCGCTGCGAGCCGGCTGCCGCCGGGGGAGGATCTGCGAGACCACCTGGGGCTGGAGCTCTTCGCCGGGGCTGCCCGCGCCCTGGAGGGGAGCGGCCTGTCCCGGGAGTCCATGGCCCGCCTGCGGCCCTGGGCGGTGGCCCTCGCCCTGGCCACGCCAGCGGGCGTGGATCCGGGACGGCCGGTCCTCCCCCTGATCCAGCGCGCCCGGCGGTCGGGTCTTCCCGTGCGCGGCCTGGAGAGCGCCGCCGAGCGCATCGCGGCGCTCTCGGACCTGGCCATGCCGGACAAGGTCGGGCTCATCGCCCACCTGACCGATTTCCGGCCGGAGCTGGGGGCGTGGCAGGCGCGGCTGGAGGCCGCCTGGCTGGAGCGGGATGTCGGCGCGGTGGCCCGTCGGCACGATGAGCTGATGGCGGGGGCCGATGCCGCCGTCGCCGAGGCCTTTCGGGAGGCCGTCATCGCCCGCCGGAGTGCACGCATGGCGGCCCGGCTGGAGCGCCGGCTGGCGGCGGGCCGGCGGCCCCTGGTGGCGCTCCACGCCGTCCACGTCCCCGCCGTCCTGGAGCGGCTGGAGGCGGCCGGCTACACGGTCACCCGGGCCGACTGAAGTCGTGCCGGCTCGGGCGGTTCAGCCGGATGGGCCGACCACCTGCCACGCCAGCTCCTCCCCCGCCCGCAGGGGGACGATGGCCTCCTCCCCGGCGGGGTAGGCCGCCGGCGCCGTCCACGACTCCCGCACCAGCTCCACCGTCTCCTGGTTGCGCGGCAGGCCGTAGAAGTCGGCACCGAATCCCCCCACGAAGTCCCCCAGCCGATCCAGGGCGCCGGCGGCCTCGAAGGCCTCGGCGTAGAGGGGCAGGGCCAGCGGGGCGGAGTAGATCCCGGCGCAGCCGCAGGCGCTCTCCTTGGCCCCGCGCGGATGGGGGGCGCTGTCGGTGCCGGCGAAGAACTTCGGCGAGCCGGAGGTGGCGGCGTCGACCACCGCCTGGCGGTGTTCCTCGCGCTTGAGGATGGGCAGGCAGTAGCGGTGGGGCCGGATCCCGCCCACCAGCAGGTCGTTGCGGTTGTGGAGCAGGTGCTGGGGCGTGATGGTGGCGGCCACGCCGTCGTCGGCCGCGCGCACCCACTCCGCCGCCTGGCGGGTGGTGATGTGCTCCAGCACGATGCGCAGCGCCGGGACACGGGTCCGCAACGGGATGAGTACGCGCTCGATGAAGACCGCCTCGCGGTCGAAGATGTCCACCGCCGGGTCGGTCACCTCGCCGTGGATGAGCAGGGGCAGGCCGCGCTCGGCCATGCGCTCCAGAGTGGGGGTCAGGGCGGTCAGGTCGGTGACCCCCGCATCCGAATGGGTGGTCGCCCCCGCCGGGTAGAGCTTCACGCCGAAGACCAGCCCGCTGTCGGCGGCGCGGTCGATCTCTGCCGGCTCGGTGTTGTCCGTGAGGTAGAGGGTCATCAGCGGCTGGAAGTCGCTGCCCGCCGGCAGGGCGGCGAGGATGCGCTCGCGGTATTCCGTGGCCAGGGCCGTGGTGGTCACCGGCGGCTTCAGGTTGGGCATGATGATGGCACGGGCGAAGGTGGCGGCGCTGTGGCCGGCCACCGCCTCCAGGAGGGCGCCGTCGCGCAGGTGGAGGTGCCAGTCGTCGGGCCGGGGCAGGGTGAGGCGCTGCGAAGTCGTCTCCATGTCCCCTCCTAGACCGGCGGCTGATCGGGGTCGTGGCCGGTGAGGCCCACCGGGTCCAGCAGCCGGCGCAGCTCCGCCTCCTCCAGGTCGGTCTCCTCCCGGGCGATCTCCAGGACCGTGCGGCCCTCGGCCTGGGCGCGCTTGGCGATGAGCGCCCCCTTCTCGTAGCCGATGACCGGGTTCAGCGCGGTGACCAGCACGGGGTTGCGCGCCAGCGCCTGGGCGAGGTTCTGCCGGTTCACGTGGAAGCCGGCCACCGCCTTGTCGGCCAGGGCGTTGCAGGCGCCGGCCAGCAGGCTCGCCGACTCCACCAGGTTGCGGCCGATGAGCGGCAGCATGACGTTGAGCTGGAAGTTGCCGGACTGGACGGCGGTGGTCACCGCGGCGTCATTGCCGATGACCTGGGCGCAGACCTGGGCGGCGGCCTCCGGGATCACCGGGTTCACCTTGCCGGGCATGATGGAGGAGCCGGGCTGCAGCGCCGGCAGGGTGATCTCCGCCAGTCCCGCCAGGGGCCCGGAGTTCATCCAGCGCAGGTCGCTGGTGATCTTCATCAGGCCGGTGGCGGCGGCCTTCATCTGGCCGCTGACCTCGGCGGCGACGTCCGGGGCGCTGATCCCCACGAAGGGATGGGCCTGGGCGGTGAAGGCGTGGCCGGTCTCCGCCGAGAGGGCGGCGGCGGTGCGGGTGCCGAAGCCGGCCGGGGCATTGACGCCGGTGCCCACGGCGGTGCCGCCCAGGGGGAGGTCGGCCAGGCGCGGCGCCGACTCGGCCAGGCGCTGGCGGGCGGTCTCCATCTGCCGCGCCCAGGTGGTGAGCTCCTGGCCCAGGGTCACCGGCATGGCGTCCATGAGATGGGTGCGGCCGGTCTTCACCGTGTCGTCCAGCTCGGCGGCGCGCGCCTCCAGGGCGGCGGCCAGATGGGCCAGGGCCGGCTCGAGTTCCTCGCCGATGGTGAGCGCCGCGGCCACCTGGACGGCGGAGGGGAAGACGTCGTTGGAGGACTGGCCGACGTTGACGTGGTCGTTGGGGTGGATGGTCAGGCCGCTGGCCTCCCCGGCGACCCGGGCGATGACCTCGTTGGCGTTCATGTTGGAGCTGGTGCCGGAGCCGGTCTGGAAGACGTCCACCGGGAAGTGGTCGTCGAACTCGCCGGCGGCCACGCGCCGCGCGGCGGCGATGATGGCCTCGGCCCGCGGGGTGTCCAGCGCCCCCAGTTCGGCGGCGGCGGTGGCGCAGGCGGCCTTGATGTGGCCCAGGGCGTGGATGAGGGCCGGCGGGAGTGGCCGGCCGCTGATGGGGAAATTCTCCACCGCCCGCTGGGTGGAGGCGCCCCAGAGCGCCCAGCCGGGCACCGGGACCTCGCCCATGCTGTCGTGTTCGATGCGGTAGCCCTCGTCGCTCGCCATTGCTGCCTCCCTCGTTCGCTGGTCGCCATTCTACGTGGCGGGTCCGTCCTGGGGGAGGGCCTTGGGACGGAGACTTCGTTGGGGGCGAACCCGGGGGCGGCAGGGGGTGCGCGGGGACGCGAGGACCGTCCCTGGCGCTCCGCGGCGGCCATCCATGGCCGCCGAGGCCCCGCGCACCCCCTGCCGCCCCCGGGTTTGCTCGTGTACCCGGCCGCCGCCGGATTCTTCTGCCTCGCGTGAAACCGTTCTCGGTCGGAAAGGTGTACCGCGGCGAATTCTTGACCTTGATGGTGAAAATGCCGATGATCCGCGGCTTGCATCTTCCCGGGGTCCGGCCTGCCATGGTCGAGCGTTTCCCGGGTCCGGTTTGCCAGAATGAGGGGTGCCCCCATGGACACCGCGGACAAGAAACGCCTGCTGCGCTCCATGCTCCTGGCGCGGCGCTTCGAGGAGCGCTGCTACGAGGCCTACGTGGAGCGGCGTATCGGAGGATTCCTCCATCTCTACCCCGGGCAGGAGGCCTGCGCCCACGGCGTGATGGAGGCCGCCCGGCCGGGCCATGACTACGTCATCACCGGCTATCGCGACCACGTGCACGCCATCCTCGCCGGCGCCGACCCCAAGGAGGTCATGGCGGAGCTCTTCGGCAAGGAGGGCGGCTCCAGCCGGGGGCGCGGCGGCTCCATGCACATCTTCGATGTGGAGAAGCGCTTCATGGGTGGCTACGCCCTGGTGGGCGGTCCCTTCCCCCTCTCGGCCGGCATGGCCAAGACCATCAAGCTCAAGGGCGGGGACGAGATGGTCATCTGCTTCCTCGGGGATGCCGCGAACAACCAGGGCACCTTCCACGAGACCATGAACATGGCCGCGCTGTGGAACCTCCCGGTGCTCTACGTCTGCGAGAACAACCTCTACGGCATCGGCACCCGCATCGACCGCTCCACCGCCGTCACCGACCAGTACAAGCGGGTCTGCGGCTACGGCATCGCCGCTGATCAGGTGGACGGCCAGGATGTGGAGACGGTCCACGCGGCGGCCGAGAAGGCCGTGGAGCACGTTCGCAACGGCAACGGCCCCTACTTCCTGGAGCTGCTCACCTACCGCTATCGCGGCCACTCCATGTCCGACTCCAACGCCTACCGTGAGAAGGAGGAGGAGCGCCGCTGGAGCAAGCGGGACCCCATCATCACCCTGCGGGACCGCCTCATCGAGGCCGGTGAGCTCACCGAGGACGACTACAAGGCCATGGATACCGAGATCCTGGATTACCTGGAGAACGAGGTGGTGCCCTACGCCGAGCAGTCGCCGGAGCCGGACCCGGCGGAGGTGGAGCGCTACGTCCTCGCCGAGAACGACCCGTACGTGAAGGGAGGGGCCCGCCAATGAGCGAGATGATGATGTGGGACGCGCTGCGCCGCGCCCACGACGAGGAGATGAGCCGCGACCCCCTGGTCTTCTGCATGGGCGAGGATGTCGGCGTGATGGGCGGTACCTACAAGGCGACCCAGGGGCTCTACGACAAGTACGGCCCCGACCGGGTCATCGATACCCCCATCTCCGAGAACGGCTACACCGGCCTGGGGATCGGCGCCTCCTTCATCGGCGCCCGGCCCATCATCGAGATCATGTCGGTGAACTTCGCCTGGCTGGCCATGGACCAGATGTTCAACTCCGCCGCCAAGGTGCGCTACATGTCCGGCGGGCAGCTCACCGCCCCCTGCGTCATCCGATCACCGGGCGGCGTGGCCCACCAGCTGGCCGGTCAGCACTCGGCGCGCATGGAGAAGGTCTTCATGGGCATCGCCGGCATGCGCGTGGTCACCCCCTCCAATCCGCGTCAGGCCTACGGGTTGCTGAAGTCGGCGGTGCGCTGTGACGACCCCGTCTTCATCAACGAGCACGAGCTCATGTACAACCTCAAGGGCGAGGTCTCCGACGACGAGTTCTTCACGCCCCTGGAGGGCTCCGAGGTGGCGCGTCAGGGTCGCGACGTGACCCTGTTCGGCTACAACATCTCCGTCCACTGGGCCCTGGAGGCCGCCGAGGTCCTCTCCCGCGAGGACGGTATCGAGGCCGAGGTGGTCGACCTCTACGCCCTCTCCCCGCTGGACCGCGAGGGGATCCGCGAGTCCGTCTCGCGCACCCACAAGGCGGTGGTGGTGGAGGAGGCCGAGCCCGCCTGCGGGGTCGGCTCCGAGGTCGCCGCCGTGATCAACGAGGAGTGCTTCTTCGAGCTCGACGGCCCGCCGCGGCGCGTCTCGGCGCGCAACGTCCCCATGCCCTACAGCCGCACCCTGGAGAAGGCGGTGGTGCCGGGGGCCAGGGACGTGGTGACCGCCGTGCGCCAGCTCTTCGGCAAGGGCTGAGCGCCACCCCTCGGGCTCGGGGCCGCGTGCCCCGGAAACGGCCGCCGCCCGGCGGCCCTCGGAACCTCCAACGCAGCGGGACTAGCCATGGCCGAACCCTACACCGTGAAGATGCCCCAGCTCTCGGACACCATGACCGAGGGCACCGTGGTCAGCTGGGAGAAGAATGTCGGGGATCCCATCACCCGCGGCGACGTGGTCGCCACGGTGGAGACCGACAAGGCGATCATGGACGTGGAGGTCTTTCGCGAGGGCTACCTCTCCG
>JBKGYA010000013.1:0-24101 GCA_046546335.1 Thiohalospira sp. | reverse complement strand
CGGCCGGCATCCACCTCCTGGAGGCCGACGATGTCGTACCCGCGCAGGACCTGGGCCACCCGATCCAGGTTCTCGAACCGGCGCGCGTGGGGCAGGACGTGCTTCCAGGAGTTGGTCAGGTACTGCCGGGCGCGCCGGGTCCGGATCCCCACCTGGATGTTGTAGGAGAGCAGGCGCAGGATGGTGCCGCCGCCCCCGGTCTCCCGCGCGCCCCCCAGGGTGACCGCCGTATCGCTCATGTTGCCCTTGCCGGAGTGGAACTCCCGTCCATCCTACACCCGCCGCGACGGCGCGGAAATCGAGCCCGGGCACCTACAGCGGGCAGACCATGTCCCCGAGCTTCTCGGTGAGCTTGAGGTTCTCGGAGTAGTCCACCGGGCAGTCGATGACGCTGACGCCGCCATCAGCCAGGGCCTCGCGCAGGGTGGGCAGCAGCTCCTCGGTCCGCTCGATGCGGTAGCCCCGGGCGCCGAAGGACTCGGCGAAGGTGACCAGATCGGGATTATTGAAGTCCACCGCCGAGGTGCGGCCGTAGGCGTTCATCTGCTTCCACTCGATGAGGCCGTAGCCGGCGTCGTTCCAGACCAGGACCACCATGGGGACGCCCAGGCGCACGGCGGTCTCCAGCTCCTGGGCATTCATGAGGAAGCCGGCGTCACCGGTGACCGCTACCACGTTCACCCCGGGCCGGGCCAGGCGGGCCCCGATGGCCCCCGGCAGGGCGATGCCCATGGCGGCGAAGCCGTTGGAGATGAGGCAGGTATTGGGTCGCTCGGCGCGGAACATCCGGGCCATCCACATCTTGTGGGCACCGACGTCGCAGATGGCGATATCGTCGAGCTGCATGGCGGTGCGCAGGTCCCAGATGATCTTCTGCGGCTTTACCGGGAAGCGGGTGTCCTCGGCGTGCTCGTTCATGTCCTCGATGAGGGCGCGCCGCAGGGGCCGGGCGAAGCGGCCGGCACGCGGCGTGGCCAGCTCGCCGATGCGCCGCAGGCTGTGGGAGATATCCCCCACCACGCCGACATCCACGGAGTAGAAGGCGTCCACCTCCGCCGGGGTGTTGTCGATGTGGATGAGGTGGTTGCTGCGGTTGGGGTTCCACAGGTAGGGGTGGTACTCCACCAGGTCGTAGCCGATGCACAGGACCAGGTCGGCCTGGTCGAAGCCGCAGGAGACGTAGTCCTTGGCCTGGAGGCCCGCGGAACCCAGGGCCATGGGGTGCTTGAAGGGGATCGCCCCCTTGGCCATGAAGGTATTGGCCACGGGGATGTTCATCCGCTCGGCGAAGTCGGCCAGCGCCTCGCAGGCCCCGGAGCGAATGACGCCGTTGCCAGCGAGGATGATGGGGTTGTTCGCCGCCGAGATGGCGGCAGCCGCCGCCTCCACCCGGTCCGCCGGCGGCTCCGGGGCCACCGGCTGGCGCACCGTCAGCGGCTCGTCCTCGATGGGCATCTCGGCGATGTTCTCGGGGAATTCGATGAAGCAGGCCCCGGTCTTCTCCGACTGGGCGAGCTTGAAGGCCTTGCGCACCACCTCGGTGGTGATGGCGGGGGTAAGCAGCCGCGAGCTGTACTTGGTGATGGGCCGGAAGAGGTTCTGCAGGTCCAGGACCTGGTGGGACTCCTTGTGCAGCCGGTTGGTGGAGGCCTGGCCGGCGATGGCCACCAGCGGGGCGTGGTCCATGTTGGCATCGGCCACGCCGGTGATGAGGTTGGTGGCCCCCGGCCCCAGGGTGGCCAGGCAGACGCCGGCGCGACCGGTGAGCCGGCCGTAGACGTCGGCCATGAAGGCCGCCCCCTGCTCGTGGCGCACGGTGACAAACCGGATGTCGGAGTCCACCAGGGCGTCCATGACGTCCAGGTTCTCCTCGCCGGGGAGGCCGAAGATGTACTCCACCCCCTCGCGCTCCAGACAGCGGACGAACAGCTCGGCGGTCTTCACGGTTTCCTCCTGCCCCCTATCGGCGGGCCTTCTCGACGAGGTAGTCCATCACCTCCAGCATCTCCTCACGCCCCCCAGCGCGGGAGGCACTGGTGCGGTAGCGGCCGTCGATGATCACCGCGGGGACGCCGTCCGCCCCGGAGTCCCGGGCGATGCGCCCGGCCCGGCGCATCTTGGTATTCACGCCGAAGCCCTCCAGGGTCCGCAGGAACTCGTCCCGGTCCACGCCGAACTCGGCGTAGAAGGCGGCCAGGTCATCGCGGCCGTGAAGGTGGTCGCCCTCCTCGTGGAAGCGGCGGAAGAAGGCGTCGTGGGCCTTTTCGGCGACGCCGTGGAGCTCGGCGGCATAGTAACCGCGGGCATGGCGCTCCCACTCCTCGTTGAAGGGGGCCGGGATCCGCTCGAAGCGCACGGTGTCGCCCTTCTCCTCCAGCCACTCCTGGAGCGGCTCCTCCAGGCGGTAGCAGTGGGGGCAGCCGTACCAGAAGAGCTCCAGCACCTCGACACGGTCACCGCCGCCATCGGTCACGGGTTCATCCAGGCGGACGTAATCGATACCCTCCGTCGGCTCGGCCATCGCCGGGGTCACGAACAGGAGGCCGACCAGGGTCAGGAGCAGGGCGGCGGTGGTACGGGCGGGTGACTCCATGCAACCTCCTCGGAATGGTTGTTCGGGTTGGATACGGCCGTTCGAAATCATGGTGCCCCAGCACGCGCCGCGTTTCCACGGCCGTTTTTTCCGCCCCCGGCGTGGGGTATGCTGACGGCCGTTTCTCGAACCGCCGGAGGCGCCATGACCCAGCAGAACCCCGTGGAACTCGCCGAGTTCCTCAACCAGCAGGCCCTGTGCGAATCCCTGACCATCAAGGAAGTCCAGACGCTGCTGGAGTACACCGAACTGGTGACGCTGCAGCGGGACGAGGTCATCGCCGACGTCGGCGAGGTGGGCGAGGCCCTCTACTTCATCGTCCAGGGCGAGGCCGCTCTCCTCTCCGTCTCCGGAACCGAGACCTTCGAGGTGGGGCGCATCGGCGAGGGCGAGATGATGGGGGAGATGTCCTTCTTCGACCGCCAGCCGCGCTCCATCCGCATGGAGGCCCGATCCGGCGAGACCCGGGTCCTGCGCCTGCCCCGGGTGATGTACTCCCGCCTGCGACTGGAGCATCCCTTCATCGCCGTGAACCTCCTGGAGCACGCCATCGTCAGCCTCGACCACCTCTTCCGCCAGGTCTCCACCGACGTGGCCACCTTCAACCAGTACTTCTACGGTATCGGCCGGCGCTGATGCCTCGGTGGGCACCCCCCGGGGGTGCCGCCGTCTCCCCGTTGCCCCTTACAGCTCCCCGTAGGAGTGGAGGCCGGACAGGAACATGTTCACCCCCAGGAAGGCGAAGCCGGTGATGAACAGGCCGATGATGGACCACCACGCCAGCGGCCGGCCGCGCCAGCCCTTGGTAAAGCGCATGTGCAACCAGGCGGCGTAGTTGAGCCAGACGATGAGGGCCCAGGTCTCCTTGGGGTCCCAGGACCAGTAGCCGCCCCACGCCTCCGCCGCCCAGACGGCGCCGAGGATGGTGGCGATGGTGAAGAAGGCGAAGCCCAGGGCGATGGACTTGTACATGACATCGTCCATCATCTCCAGGGAAGGCAGCCGGGAGAGGATGGGCCCGCCCTCACGCCGCTGGCGCAGGCTGTCCACCACCAGGTAGGCCACGCCCACCATCGCCGCCAGAGCAAAGGCGCCGTAGCCGATGAAGTTCGCCGGCACGTGGATCTTCATCCAGTAGCTCTGCAGCGCCGGGACCAGCGGCTCGATCTCGTGGGCGCCCTGATCGAAGTGGTACCAGAGCAGGAAGGCAATCGCCGCCGAGACCACCAGCATCACGAAACCGCCCAGGGCACGGGTGGCATAGCGCCGCTCGTAGTGCAGGTAGATGAGGGCGGTGACCACGGCGAAGAGGATGAAGACCTCGTAGAGGTTGGAGACCGGGATGTACCCGATATCCGGCCCCATGAGGTGGGACTCCCGCCAGCGCACCATGAGCCCGGTAAGTCCCATGGCGGTCCCCGCCCACACCATGGCGGAGCCGGTCTTCTCCACGAAGGGGGACTTGCCGAACAGGCCGATGAAGTAGGTCGCGGTGGCCAGTACGTAGAGGGCGCTCATCCACATGATGGCCGACTGGCTGCTGATGAGGTAGACGAGGAAGAAGTTCTCTTCCGCCGCCCCCAGGTCGCGACCGTAGAGCCCCACCGCGGAGAGGCTCAGGGCGGCCACCGCCAGCAGCAGGATGCCGAAGGCGGGCCAGTGCCAGCCCATGGGCACCAGGGCGACGGCGGTGCCGATGAGGATGGCCACCTCGTAGCCGTTCATGTAGGCGCCCAGGGCGGACCAGGCGCCCACGGCCCCCAGGATGACGAGGGCCAGCCAGGCCCAGTCGAACAGGCCGTCGGGCCGCCAGGGAGACGGCTCCCGACCGGGGTGGATGGCTGCTTCTTGGCTCACGGACATGGTTGCCCCCTCAGGTGCGGTCGCCGGTCCCGGGGTCTTCAACCCCCTGGATCCGGTCGGCCAGTTGCCGGAACTCCCCGACGAAGTCCCGAGCGTTGCGATTGGTACTGCCGGCGACAGTGACCTGGCTGCCGCTACCGTTGGCCTCTACCCGCACCCAGACGCGGCGATGGGACACGTAGAAGAGCAGGAAGATGCCGGCGGTCAGCAGGGCACTGCCCAGATAGACGGTATTCTTGCCGGGGCTGCGCGCGATCTGCAACCCCGACGCCTGTACGTGATCGAAGTCTTCCAGCTTGAGCAGGAAGGGGGCCCCGTGGAAGGGCAGGGCGGTCATCGCATCCAGGGCATCCCCGTAGAAGGCGGCATCGTCCTCGGTCATGTCCTGGCCCGTGGGGCGATCCTCATCGGCCAGCAGGTCGTTGTAGATCTCGCGGATCACGCCGTCGAGAACGCGCTGGTAGAGTTCCCCCATGCGCCGGGCCTCCTCCTCGCTGCCGGCCATCTCTTCGACATTGGCGAGCATGGCATCGAGTCCGCCGCGGACGAAGGAGTCCACCATCCCCACGGTGCTGCGCAGGATCCCCTCGCGACGATCGCCCAGGGCATCCCCCATGTTCTCGTCCAGGAAGGTCTCGGCCGCCTCGCGCACCCGCTCGTCGTCCTGGATACGGTTACGCAGCTCCACGAAGCGATCCAGGCCGCCGGTCTCCGGATCCACCGGGACGTGGAGCCAGCGCATGGGCTCGCCGGTACGTGTGCGCACCCCGGTCATGTAGTAGGAGCGGCCGTTGAACTCCGCTGGCGCCATGTAGGTCTCGTACTCCCGCGCATCCCCCGACTCGTCCCGGAGCCGATAGGTGACGCTGGGGCCGAAGTTGCGGAACTTGCGGTCGCTTCCCTCGGCGGCAGGCTCCACGTTGTAGAGGTCGAAACCGTCCACTTCCAGGGTCATACGCTCGTCCCCGGCGGTGATGGTGGCGGAGTTGTTCACCTTCACGTCGACATCGAAGGGCTCGCCCTCGCCCCCCATGAGGGGATAGCCATCGAGCTCGATCTGCGAGCCGCCGTCGGTGAAGGAGGACTGATAGATGGCATAGCCCTTGTGGATGAGGGGGTCGTTCACCGAGATGGTCTTGCGGATGGGCTCGTCCAGCTCCGGGTCACGAACGACCAGATCGCTCTCGAAGGACTTGGGCTGGCCCGACTCGTAGTGCTCCACCCGGAACTCCTCCAGCTCCACGTCGAAGGGCAGCTTCTGGACGAAGTAGCCATCGCGCATGTTCAGGAAGATCAGGTCCGCCGAGGCCCCCTCGGGGATGGTGACATTGCCGCGGAAGGAGAGGTTGTCCGACCCGAGGGTGGAGACGTCCGGCACCTGGGAGGCAGGAATGTCCCGCTTCTCCAGCTCCACCCGTCCGGTCATCTCCGCCACCTTCAGCGGCAGATTGCCGTCCACCAGCGCCCCGATGCAGATGATGACAATGGAGACATGGGAAAGGATGTAGCCCAGGCGATTCCAGGAGCCCCGCATGCCGGCGACGATCACGTGGTCGCCTTGGTCCTTGGTCCGGGCCCGGTAGCCTGCGGCCTGGAGTATGCCCCGGGCCCGTTCGGTAACGGCCTCGGGGGCCTCACCCTCGTCGAAGGTGCGACTGTTGTGCATCAGGCGCAGGGACTTGCCCTGGACATCCATCCGGTAGTTGCGCATGTCCCGGATCATCTGCGGGCCGTTACGGACCACGCAGGTGCTCACCGAGACCAGGAGGAAGCCCATGATGCCCAGGAACCAGAGGGAACTGTAGACATCGTAGAGCCCCATCACCCGGAAGACGTCGAACCAGAAGGGGCCGAACTTGATCTGGTAGTCCTGCCAGGGCTGGCCCTGCTGGAGGACCGTGCCGATGACGGAGGCGATGGCCACCACCATGAGCAGGGTGACCGCGAGATTCATGGAGCCGAGGAATTCCAGCCAGACGGCGGAAAGCGGCTTGCGGGGTCGATTGGTCTGGGACATCCGGATGGCCGTATTTGGGTTCTTTAGTGTCAGGTCACGTCAGACAGCGCCGACGATACGGAGTTGCATCCACCGAGGGAAGAGCGACGGCAAAAGGGATCGAAAAAGGGCGACCCCGTCGGGGCCGCCCCTCTTCCTGCCACCGGCAGACCAGCGCGGGCCGACTACTCGCTCAGGCCCTCGATGTAGGAGCCCACGGCCTCCATCTGCTCTTCGGACATCTTGTCGGCGATGTTGCGCATCATCTGCCCGGCATCGTTGCTGCGGTCACCGGCCTTGAAGTCCTGGAGCTGGGTGACGGTATAGGCGGTATGCTGACCGCCCAGGCGCGGGAAGTTGGCCGCCGGGTTGCCCTTGCCCGAGGGGCCGTGGCAGGCCATGCACGCGGGGATACCGTCGGCCTCGGCGCCAGCGCGGTAGATCTGGCGGCCCTGGTCCACGAGTTTCTCGTCGGCCTCGCCGATCTTCACCTCCTGGCTGGAATAATAGGCAGCCAGATCCTTCATGTCCTGCTCGTCCAGATCGGCGACCATGCCGGTCATCTGGTCGCTCGAGCGGGTCTTCTTCTCCTTGAACTCCTTGAGCTGCTTGAAGAGGTAATCGGCGTGCTGGCCGGCGATCTTGGGATACTCGTCGCTCTGGCTGTTACCGTCTTCCTGATGGCAGGCAACGCATTTGGAGGACTTCTCCTTGCCGGCCTCGGGGTCACCGTCGATGGCCTGGGCGCTGGTCGCGGCCCCCATGAGGAAGAGTGCAGTAATCGCTGTGTTTTTCATGATCTGTCCCCAACGTTGAAACCTGTTCCCGGCACCCCGGAAGCGCTTCCCGCCAACGGACCAGCCCGGCTATCATGGGCGGCCGCGACTCCTCCGGGCGGGTTAAAACCGCCGAAACCTTATCCCACCCCCGGGAACGGGTCAACCGAGGCCCCCGGGAGGGAATTGATCCAGCGCAAGGCATGAAGGCCCCCATGACTCAGCCACCGCAGCCACTCCACTTCGTGGTCAGCGCCCACCGCCTGAACCAGCTACCCCCCGATGAGGGCCGCGAGGTGGTGGTGGCCGGCCGCTCCAACGCCGGCAAGTCCAGCGCCCTCAACCGCCTCACCGGCCGCCGGGACATCGCCCGCGTCTCCAAGGCGCCGGGCCGGACCCAGCAGATCAACATCTTCGCCTGGGACCCCGGCCGGCGCCTGGCCGACCTCCCCGGCTACGGCTACGCCAGGGTGCCGGACAGGCTCCGGGCCCACTGGGGCGAGACCCTGGGCCGCTATCTGGCGAAGCGCGAATCCCTGGCAGGCCTGGTCCTGGTCATGGATATCCGCCGCGACCTGGCCGACGAGGAGCGCCAGCTCCTGGACTGGGCCGCCGATGCCGGACTGCCGGCCCTGGTACTGCTCAACAAGGCGGACAAGCTGGGCCGGGGGCAGCAGGGCATGGCACGGGCCGCCATGGAACGGGCGCTGGCCGACCGGCCCGGGACGATGGCGCTGCCCTTCTCCGCCACCCACGGCCAGGGCGTGGAGGCCGCGCGGGCGACGGTGGGGGAGTGGCTCGACCTGGACCTGGACCGGGCCCCCGGCGGCTGAACGGCCCGCTACCGGCCGGACAAAAAGAGCCCCGCCTCCCCGGGAGGGGGAAGGCGGGGCGAGGACCGCCCGCAGGGCGGAGGGGAGGATGAACCGTCATCGGCAGAACCAACTTGCTCGATGAGACCGCTACCCGATGCGATAGTTTCCTCGCCTCCACCCGATCCCTCGATTCAATGGGCCTCCCCCCAGTTGGCGCCCGTTCCCACCTCCACCTCCAGCGGCACGGCAAGGTCGGCGGCGGCGGTCATGCGCTCCCGTAATCCCTCGGCAAGCGCCGCCTCGGCGCCCTCTGCCACCTCCAGGATGAGTTCGTCGTGGACCTGCAGGACCATCCGCGCCTCGGGGGCTTCGGGCCCCTGCAGCCAGGCCTCCACCTGGATCATGGCGCGCTTGATGATGTCGGCGGCGGTCCCCTGCATGGGGGCGTTGATGGCGGTGCGCTCGGCATACTGGCGGCGCTGGGCGTTGCCGGCGTGGATCTCCGGCAGGTGCAGGCGGCGGCCGAAGACCGTCTCCACGTACCCCTGCTGCCGGGCGCGCTCCCGGGTCTCGTCCATGTAGGTGCGCACGCCGGGGTAACGCTCGAAGTAGCGGTCCACGTAGCCCTGGGCCTCGTCGCGCTCGATCCCGAGCTGGCGCGCCAGTCCCCAGGCGGACATGCCGTAGATGAGGCCGAAGTTGATGGCCTTGGCGGCCCGGCGCTGGTCCTCGCCCACCCGGTCGGGGGTGGTATCGAAGACCTCGGCGGCGGTGGCGCGGTGGATGTCCTCGCCGGCGGCGAAGGCGCGCTTGAGGCCCTCGTCGCCGGAGAGGTGGGCCATGATCCGCAGCTCGATCTGGGAGTAGTCGGCGGCCACCAGGCGACACCCCGGGTCGGCGATGAAGGCCTGGCGGATGCGCTTGCCGGTCTCCGAGCGAATCGGGATGTTCTGCAGGTTGGGGTCGGCGGAGGAGAGCCGGCCGGTGGCGGTGACCGCCTGGTGCAGGGAGGTGTGGATCCGGCCGGTCTCCGGGTTGATGAGTTCCGGGAGCTTGTCGGTATAGGTGGACTTGAGCTTGGCGTAGCCGCGGTGCTCCAGGATGAGCCGGGGCAGCTCCCAGCCGTCGTCGGCCAGCTCCTGGAGGACCGCCTCGGCGGTGGAGGGCTGGCCCTTGGGGGTGCGCTGCTTCACCGGCAGGCCCTGCTCCTCGAACAGGATGGTCTGGATCTGCCTGGGCGAGGCGAGGTTGAAGGACTGGCCGGCGGCATCGTGGGCGGCGCGCTCCAGCTCGCCCATGCGCTCGGCCAGCTCGGCGGAGATGGTCCCCAGCAGGTCGCGATCGATGCGCACGCCGCGGCGCTCCATGCGGGCGAGCACCGGCACCAGCGGCATCTCGATCTCGCGGTAGAGCGCCGCCAGCCGCGCCTCGCCCTGGAGCTCCGGCCACAGCCGGGCGTGGAGGTCGCGGGTGACCTCCACATCCTCGGCGGCGTAGGGGGCGGCGGTCTCCAGCGGGACCCGGTCGAAGGTCACCTGCTTCGCCCCCTTGCCGGCGACCTCCTCGAAGGAGGTGGTCCGCCGGCCCAGGTGCTTCAGCGCCAGGGTATCCAGGTCGTGGCGGCTGCCGGTACTGTCCAGGACGTAGGACTCCAGCATGGTGTCGTGGTCCACCCCGGCGAGCTCCACGCCGGCGCGGGCGAGGATGGAGAGGTCGTACTTGAGGTTGTGGCCCAGCTTGGGCCGGTCCGGGTCGGTGAGCACCGGGCGCAGGGCGTCGAGGACGGTCTCCCGGTCGAGCTGGCCGCCGGGGCCGGGCTCGGCGTGGGCCACCGGGATGTAGGCGGCGCCGTCGCCGTCGGCCACGGCGATCCCCACCAGCTCGGCGCGCATCACCTCCAGGCTGGTGGTCTCGGTATCCAGGGTGACCACCCGGGCGGTCTGCAGCCGCTCCACCCAGGCATTCAGCGCCTCGCGGTCGCGCACCACCTCGGTCCACTTCCCCTCGGCCGCCGCCGTCTCGCCGGTGGGATCGCCATCGCCGCCGGCCTCGGGGCCGCGCCCCGAGAGCAGGTCGGAGAGCCAGCCCTGGAACTCCAGGCGGCGGTACCAGCTCTCCAGGGCATCGTGGTCGGGAGCGGCCCGCTCCAGGTCGGCGGGGCCGCGGTCCAGCTCCACATCGTCCCGGACGGTGACCAGCTCGCGGTTGCGCGGCAGCCGCTCCAGGGCGTTGCGCAGGTTCTCGCCGATCTTGCCCTTCATGTCGGGGGCGGCGGCGATGACGCCGTCCAGGTCGCCGTACTCGTTGATCCACTTGGCCGCCGTCTTGGGGCCGACCTTCTCCACGCCGGGGATGTTGTCGGAGGCATCCCCCACCAGGGCGAGGTAGTCGACGATGCGCTCCGGGGGGACGCCGAACTTCTCCACCACGGCGTCGCGGTCGAGGACGGTGTCGTTCATGGTGTTGACCAGGGTGATGTGGTCGTCCACCAGCTGGGCCAGGTCCTTGTCGCCGGTGGAGATGACCACGTCCTGACTGCCGGCCGCGGCCTGCCGGGCGAGGGTGGCGATGACGTCGTCCGCCTCCACGCCGTCGATCACCAGCCGCGGCAGGCCCAGGGCGTCCACCAGCTGATGGATGGCCTCCACCTGGCGGGAGAGTTCCTCCGGCATGGGGGGCCGGTTGGCCTTGTAGTCGGCGTAGAGGTCGTCGCGGAAGGTCTTCCCCGGGGCGTCGAAGACCACCGCCATCCGCTCGGGCTCGTACTCGCGCAGCAGCCGCCGGAGCATGTTGATGACGCCGTAGGTGGCGCCGGTGGGCTCGCCGGCGGAGCTGGTCAGCGCCGGCATGGCGTGGAAGGCGCGGTAGAGGTAGGACGACCCGTCCACGAGGACGAGGGGTTTGGCGGCCATGACGACTCCGGCTGGTGGACTCGAGGATTTCCCGGTGAGGATACCGCCGACGGGGCGGGGGGTGCCATCGCGGCCCGCCGACAGGGTCCCGGAGGAGCCTGTTCCCGGGGCGGGTGCTGGTCGGCCAGGGACACCGTAAATGCGTCCCTGTCGGCTCGACGGCAGCATCCCTGCTGCCGACGATCGGGTATCCGGGACTTGCACCGACCGCGTGTCCTTTTCGGACCAAGTGGCCCCCTGGGGGTTCTCCGCTCGGTCGCGGTAGCGGGCAGGGGTGGGCCAGGGACGCCGTGAATACATCCCTGTAGGCTTGCGCGCGGCTTCCCTGCCGCGCGACACCCTGGCCCACCCCTGCCCGCCACCGTAGCCGAGCCCCGACAGGAACACTCCCCGGATACCGCCGCCCGCCCCACCTGTGCCAGAATGTCGACCCTGACACGACGGACGCGAACGATGGCGGCGGACAAGCTCCACAAGATGGCCCACCCCGGCATGGCACCGGTGGATGACACCCTGCTCAACCGCGAGTCCTGGAAGATCTTCCAGATCATGGCGGAGTTCGTGGAGGGCTTCGAGCGGCTGGCCCAGATCAAGCCCTCGGTGAGCATCTTCGGCTCCGCCCGCGCCGGCACCGACCACCCCTACTACCAGTCGGCGGAGGCCATCGCCCACGCCCTCTCCCAGGCCGGCTTCTCGGTGGTCAGCGGTGGCGGCCCCGGGATCATGGAGGCGGCCAACAAGGGCGCCTACGAGGGCAAGTCCCCCTCCATCGGGCTCAATATCCAGCTGCCCCACGAGCCCTCGGGCAACGGCTATCAGGACATCAACCTCTCCTTCCGCCACTTCTTCTCGCGCAAGGTGATGTTCGTGAAGTACGCCGCCGCCTACGTGGTGCTGCCCGGCGGCTTCGGTACACTGGACGAGCTGGCGGAGATCCTGACCCTGGTCCAGACCGGCAAGACCCGGCGCATCCCCATCATCCTGGTCCACCGCCCCTTCTGGGAGGGGCTGCTGGAGTGGTTCCGCACCGCCCTGGTGGATGAGGGGATGATCAACCCCGAGGACATGGAACTGGTGCAGGTTCTGGACAACCCCGAGGAGGTGGTGGATGCTATTTTCACGCATTACGAACATCGCGGCTTCGAGCCCTCGGCCGAAGAGCGGGAACGGCTCCTGGACCTCTAGGAAACCCATGCTGCGCACCCTCGCCATACTCCTGCTGGGCGGCCTCGCCCTCCCGGCCTCCGGGCAGGAGGAGGAACCCCTGCCCATGCCCCGGGTCGATCCGGGCTCGCTGCCGGAACCGGAGGTCACCATAACCCCGGACGAGGAGGGCGCACGCGTGGAGGAATACCGCATGGGCGGCGAGGTCCGCGCCATCCGGATCGTGCCGCGCAACGGCCCCCCGTACTATCTCCTGGACAGCGACGGCGATGGCACCGTGGATACGCGGCGCAACGAGCTGGACGCCATCAACATCAACCAGTGGATCCTCTTTCGCTGGTAGAGGGGCAGGGCATGTCGGTCTACACCCGCGTGGAAGCGAAAGAGCTGGCAGCGTTCCTGGGGCGCTACGACCTCGGGGAGCTGCAGGATTTCCGCGGCATCTCCGCCGGTATCGAGAATACCAACTACTACGTCACCACCGACCGTCAGGAGCTGGTGCTGACGCTGTTCGAGCAGTTCGAGGAGGAGGAGCTGCCCTGGTTCCTGGAGCTGCTGGACTTCCTGGCCGGGCGCGGCGTACCGGCGCCGGCGCCGCTGGCCGACCGCGAGGGGGCGATGCTGCAGCGCTTCAAGGATCGGCCGGCGGCGCTGGTCCGGCGGCTCCACGGCGCCAGCGTCGATGACCCCGGCGTGGAGCACTGCCGCGCCATCGGCGCCGCCCTGGGCCACCTCCATACCGCCGGCCAGGACTTCCCGCGGGAGCGGCCCAATCCCCGCGGCCCCCACTGGTGGCGGGAGACCTCACGCCGTCTGGAGGGCCGGCTCTCCGACGAGGACCGCCAGATCCTGGATGCCGAGCTCCACTTCCAGTCGCTCTTCCGCTTCCAGGACCTGCCCTCGGGGATCGTCCACGCCGACCTCTTCCGGGACAACGCCCTGTTCGAGGGGACCGAGCTCACCGGGATCATCGACTTCTACTATGCCTGCAGCGACGTCCTGCTCTACGACGTGGCCATCACCGTCAACGACTGGTGCTCCGACACCGAGGGCGCCCTGGACCCCGCGCGCGTCGACGCGGTGCTCACCGCCTATGGCGAGCAGCGCCCCTTCAGCCCCATCGAGCGCGGGGCCTGGCCGGTGATGCTGCGGGCGGCGGCCCTGCGCTTCTGGCTCTCCCGCCTGAATGACCTCCACTTCCCGAGGGAGGGGGAGCTCACCCATACCAAGGACCCGGATACCTTCAAGCGCATCCTCGAGCGCCGGATCCGGGAAGAACGCCACCTCCGCCGGCTCTGGCCGGGGGCGAAACGGGCCTGATTGGGGGGCGGACGATGGCCGTCGAGACGGGAACCTTCCCCCGGACCGAACGAATCATCGCCGCCCTGGAGGCGGTGAACGAGGCCGTGGGCCGGACCGTGGCGTGGCTCCTGGTGGCCCTGGTGGCGGTGGTGGTGCTGGTAGTCGTGCTGCGCTACGGCCTCGATATCGGCTCCATCGCGCTGCAGGAGGCCGCCCTCTACCTCCACGCCTTCGCCTTCATGCTCGGGGTCGCCTACACCCTGCGCCACGACGGCCACGTGCGGGTCGACATCTTC
Source organism: Thiohalospira sp. (assembly GCA_046546335.1). GTDB lineage: Bacteria > Pseudomonadota > Gammaproteobacteria > Thiohalospirales > Thiohalospiraceae > Thiohalospira. The sequence continues at coordinate 10,384 of JBKGYA010000013.1, read as the reverse complement.
TATCGACGCCTCTCCCAGCGCGGCCGCGCCGCCGTCGACCTGGCCGGCACCCTGCTCCTGCTGCTGCCGCTCATGGGCTTCATCCTGGCCGTCTCCTGGGGCTACGCCGCCGGCAGCTGGGCGCGGCTGGAGGGCTCCCCCGAGCCGGGCGGCCTGCCCCTGGTCTTCCTGCTGAAGTCGGCCATCCCCGCCATGGCGATCCTGATGATCCTCCAGGGGGTCGCCCTGGCCCTGCGCAGCGCCCTGCGCCTGGCCGGCGGGGCGCCCCCCGAGGCGGAACCGGCGGCGCGGGAGCTCTAGGCCATGGGTGCGCTGGTCCTGTTCGCGGCGGTCGCCGCCCTCCTGCTCACCGGCTACCCGGTGGCCTTCGCCCTGGGGGGCGGGGCGCTGCTGGTGGCCGGGATCGCCATCCTCACCGGACACTTCGAGCCCGCCCTCCTGGACACCCTGCCCAGCCGGATCTACGGGGTAATGACCAACCAGACCCTGATGGCGGTGCCGCTGTTCGTCTTCATGGGGGTGGTCCTGGAGCGCTCGCGCATGGCCGAGGACCTGCTGGATACCATGGCGGGGCTCTTCGGCAACCTGCGCGGCGGCATGGCCATCGCGGTGGTCCTGGTGGGGGCGCTCATGGGGGCGAGCACCGGGATCATCGGCGCCACGGTGGTGACCATGGGGCTGCTGGCCCTGCCCACCATGCTCCAGCGCGGCCACGACCCGCGCACCGCCACCGGCACCATCTGCGCCTCGGGGACGCTGGGCCAGATCCTCCCCCCCTCCATCATCCTGGTGCTGCTGGGGGATGTCCTGGGCTCGGCCTACCAGAAGGCGCAGCTCGCCCAGGGCAACTACAGCCCGGACACCGTCTCGGTGGGCGACCTCTTCGCCGGCGCGCTGCTGCCGGGGCTACTGCTGGTGGGGCTCTACATCGGCTACGTCCTGTGGCTGGCCTGGCGCCGGCCGGAGAGGGTGCCGGCCGCCGGGGTGGCGGCCCGGCCGGGACCGGGCCGGGTCCTGCGGGTGCTGGTGCCGCCGCTGGCGCTCATCGTGGCGGTCCTGGGATCCATCCTCGGTGGCATCGCCACGCCCACCGAGGCCGCCGGGGTCGGCGCCATCGGGGCGCTGGTGCTGACCGCGGCCCGGCGCCGCCTGGGGGTGGAGCTGCTGCGCACCTCCGCGCGCTCCACCCTCCAGGTGACCGCCATGGTCTTCCTCATCTTCATCGCCGCCTCGGTCTTCTCCCTCGTCTTCCGCGGGCTGGGCGGGGACGCGGCGGTGGAGTCCTTCCTGACCGACCTGCCCGGCGGCACCGTTGCGGCGATCCTGCTGGTGATGGTGGTGATGTTCCTGCTGGGCTTCATCCTGGACTTCATCGAGATCACCTTCGTGGTGGTCCCGGTGGTGGCCCCGGCCCTGCTCATGATGGGGGTGGACCCCGTCTGGCTGGGGGTCCTCATCGCCATGAACCTCCAGACCTCCTTCCTCACCCCGCCCTTCGGCTTTGCGCTCTTCTACCTGCGCGGGGTGGCGCCCGACTCGGTCCCCACCGGCGCCCTCTACCGCGGGGCGCTGCCCTTCATCGCGCTGCAGCTGGTGGCACTGGGGATCCTCGCCGCGTGGCCGGAGCTGGCCACCTGGCTCCCGGAGCGGATCTACGGGTAAGCCGAGGTTCAAGGCAGGGGTCGGCGCCATTCCTGGCCCCGCGGGCTCCGGAGGGGGCGGGCTCCGGATGGGGCGGCCGCCCCGGTAGCCTGCTGCCGGGTACGCCGTGAAGACATCCCTGTCGGCTCGACGGCAGCATCCCTGCTGCCGACGACCTGGCAGCAGGCTACCGGGTCGACCACCGGGGCCTGTTCGGGAGGGGCTCCGGAGGCCCTTCCGGTTCACCCGGAGCGGGCGTTGAGGTAGGCGCGCTCGGAGATGTCGTGCCAGGCCACCACCCGCTCCCGGAACCGGCGGTAGGAGTCGTGGATCCGGCCGGCGAGGTCGCTGTCGCCGGCGATCCCGGCCACCACCTCCTCACTGGTCTCGCGCAGGGCGGTCAGGGCGTCGTCGGGGAGGCGGCGGATCTCTACGCCCTCGTCGCGCAGGGTCTCCAGGGCCTCGTGGTTGCGCGCGGTGAACTCCGAGAGCAGGTCCAGATTGGCGGCCTGGCAGGCGGCGCGGACGATGGCCCTGAGGTCATCGGAGAGGGCCTCGAAGGCCTCCCGATTGACGAAGGCCTCCAGGGTGGTCCCCGGCTCGTGCCAGCCGGGGTAGTAGTAGTAGTCGGCGGCCTTGTGGAGGCCGAAGGCAAGGTCGTTCCAGGGGCCCACCCACTCGGTGGCATCGATGGTACCGTTCTGCAGGGCGGTGAAGATCTCGCCGCCGGGCAGATTCACCGGGCTGCCGCCCAGCTGCTCCAGGACCTCGCCACCGAGGCCGGGGATGCGCATCTTCAGCCCCTTGAGGTCGTCGACGTCGTTGATGGGGCGGTTGAACCAGCCGGCCATCTGCACGCCGGTATTGGCCGCCGCCATGGGGATCAGGCCGAACTCGGCGTAGGTCTCCTCCCAGAGCTCCATGCCGCCGCCGTGATAGAGCCAGGCGTTCATCTCCTGGGCGGTGAAGCCGAAGGGGACGGCGGAGAAGAACTGCGCCGCCTTGCTCTTGCCCTTCCAGTAGTAGGCGGCACCGTGGCCCATCTGGGCGGTCCCGTCGGCCACCGCCTCGAAGGACTCGAAGGCCGGCACCAGCTTCCCGGCGGCGTAGACGGTCACCCGGATCCGGCCACCGCTCATCTCCTGGATCCGTTTGGCCAGCTGCTCGGCGCCCGTGCCCATGCCGGGGAAGTTTTCCGGCCAGGTGGTGACCATGCGCCACTCGTGGGTCTGCTGGGTCTGGCCCCCGGGGGCGCCGTCCCCTTCGCCCTCGCGGCCGCAGGCGGCCAGGCCGCCCCCGGCCAGTGCCGTGAGCCCGAGATTGCGGACGAAGTCGCGTCGATCCATGGTGCCTCTCCGTTGGTGGTCACTCACCCTGCCGGGGTGAGGTTGGCATGACTGGCCACCAGCCACTTCAGGCCGGCATCGTCGAAGTTCACGTGGAGGCGGGCCCGGGGGCCGTCGCCCTCGCAGTCGATGATCACCCCCTCGCCGAAGGTGGCGTGATGGACGCGCTGGCCCAGGGCCAGCCCCTCGCCCACCTCGCCCTCGTCGGCCGGCGCCGGCGTCGCCGAGGCGGGGGCCCGGCCGGGGCGCACCGACTCCACGTGCTCCTCGGGGAGTTCGGCGAGGAAGCGCGAGGGCCGGGTATGGCCCTCGCGGCCGTGGAGGCGGCGGCTCTCGGCGCGGGTGAGATAGAGCTCGGACATGGCGCGGGTCATGCCGACGTAGCAGAGCCGGCGCTCCTCCTCCAGGCGGCCGCCGTCCTCCAGCGCCATGCGGTGGGGGAAGAGGCCCTCCTCCATGCCGGCGATGAAGACCAGCGGGAACTCCAGCCCCTTGGCGCCGTGGAGGGTCATGAGGTGGACGCAGTCCTCCCCGGCGGCGGCCTGGGCCTCCCCGGCCTCCAGGGAGGCGTGGGTGAGGAAGGCCCCCAGCAGGTCCTCGGTCTCCACATCCCCGGGGTCGAGCTCGAAGGCGCGGGCGGCGCTGACCAGCTCGTCCAGGTTGTCCAGCCGCGCCTGGCCGCGCTCGCCCTTCTCCTTCTGCAGGTAGTGGTCGGCCAGGCCGCTGTGCTGGCGGGCGGTCTCCACCTGCTCGGCCAGGGAGAGGCCATCGATGGCCTGTTCCAGCTCCTCGATGGTGGTAAGGAAGCGCTGGATGGCCTTCGTCGCCCGGGCACCCAGCTGGCCGCTGCCGGCGGCCTCCCAGGCGGTGGCCCAGAGGGTGAGGCCGCGCTCCCGGGCGATCTGGCGCAGGCCGTCCACGGTGCGCTCGCCGATCCCGCGGGAGGGGGTGTTCACCACCCGCTCGAAGGAGGGGTCGTCGTCGCGGCTGGCCACCAGGCGGAGGTAGGCCAGCAGGTCCTTGATCTCGGCGCGCTCGAAGAAGCGCGGCCCGCCGTGGATGCGGTAGGGGATCCCGCTGTGGACCAGGACCTCCTCCAGAACCCGGGAGAGGGCGTTGGAGCGGTAGAGGATGGCGCACTCGTCGCGCCGGCCGCCGCCCTCCACCCACTGCTGGATCCGGCGGGCGATGAAGCGCGCCTCCTCGTTCTCGTTGAAGGCGTCGTAGATCCGTACCGGCTCGCCGTGGCCGGTCTCGGTCCACAGCTCCTTGCCCAGCCGCTCGGGGTTACGCGCGATGAGCCGGTTGGAGGCGCCCAGGATGTGGCCGGTGGAGCGGTAGTTCTGCTCCAGGCGGACGGTGGTGACATCGGGGAACTCCTGGCTGTAGCGCCGGATGTTCTCCACCCGCGCCCCGCGCCAGCCGTAGATGGACTGGTCGTCGTCGCCCACGGCAAAGACGGTGCCGGAGTCGCCGGCGAGCAGTCGCAGCCAGGCGTACTGGATGGCGTTGGTGTCCTGGAACTCGTCCACCAGGATGTGGCGAAAACGCCGCTGGTAGTGGTCGAGGATGCCGGGGTTGTTGCGCCACAGCTCCCAGGCGCGCAGCAGCAGCTCGGCGAAGTCCACCACCCCGGCGCGGCGGCACGCCTCCTCGTAGGCGGTGTAGAGGCCCAGCAGGGTCTGGTGGTAGGGGTCGCCGCGGTGGTCGATGTCGCCGGGGCGCTGGCCGTCGTCCTTGCGCGCGTTGATGAAGCCCTGGACCTGGCGGACCGGCCAGCTGGACTCGTCCAGCCCCTGCTCCTGGAGGACGCGCTTGACCAGGCGCTGCTGGTCGGCGGAGTCCAGGATCTGGAAGTTCTTCGGCAGGTCCGCCTCGGCGTGGTGCTGGCGCAGCAGGCGGTGGGCGAGGCCGTGGAAGGTCCCCACCCACATCCCGGTTGCGGGCAGCCCCACCAGCGCCTCGATGCGCTCGCGCATCTCCCCGGCGGCCTTGTTGGTGAAGGTCACCGCCAGGATCCCGAAGGGGCTCACCCCCTCGGCCTGGATGAGCCAGGCGATGCGGTGGACCAGCACCCGGGTCTTGCCGCTGCCGGCACCGGCCACCACGAGGGTGTGGTTGGGTGGGCCGCCGACGGCCTCGCGCTGGGCGTCGTTGAGGGGGTCGAGTATGGCGGTTACATCCATGGGACCATGATACCGGAGAACGGCCTTGCCGCCATGCCGGTGGCCGACGAGAATGGCGGACATGCGCATCCTGCTCGTGGAGGACGACCCCGATATCGCCGCCATCGCCCGCCTGGCGCTGGAGGAGGTGGGCGGCCTGGAGGTCACGGTGGCCGCCGACCGCCGGGCCGGGGTGGCGGCGGCCCGGGGGGCGGCGCCGGACCTCGCGGTGCTCGACGACATGCTCCCCGACGGTGACGGCCCCGGCAACCTGGCCGCCCTGCGCGATCTGCCGGGGCTCGCCGGCCTGGAGGCGGTCTACCTCACCGCCAACAGCGGCGACCGTGCCCGGCTGAGTGGCCCCGGGGTGCGGGGGATCATCGAAAAGCCCTTCGACCCCATGGGGCTCGCCGACCGGATCCGCGGGCTGGCGGGCAGGCCGTGAGCGGGCGGCTGGAGGCGCTGCTGGCCGATTACCGCGCGCGACTGCCCGCCCGGGTGGCGGCGCTGGAGGTGGCGGCGAAGCGGCTCGCGGCCGGGGAGGAGGCGGCCCGGGGGGAGATCCGGGCCGAGGCCCACCGGCTCAAGGGCTCGGGGGCCGCCTACGGGCTGGAGGCGGTCAGCCGGGCCGCGGGGACCCTGGAACGGGCGGCCCGGGAGGGCGACGCCGATGCGGTCGCCTCGGCCGTGCAGGAACTGCGGGGCGCGATCACTCCACCGTGACCGACTTGGCCAGGTTGCGCGGCTGGTCCACGTCGGTGCCCTTGATCACCGCCACGTGGTAGGCCAGCAGCTGCAGCGGCACGGCATAGACCACCGGGGCGATGAGCTCGTGGGTGTGCTCCAGCGGGAAGGTCCGGACCCCCTCGCCATCGTCCATGCCGGCGGCGGTATCGGCGAAGACCACCAGCCGTCCGCCCCGGGCCCGGACCTCCTGGAGGTTGGACTTGAGCTTCTCCAGCAGGTCGTCGTTGGGGGCGATGGCGATCACCGGCATCTCCGAGTCCACCAGCGCCAGGGGGCCGTGCTTGAGCTCCCCGGCGGGGTAGGCCTCGGCGTGGATGTAGGAGATCTCCTTGAGCTTCAGCGCCCCCTCCATGGCGATGGGGTAGAGCGGTCCGCGCCCCAGGAAGAGGGAGTGGTGCTTGTCGGCGAAGTCGGCGGCCAGGGCGTCGATGGCGTCGTTGAGCTCCAGCGCCCGTTCGATGCGCCGGGGCAGCTCCTCCAGGGCGGCGACGTAGTCGGCCTCGCGCTCGGCGGAGAGCCCGTTGCGCCGCGCCAGGACCAGGGTCAGCAGGAGGAGGGCGGTAAGCTGGGTGGTGAAGGCCTTGGTGGAGGCGACACCGATCTCCGGCCCCGCCCGGGTCATGAGCACCAGCTCCGACTCCCGCACCAGGGAGCTCTCGGGAACGTTGCAGATGGCCAGCGCCCGGCTGCCGACGCGCGCCTTGATATCGCGCAGGGCGGCGAGGGTGTCGGCGGTCTCCCCGGACTGGGAGATGGTCACCACCAGGGTGTCCGGCCGGACCACCGGCCTGCGGTAGCGGAACTCGCTGGCCACCTCGACGCTGCAGGGGACGCCGGCCACCGCCTCCAGCCAGTAACGGGCCACCATGCCGGCGTGGTAGCTGGTGCCGCAGGCGAGGATCTGGACCTCGCGAACCCCCTCGAGGACCTCCCCCGCGCCGTAACCGAAGGCCTCCTCCACCACGCGCCCGCCGATGAGGCGCCCCTCCAGGGTGTCGGCCACCGCTCGGGGCTGCTCGAAGATCTCCTTGAGCATGAAGTGGCGGTAGTTGCCGCGCTCCACCGCGCCGGGGGTAAGCGACGACTCCTGTTCGGAGCGCGTGACGGCGTGGCCCTCGACATCGAAGAGGCGATAGGCCTCCCGGGTGATGTCGGCGATGTCGCCCTCCTCGAGGTAGACGAAGCGCCGGGTCACCGGCAGCAGCGCGGCGACATCGGAGGCGATGAAGTGCTCGCCGATGCCGATCCCGATGACCAGGGGGCTGCCGCGCCGGGCGGCCACCAGCCGACCCGGCTCGTCGGCGCTGACCACCCCCAGGGCGTAGGCCCCCTCCAGGTCGGCGGTGGTCCGCCGGACCGCCTCCGCCAGGTCGTCGCAGACCGTCAGGTGGCGGTGGATCTGGTGGGCGATGACCTCGGTGTCGGTCTGGGAGGTGAAGGTGTAGCCGTCCGCCTCCTGCTGGCGGCGGAGCTCGGCGTGGTTCTCGATGATCCCGTTGTGGACCACGGCCACCCGACCCTCGCAGACGTGGGGGTGGGCATTGGCCTCGGAGGGGGCGCCGTGGGTAGCCCAGCGGGTGTGGGCGATCCCGGCGTGGCCGGTGAGGGGCTCGGCGTCCAGCCGCTCCGCCAGGGCGGCGACCTTGCCCACGGCCCGACGCCGGCCCAGGCCGTGCTCCCGGTCCAGGGCGACCAGGCCGGCGGAATCGTAGCCGCGGTATTCCAGCCGCCGCAGCCCCTCCATGAGGATGGAGACCACGTCGCGTTCGGCGACCGCACCCACGATTCCGCACATTGCCTCAGCCCTCCGAGTCGTCGTCCTTGCAGGGCCGGCGCCAGTCCTCGATGGTCCGCTGCCGCACCCGCGTGATGGTGAGCTGGCCGGCCGGGGCATCCCGGGTCAGGGTGGTCCCGGCCCCCAGGGTGGCCCCGCTGCCCACGGTCACCGGCGCCACCAGCTGGCAGTCGGAGCCGATGAAGGCGTCGTCGCCGATGGTGGTGGTGTGCTTGCGGGCGCCATCGTAGTTGCAGGTGATGGTACCGGCGCCGACATTCACCCCGGCCCCCATCTCCGTGTCCCCGATGTAGGCGAGGTGGTTGACCTTGGAGCCCGCCCCGATGCGGCTGGCCTTGGTCTCCACGAAGTTCCCCACCTTCGCCCCCTCGGCCAGCTCGCTCCCGGGCCGGATGCGGGCGAAGGGGCCGACACTGGACCCCGCGCCCAGGCTGCCCCCCTCGACCACCGTGTGCGCCTCCACCCGGACGCCGTCTCCGAGCCGGCAGTCGCGCAGCACCGCACCCGGGCCGATATGGATGTCGCGACCCAGGGTGACCCGCCCCTCGAGCACGACATCGACGTCGATCTCGACATCCCCGGGCGTCTCCACCTCCCCCCGGATGTCGACCCGTGCCGGGTCGCGCAGGGTCACCCCGGCGAGCATCAGGGCCTCGGCCCGCCGTCGGCGGTAGGCGGTCTCGGCGGCGGCGAGCTGGACCCGGTTGTTCACCCCGGCCGCCTCGTCGGGGTCGTGGGTGACCACCGCCACGGCCGGGTTGCCCTCGCCCGCGGCCAGGGCGACCACGTCGGTGAGGTAGTACTCGCCCTGGGCGTTGTCCCGGGAGGTCCCGGCCAGCCAGCGGCGCAGTTCGCCAGCGGGGCCGGCGAGCATGCCGGTATTCACCTCGCCGATGGCGCGCTGGGTCTCGGTGGCATCCTTCTCCTCCACGACGCCCACCACCGCGCCCCGGTCGTCACGGAGGATGCGGCCATAGCCGGCCGGATGGGCGAGCTGGGTGGTAAGGATGGCCAGCCGCTGGTCGGCAGCCCCGGCGAGCCGTTCCAGGGTCGCCGGGGTCACCAGCGGGACGTCGCCGTAGAGGACCAGGGCGGTGTGGTCGTCGGGGATCCCGGGGAGGGCACAGCCCACGGCGTGACCGGTCCCCAGCTGTTCCGGCTGCTCCACCCAGGTGATCGGACGGTCCCGGAAGGCCTCCCGCACCGCCTCCCCGCCGTGGCCGTGGACCACGTGGATCCCGGCCGGCGCCAGGGCGGCAGCGGCGTCGACGACGTGGCCGAGCATCGGGCTCGGCCCCACCGGGTGGAGGACCTTGGGCAGGGCGGAACGCATGCGCGTCCCCTGGCCGGCGGCGAGGATGATGACGGAGAGGGGTCGGGACATGGGCATACGGCGTTTGTAATCCAGCGGGGGTGCGAGGGCAAGAGTTCCGGGGGCCGGAAACAGAACAAGGGCAGTTACCTGCCCTTGTTCTGACCATCCGGCTGCGAAGGGCCGGGCTAGATGCCGGACCGCTGCCGCAGCCGCTGGATGGTCTGGAGCTTGGCCACGGCCTCGGCCAGCTCGGCCTGGGCCGAGGCGTAGTCCAGCTCCGCCTTCTGGTCCGCCATCGCCCGCTCGGCACGCTCCTTGGCCTTCTGGGCCTCGGCCTCGTCGAGGTCGCGGGCCCGGACCGCGGAATCGGCCAGGACGGTGGTGACGTGGGGCTGGACCTCGAGGACCCCGCCGGAGACGAAGAAGGCCTGTTTCTCGCCCCCCTTCTCCACGGTGACCTCGCCCGGGCGCAGCCGTGTGAGCAGCGGGGTGTGGCGCGGCATGATGCCGACGTCACCCCCGTCTGCCGGCGCCGTCACCATCTCCACCGTACCGGAGTAGATGGACTCTTCGGCGCTGACGATATCGACGTGCATGGTCATGGCCATTTCCGGCCTCCCTTAGAGGTTCTTGGCCTTCTCGATGGCCTCGTCGATGGTGCCGACCATGTAGAAGGCCTGCTCGGGCAGGTCGTCGTGCTCGCCCTCGACGATGCCCTTGAAGCCCCGGATGCTCTCGGCCAGCGAGACGTACTTGCCCGGCGCCCCGGTGAAGACCTCGGCCACGAAGAAGGGCTGGGAGAGGTAGCGCTGGATCTTGCGCGCCCGCGACACCGCCAGCTTGTCATCCTCGGAGAGCTCGTCCATGCCGAGGATGGCGATGATGTCCTTGAGCTCCTTGTAGCGCTGCAGGACGTTCTGCACCTCGCGCGCGGTGTCGTAGTGCTCCTGCCCCACCACCTGCGGGTCGAGCTGACGGCTGGTGGAGTCCAGGGGATCCACCGCCGGATAGATGCCGAGCTCGGCGATCTGGCGGGAGAGCACGACGGTGGCGTCCAGGTGGGCGAACACCGTGGCCGGGGCCGGGTCGGTGAGGTCGTCCGCCGGGACGTAGACCGCCTGCACCGAGGTGATGGAGCCCTTCTTGGTGGAGGTGATGCGCTCCTGGAGCATGCCCATCTCCTCCGCCAGGGTCGGCTGGTAGCCCACCGCGGAGGGCATGCGGCCGAGCAGGGCGGAGACCTCGGTACCGGCGAGGGTGTAACGGTAGATGTTGTCGATGAACATCAGGACGTCACGCCCCTCGTCGCGGAAGTACTCCGCCATGGTCAGGCCGGTGAGGGCGACGCGCAGGCGGTTGCCCGGCGGCTCGTTCA
>JBKGYA010000012.1:0-24117 GCA_046546335.1 Thiohalospira sp. | reverse complement strand
CGGCCTGCCGGATGCGGTAGCGGGTGTAGCGCAGGCCGGCGCCCAGCCGCCAGCCCCCGCCCTCGGCCACGTGGGCGGCGTGGGCGCCCTCCTCCAGGCGGCGCTGGCGCTCGTGTCTGGGGACGCCCTCCAGCTCCTCCAGGTCCACGCGTTCGAAATCGGGGTCGGCGACCTCGAAGAAGTAGTCCGGGTTGTAGCTCGCCAAGTCCGGATCGTCATTCCCCCAGCCCTGCTCCCCGGTAAAACGGTGGCGGCGCTGGTGGCGGGTGAGCCCTAGGCTGCTGCGGTGCTGCCAGCCGCCGGCCTCCCTCTCCAGCCGCGCCTGGAGGCGGTAGTCGGTCTGCCGGGCGCGGTCGCGGTAGTCGGTGTAGTAGCCGGCCACGGTCTCGTCGTCCTCCAGCCAGCCGAAGCCGGCGAGGAGCTCGTCGCGATCCACGTTGGCGCGGGCGGCATCGGCGCGCAGGGTCAGACCCTCGGCCACCCGGGCGGACCAGTGCACGGCGGTGCGGTCGTAGTCGCGGTCGGCGTGCTGGCGGGGGTCGGCGTAGACGCGGCCGTATCGGATCCCGTCCGCCGGCATGACGGTCCCGAAGAGGTAGGGCCGGCGGTTCTCCTGGCGCTCGTGGGCGATCCGCAGGCGGGCGCCGCGGCGATAGCGCCAGGTGGCGGCCACCCGGCCGTGGATGCGGCGGGTGGTGAAGTCGCCGGGGTCGGTGCGGCCATCCCGGGCGGCCAGGGTGGCGCGCGCGGCGACCTCGTCACCCAGGGGGCCGGTGTGATCCACCACCAGCCGCCGGTGGCGATGGCTGCCGCCCTCCAGCCGGACCTCGCTGTGGCGCCGGAAGCGCGGCTGCACCGGCTCGTAGCGGATCACGCCGCCGGGCTCGGTGACCCCGTCCAGCAGGGCCGAGGGGCCGGCCTCCAGGTGGACGGCGCGCACGGTGGCCGGGTCGCGGACATAGAGCCGCTGGATATCCGGCAGGGCGCCGTAGCGGGTGCGGGTCACCTGGAAGCCGCGCCGGCGGATGGCCGTGGAAAGCCCCCCATGGGCGGTATCCGCCGTGGCCCCCGGGACGGTATGCAGGGCCTCCTCCAGGCGGTCGACACCGGGACGCTGCAGGGCCGCGCCCGACACGGTATCCGGGCGGGAGCCGGGTACCGAGAGCTCCTCGGGCGGGGCCACGGTAACCTCGAGCGGTTCGAGGGTAGCCGGATCGGCAGCCTGACTGACACTGATTTCCGCAAAGATGGGCAGAAAAAGTACAATACCCCTCACTGGAGACGGCATTCTCCCCCCTCGTTTCTGTTGTAAGCCGGCAGGTTTCATCGGGGGGACATCCGCCGCCTCTCCGACCCCACCGGGCCGACGACAGGGACCGACGAGCATGGCCGAAAGCGAGAGCACCCTGCTGGAGGAGTTCATCCGCCAGCAAAGCCGGACGCTGAATCTGAGCCTCACCGAGGTCTGTCGCCGCGCCGGCATCGGCCGCCAGACCCTCTACGAGCTCTGGGGCATGCGGAAGCAGTATCCGAGCCTGCATACCGTGGCAGCAGTGGCGGCGGCGCTGGAGGTCCACCCCTTGTTGTTGTTGCGCTACCTCTTCGCCGAGGCGCCAGCGGAGGATGCATCCCCGCTGGCGGGCGACCGGAGCAGCTTCGTCCGCGATGTTTCCTACGCGGACAACACACCAGTACTGATCAACGAGCCGTTGCGCAAGATCTGGTCAATCCAGAACGTGGGGACCGTCCCCTGGTCGGGCCGGCGCATGCGCTGCATGGACGAGACCCTGGAGGTGTTCACCCGCGAAGGGGAGAGCCTGCGCGTGGCGCCGCCGCTGCAGCCGGTGACCGAGGAGGTCCCGGTCCCTGACACCGAGCCGGGGGAGACCGTGGAGGTCACCGCCGACTTCGTCGCCCCGCCCACCCCGGGCACGGTGATCTCCTACTGGAAGATGGTGGACGCCGAGGGGCGGCTCTGCTTCCCCGACTCCACGGGGCTGTGGGTCCGTGTCCAGGTGATCGCCCCCACTTCCGGAGCCGAGGGGGAAGAGGATCCATAGACCCTTCAGATCCAGGGCGGACAGGATCTGACAGGACATACCCCCCTTCCAGGGGAGGGGCATTCCCGCCCACGGCCGGCTTGCGCTATGCTTTCCATTCAGCCGTCCCAAGGCTGTGAACCGAGCAAGAATAAGGAGCAAGGGTATGCACCAGACCACCCGCTTACGGAGCCTCTTCCTGAGCCTGGCCCTGATGGCCTTCACCATGGTGCTGGCCGGCTGCGCCAGCGCCCCGCCGGAATTCGCCTCGGACATCTCCGAGGAGGACACCTACCACACGCAGGTCGGCATGTGGGCCGACGAGGGGGTGGAGATCATCGCCACCAACTACCAGCGCGGTACCTTCATTCCGGTCAATTCGAAGGCGCGTATCGAGGAGATCAGCGGGGATACGATCTCCTTCCGGGTGCCCGAGCTGGGCGACCAGACCTTCCAGCTCGTCAACGTCCCGAAGTACACCCAGGCCGACATGCGTGAGCTCTTCGACCGCACCTTCGCCCGGGAGACCGTGGACCTCGACGAGTTCTCCGAAGAGGAGGTGGACAACATCCGCGAGGGTCAGTTGGAGCCGGGCATGAGCAAGGACGCGGTCGTCCTCGCCCGCGGTTATCCGCCGGCCCACGAGACGCCGGATCTCGACGTCAATCGCTGGCGCTACTGGGTGAACCGCTTCGCCACCAACGTCGTCGTCTTCAGTGACGGCGAGGTGGAGGAGATCATCAAGTAGCTCCCCCGGCGGCCGCCCCGTCCCGGGGCGGCCCCTTCAGCTTGGCCGGCCCCGTATCAGGCGGTATCATCCCGCGCCTGTGACGAACCCCACCTCCACCACGGGATCCGGCACCCTTGATCGAGATCGAGAACCTCTCCAGATGGTATGCCGGTCAGGTCCGACCTGCACTGGAGGAAGTGAGCCTCTCCATTCCGTCCGGCTCCCTCTTCGGCCTCCTCGGGCCCAACGGGGCCGGGAAGACGACCCTGCTCTCCCTGCTGGTGGGCCTGGACCGGCCCGACGGGGGGAGCATCCGCTTCGGCGAGGCCGGGGAGGGGAGCCGACGCCCCCCCTTCAGCCTGGTCCCCCAGGGGCTGGCCTTCTATCCCGTGCTGAGCGTCCACCAGAACCTCGCCTTCTTCGCCGCCGCGGCCGGGGTCCCCCGCCAGCTGCGAGCCGGACGCATCGCGGAGGCGGTTCGCGCCACCGACCTGGAGGCCCACCTGGACCAGCGGGCCGAGACCCTCTCCGGCGGCTACCAGCGCCGTCTCAACCTGGCCATCGGCCTCCTGAACGAACCGACCATCCTCTTCCTGGACGAGCCCACCGTGGGCCTGGACCCCCATGCGCGCCATTCCATTCTCGAGAGCATCGCGGCCCTGAACCACCGGGGGATGACGGTCATCCATACCTCGCACTACATGGACGAGGTTCAGGCGCTCTGCGACCGGGTCGCCATCCTCGATCGCGGCCGCATCGCGCTCCAGGGGCCGCTGGAGGCCCTCCTGGCCGAGAGCGCCGACCATTGCCTGCGGGTCCGCCTCGCACCGCGGCCCGACCGGGCGCGATCGGGGCAGCTGGCCGCGGAGCTCGGCGCCGGGGTCGCCGATGACGGCCACCTCGAGATCCCGGCCACCGACGTGGACGCGACCCTGAATCGCCTGCTGGCGCTGACCCGGCGCGAGGGACTGACCATCGACGCCCTGGAATACGGCCACGAGGACCTGGAGGCGCTCTATCTCGCCGCCACGGCGCCGCGCACCGAGACCGAGGGGAGCGCATGAATCCGCGTGCGCTGGCCCTCATCCTCAAGGAGTTCGCCCTCCTCGGCCGGGATCGACACGGCCTGCTGGTGCTCTTCGTGATGCCGGCGCTGTTCATCCTGATCATGTCCCTGGCCCTGCGGGACGAGGTCAACGACCAGCGCGGCATCGAGATCCCCTATCCCGTGATCGACCAGTCCGAGAGCGACGCCTCCCGGGCCCTGCAACGGCGGCTGGAAGGGATGGACGGCTTCCGGCCCCGGCTCATGACCGATACCGATCCCGAAGACATGGTCGCGGCCATCTCCGGGGACGAGTTCAAGTTCGGGGTGATCATCCCCCCGGACTTTGCCGAACGGCTGGAGGAGGGCAAGGCCCGCGATCCCCTGCCCGACCTGGTGGAACTGTCCATCGCCCCCGGGACGGACCCGCAGCTCCGCCTGCTCTTTCGCATGGTCCTGGAGACGGCCATCCGCTCCCTGCGCGCCGATCGGCTCCTGGAGCGGCTGAGCTTCGCTCCGGAGGGGGACCCCATGGAGTCGGAGGGGCTCTTCCCCGCCGGCAACCTGGAGGTCTCCTTCGCCTCCCCCGCCGGCGAGGAGGCGTTGATCCCCTCCGCGGTCCAGCAGAGCGTCCCCGCCTGGCTGGTCTTTGCCATGTTCTTCGTCGTCATCCCGCTGTCGACGACCTTCCTGGTGGAGCGTCAGCAGGGCACCCTCCTGCGCCTGGCCTCCCTGGGGGTACCGGCCCGGCTGATGCTGGTATCCAAGGTCGTCCCCTACTTCGGGATCAATCAGCTGCAGATGGTCCTCATGGTCCTGGTGGGCATGTTCGCCGTCCCGGCCCTGGGCGGCGATGCCCTGGCCGCGCCCTCCTCCCTCGCCGGTCTGGCGATCATCTCCGTGGCCACCAGCATCGCGGCATTGGGGTTCGCCCTGCTGATCACCACCTTCGCCCGTACCCACATCCAGGCCACCACCTACGGCGGCATCGCCAACATCATCCTCGGCGCCCTGGGCGGGATCATGGTGCCCCGCTTCGTCATGCCCCCCTTCATGCAGGACCTGGGGCTGATCTCGCCCATGGCGTGGGGCCTGGAGGGCTTCCTGGACATCTTCCTCCGCGGGGGAGACTGGACCGCCCCGCTGCCCGAGGCCGCCGGTCTGATCCTGTTTGGTACAATGGCCCTGATGCTGGCGGCGTTGCGCCTCCGGCGCGGACAACTACAGACCCCCACGGCATGATGGCTACCCAGGACCCGGAAGCGCTGAAACAGGAACTCAAGGCCATGGTCGTCACCGAGTGCGACAAGGCCGTGGAGCCGGAGAGCATCGATGACGACGAGCCGCTCTTCGGCAGCCAGACCCGTCTGCAACTCGACTCCATCGACGCGCTCCAGCTCTCCATGGCCCTGCAGAAACGCTTCGGCATCCGTTTGACCGACAGCAAGGAGCTACGACAGGCCTTCTCCAGCGTGGCGATCCTGGTCGACTACATCCAGCGGCAGTCGTGACTCGCGCGGCCGACCCCGACACTGCCGTGGCGATCCTCGGTCACGGCCTGGTCAGCGCCGCCGGTACGGGCGTTGATGCCACTCGACGGACCCTGGCGACCTCCCCGCCCGAACCCGAAGTCGTCCGCGTGCCGGCGATCCAGCGAGCGCTCCCCTTCTTCCGGGTCGGGGAGGACCCGACGCCCGCCGGTGAACGCCTCTATACCCAGGCCGCCCGGGCCGCCGAGGAGGCGCTGAGCGCCGCCGGCCTGACGGCGGATGAGCGCGCGCACACCCCCCTGCTGCTCGGCAGCTCCTCGCTGGAGCTGCCCGCCTCCGAGGCCCACTACGCCGAAGGCCTCGCCCGCGGGGAACGACCCTACCCCCTGGAGCGCTCCGGCTTCGCCCTGCTCGCCCACGACCTGGGCAAGCGGCTCGGTATCGGCGGCGGCGAGACGCTGTTCAACACCGCCTGCACCTCCAGCGCCAATGCCCTCCTCTACGCCCGGCGCCTCCTCCTGGCCGGTCGGGCGGAGCAGGTCCTGGTGGTGGGCTGCGAGGGCTACAACACCCTCTCCCTGGCCGGCTTCGAGAGCCTCATGCTCCTCGCCGGGGACCAGCTCCGCCCCTTCGATGAGGGGCGGGACGGCACCATCCTCGGCGAGGGGGCCGGGGCCATCCTCCTCGGCCGGGCACCGGATGGCGAGGACGGTCGGCACTTCCGGTTGCGGGGCGGCGCGCAGGCCTGCGATACCTCGAGCCCCACGACCTCCTCACCGGAGGCGATCCGGGCGGTCATGGTCGCGGCGCTGGAGGATGCCGGGTGCGGGGTCGGGGCGATCGACCTGATCAAGGCACACGCCACCGCCACGCCCAGCAACGACATCGCCGAGGCCGAGGCCCTCGCCGCCCTCTTCACGGACGGAAGCCCGGCCATAACGGCACTCAAGGGCTGGTTCGGCCACACCCTGGGGGCCTGTGGTGCCATCGAGATCCCGGCCCTGCTGGCCTGCCTGGAAGCGGGCTGGCTCCCCGCCACGGCGGGGCTCCACCAGCCGCTGGCCACGCTCCCCGCCCCACCGGCGCGCGAGCCCGGCCCCTTCGGCGGGGGCACCGTGATGGCCAACTTCTTCGGTTTCGGCGGCAACAATACCAGCCTGGTGCTGGAAGTCCCCGCCGCTGGCGCCCACAATCGGCGCGAGGATTCGCGATGAGGGCGCCTATCCCGATCCGGGCGGCGGCGGCCCTGGCACTGGCGGCCACCGAGCCCCCCACCGTTCTCGAACCCCTGATGCATACGGCCACGCGTCAGCGGATCCGCCGGCTCAACCGCCTCTCCCGACTGGGCATCATCGGCGCCCAGCGGTGTACCGCCGCGCTCCCGTCACCCCTGGACCCGCAGACGGCGGTCTATGTCGGCTCCGCCGAGGGGAACATCGCGGATACGGTCTCCATGGTGCGCGACCTCCATGAGAACGGGACGCCACCGATGCCCGTCTCCTTCATCAATGTCTCCACCAACATGACCGGGTTCAACGTCGCGCGGGGCCTGGGACTCAGCGGCATCAACCTGGCGGCCTCCCGGGATCGCCTGCCCTTCGAGGCGGTCCTCGATCTGGCCGGCCTGGACCTGGCCGCCGGGAGCGCCAGCGCGGCGCTGGTGGGATGCGTCGACGAGTGCGCATGGCCCCTGGAGGAGCACCGCCGCCGCCTCGGCCTCCCCCCGGGGGCGGCGCTTGCGGAAGGCAGCAGCTGGCTCCTCCTGGGGGATGGCCCGGGGCCCGCCCTCGCCGAGGTCGACGGGCCCTACTGGTTCGAGGACCGCCGGGGGCTGGATGCCTTCCTGGAGACGGACGGGGTCGGCGATGCCGGCTTCCGGCTTGCCACCGGCGCCTCCCTGGCGGCCGGCGAAGAGGCCGGGATCGCCCACCGGCTGGGGGAACCGCCGCGCTACCCCTATCGGGAGGGGTTCGGCTACCTCGGCAGCATCACGGCCTGGGGGATCGCCCGGTTCATCGAGTCGAACCGCGGGCACCCGGCCGGGCTGCTCCACGTCGACCGCGACACGCGCGGCCGCTACGTGGTCATCAAGCTGCGCACCCTGCCCGCCTAGCGCGCCTTGCGGCACTCGAACAGGGTGTGGCAGATGCCGATATCGTCGGTGGTGCGCACCGGCTCCAGCCCCGCCTCGGCGAAGCAGGCCTCCAGCTCCTCGGCGGAGTACATCCGGGAGTTGCCGCTGGCGACGCAGGTGAAATAGAGCGAGGTATTGACCAGGGAGTAGGCCGAGGCGGGATGGCGCTGGCGGTCCCAGCAGGTCTCCAGGATGCAGGCCACGGAATCTTCCGACATCGCCTCCGCCACCCGGGCGAGGAAGCCCACCACCTCCTGCCGCCCGAAACAGGAGAGCAGCTGGCTCATCCAGTACCGATCCCGCCCCGGCGGCAGCGCCGAGTCCGGCTGCAGGACGTCCATGCCGACGCCATCCACCCGATCCTCGAAGCCGGCCTCGGCCACGTTGGCACAGGCCTCCTCCAGCTGCTCCGGCAGGTCGACCATGGTGACCCGCAGCTCCGGCGAACGCCGTACCGCCAGGAGGGAGAACTTGCCGACATTGGCCCCGATGTCGACCAGGCTGGCCGGTCCTCCCTCCAGGACGTACTCCAGCGCCTCGGGATAGGCGGCGTCGGAGTAGTAGTGGTCGAAGCGGTACCAGCTCTTGCGGACCTGTTCCGGCAGGTGGGTCAGGGCCTGGTAGACGGTCTCCCACTCCTCCCCGAAGACCCGCAGGCCCACCGGCTTCTCGGTGGCGATGGACTCCTTGAGGTCGAAGGCGGCCTGATAGCAGACGTCGTGGGTATAGTCCATGTTGATGCGGGTCATGGGGTCGTGGAGGATGAAGTAGCCGACCTTGGACAGGGCGAAGTGGCCGTCCTCCAGGGCATCCACGACCCCGCAGCTGACCCCGCTCTCCACCAGGGTCCGGACCCCGTAGCTCCCGAGTTCCAGGGAGGCTTCCAGAGCGGGCAGGGTGGTCCCCTCCTTGCCGGCGGCCTCCAGCGCCTCCAGCACGCCGAGGTCGCGCAGGCTCCGAACCGCCTGGAAGACCAGGGGCGCAAAGGCGAGGCGCTGGGCCTCGGAGATGGCGTCGTAGGCGGAGATATCCCGGGGTGGAAAGAGTTCTTTCATGTTCTTCTTCTTCCTTGCCTCTGTACCGTTCACGGGGCGATTCGCCCCCACCTCAGACCCTTCGCAGGTGGCGAAAGGCCTCCTCCTCATGCCGGGCGCACGCCTCCAGCGTCCCGGCCAGCGCCGCATAATCGGCGCTGGCCCCCTCCCGGCCCAGCCGGGCGCCGAGGAGCGCGAACTCCCGCCACTGATCGCCCGCGGCGGTCATCATCTCGGCCGCCTCGTCCAGATCGGACCGCTGGAGCTGTCCCGCCGCCTCCTGGAGAAAGGAGGCATACATGAAGCGGAAGCCGCCCCCGCCGGTCCCGATCTCCTCCTGCATGCGGATGACCTGATGGACGAAGAGCCGCGCATATCGGGGATCCGCCTTGCGCAGTCGGCGGATCCGGCGCGCCAGGGTCCGGATCCCCGCCACCCCGATGAAGGGCAGCGGTGCGTGCAGCATCCGGTGCATGGTCGCCCGGATGGAGCGGCGGATGGCGCGGGCCGGGATGGCCTCGGGGAAGGGGCCCTCCGGCCAGTAGAGCAGGCCGCGGGGCGCGAAGACCCCGCGCACGAAGCGGGCCTGGGTAAAGGCCTCCACGTCCGCCGTCACGGTCTGCTCGAAGACCGGATCGCTGATGCGGTAGAACCCATCTCCCCGACCATAGACCACCAGGTTGTGGGCGTTGAAGTGGAAGCGCATGTCCGGCGGGAAGTAGGGCAGCCAGAAGACCGAGGTCTGGGCGCCGACGACCTGTCCGGCGGCCAGGCGGTCGTCGAGGGCGCGTCGCCCCTCCTCCGGCCGCCGATACCGCTGCATGACCATACGGATCCCCAGGCGCCGCGCCACGCCGCGGACGATGGTGCCAGGGGGCATGCGATAGGAGGTGAGGGGGAAGCCGCCCACCTTCGGCCACGGCAGGTGGGCGAAGACCAGGGCCGCCCCCAGGCCGAAGGCCATGGGCTCGGAGATCGGCACACCGTGGTGCCGCAACAGCCCGGAGACCACCCCGCTCTCGCAGTGGGCGGCATGGCGATGCTCGTAGGGGAGTTCGATATCGCGGGCGTCCATCACTCCCCCTCGCCGGGAAGTTGTGAGAGCACCTCCGGCGCGAGCCCCAGGGCACGGGCATAGCGCTGACGCTTGCGCGGACTCAGCCGCCGGAAGGGGCGCGGCCGCAGGTGGCGGCGTACGCGCCACCTCGCAAAGCCGGTGACCTGCGCCAGGGTGGTCGGGTCCATGCGTCGGGCATACATGTGGTACTCCAGCGGCGAACTGCGACCGGCACGGGCCCGCTCCAGCGCCGCCTCCGCCTGCTCGCGGAACCACTCCACGGCCTCCTGCGTGACCAGCTCCTCCACGCTCCAGCCGCGGGAGGGCACCAGGACGTACCGCCCCTCCTCGTCCCGGGCATAGACGCCCTTGCGTTCACCGGCGAGGGTCTCGTTGCCCTCCTGGGGGACCCCGTCACGCTCCATTCCGCACCACCCTCAGGGCCATGAAGGCCGACGAAAACCGCCCGCTCTCGGGGATGAAGCAGAGCAGCCGCTCACCCTCCTCGAGCCGGCCCTCCCGCCAGAGCTCATCGAGCATGAGGAAGATGGAGGCGGAGCCGACATTGCCGACGCGCTCGAGATTGGTGAACCAGCGCTCCTGGGGGATGGGGAAACCGATCCGCTCCAGGGCCTCGGCCAGCTTCCCGCGGAAGTACTCGGACGACATGTGGGGCAGGAAGCGGTCGACCTGCTCCACGCTCAGCCCGCGGCGTTCCAGGATCGCCGGCAGGGTCCACTCCACCGTCGCCTCGACCACGTAACGGTCCAGCAGGCGCACGTCCTGCTTGACGGCGAAGACCGAGCGCTCCAGCCACCCCCGCGGGTCCTCGACCTCGCGCCAGCCGGTGAGGGAGCCGTCCGCATTCTTCTCGGCCCCCCCGTACATGCACGCCTCGAGTTCGTGGGCCCAGGAGGCCTGTTCGATCCACTCCACCTCCAGGGAGGGGCCGTCCATCCGCGGACGCGATTCCAGCAGGACCGCACCGGCCCCGTCGGACAGCATCCAGCGCAGGAAATCCTTCTCGAACCCCAGTTCCGGGCGGGCTTCCAGTTCCTCGGCCAGCGCCTGGCTCTCGGGGCCGAAGAAGCGCCCCCGCATGTAGGTCGAGGCCACTTCGGATCCGGTGGCCACCGCCCGGCGGGCCTCCCCGGCCCGGATGGCGAGCCACGCATAACGCATGGCGGAGACACCGGAGACGCAGATGCCGGAGAGGCTGGCCACCTCGCAGGCCGGATTGCCCAGCTCGCCGTGCACCATGACGGCATGGCCCGGCTGGAGCTGATCCGGAGAGCTGGTACCGCAGCAGAGACAGTCCAGCTCCGCCAGCGAGAAGCCCTCCCCGGCCAGCCTCCGCACCGCCTCGGCGGTGAGCTGGGCATTGTTGTGGGTGGTCCGGCCGGTCTCCGGATCGATGACGTAGTGCCGCCAGCGGATCCCGTTGTTGCGCAGGACCAGGCGCCGGGCCCGGGAGGGTCGGTCCCCTGCCTGCCCCAGCACCTGCTCCATGGCCTCGCTGCTCACCGGCTCATTGGGCAGGAAGCCGGCGATGCGGGTGATATAGACCGGCTGGCTCACGGGAGATACGCCCCCATGCGCTCGCTCCCCGATCCGGAGGGCTGCTCCAGGAGACGGCGCCGTGCCGCCAGGCGCTCCCGCGCCAGGGGCTGCAGCAGCCGGCGCAGGAGCAGGCTCGGGGGGACCACCACGAGGATCAGGGTCACCAGGAAGACCACGTAGAGCGCCAGGATCGGCCGGCGACGGAGCTGGCCCTGCCGCCCCGCGGCGCGGACCAGCCGCCCCCAGATCCGGAAGCTGCGCTCCCCGGCCCGTTCACTGGCCACCAGCGCGGGGTCGACCTCCACCGCCCGCAGGCCGTGGAGGAGCGGGCCGGGGCCCCGTTCCCCATCCCGCGCCAGGGCGTCCACCAGCGCCCGCCCGAAGCGGGCCGAGTCGTGGATCTGCTCCCGACTGATCCCGGCCGGCGGCAACCAGCCCCCCGGGCTGCCGCGCTTGCCGGTGAGCATCCAGCGCGGCGTGGTAATGAAGGTCGCCAGACTGGGGCCGGGGTCCACCAGCGCCACGTGGTCGATGAGACGGGCACCGGCGGCATCCAGCAGCGCCTTCACCTTCTCCTGGGCCATGACCCACATGTTGCGGCAGACCGCCACGGTGACCACCGGCGTCCCGGCCAGGACGGCCCGACCGGCCTGCGATTGCAGAAAGCCGGTGACCGGCAGCGAGGGGGCGAGGAACCAGACCTGGTAGCCCAGTATCACCAGGTCGAAGGAGTCCGTCGGGTCGAAGCCGAAGGGCTCCAGCTCCGGCGGATCGAGATAGACCGACTCCGGGAAGACGTCCAGGAAGCGGAAGAAGCCCCACGGGAAGGGATAGGGCTCCACGGGCCGCAGATTCTCGTAATGGAGCTCGTGGCCGGCCGCTTCCAGGGGGGCGACCAGAGAGTGCACCACGGCATCGAGCTGGCCCGTCTGCGAATAATGGACGACGAGGATCCGCTTCCTGCTCAAGGGTCTTCCCGATCGCTTCCAATGATAAACGGCAATGGTATCACAAGGGTTTTCACCGGTCCGAGCCTCGGGCCCGGCACACCGGGGCGTCCGAGTAATCGAAAAGGACCCGCGGACACTGCCAGTGCCGGCCAGCCAAAAGGCGGCCACCCTGGGACGCCACCCGCCAGCGATGACAGCACCAGCCTGCGCGGCCATACTGGTGCCATGTCCCGCTCGCTCCCCCCCCTCCGGACCCTCGGCCTGCTCCTCCTGACCCTGCTCCCGGCCGTCGGGATGGCGCAGGGCGAGAACGAGTCGGCGGTGGCTGCCGATGAGTGCCTCACCGAGCCGGTCTTCGGGGAGCGACTCTGCTATACCGAGGCCAATCGCGGGGCCGGGGAGGCGGTGGTCCTGATCCACGGCGTCAACGGCTCCGTGGAGACCGACTGGCCGGCCATCATCCCGGCGCTGGCCGAGGACTTCCACGTCCTCGCCCTGGATCTGCCGGGCTTCGGCAACTCGGGGAAGGGCAACCACGACTACTCCCCGACGAACTACGCCGACGTCGTGGAATTCCTCATCCGGGAACGACTGGGGGACAAGCCCTACCACGTCGTGGGCCACTCCATGGGCAGCGCCGTCACGCTCCGCCTCGCCGGTCGACAACCGGAAGGGCTCCGCCGCATCGTCCTGGCCAGTACCGCCGGGGTCCTCCATCCGCTGGCCCTGAGCAAGCACCAGGCCGGTTCATGGCTGGGCCGGTTGACCGACAGTCGGGATGCCCGCCGCTTCGCCGAATCCATGACCGGCAAGGTCCTGGAAGAGCTGGACCGGCTGCCCTTCTCCCCGCCGGCACTCGCCACCGACCAGCCCGGCCGCTCCACCATGCTCCGTGGAGAGCCGTCCGCCATCTCCGCCATGGCCCTCTCGGAAGAGGATTTCAGCAACGCCATCGCCACCATCCAGCGCCCCGCACTGGTCCTCATCGGTACCGATGACCGGGCAGTCCCCCGGCGGACCTCGCAACTCCTGGCGGGACGTCTGGCCCGGGCGCACCTCCGGCTCATCCCGGGTGCCGGCCACGCCGTTCAGCGCGAGGCGACGGACCGTTTCCTCACCCAGGTCCGCCGCCACCTCCGGGGCTCCGCCTCGCAAGAGGGGGAAGAGGCGGGCCCGCCACCCGCGGCGGAGGCCGGCGAGCTGGCGGATGCCCCCGTGGGGAAATGCCGGAACGAGAGCGGGCGGACCTTCTCCGGGGACTATCGGCGGATCACCCTGCACCAGTGCGAGGACGTCACCATCACCGGGGCCCGCCTGGGAGGGCTCCACCTCTACGAATCCACCGTCGAGGTGCGCGACAGCCGGGTCGACAGCGCCGACACCGCCATGACGGCCATCGGTTCGGAGGTCGTGGCCACGGGCACCGACATTCGCGGGGCCATCGCCCTGCGCACCGACCGCAGCCGCCTGGATCTGGCCGGTGTCCACCTGTTCGGGGAACGATCAGCGATACAGAGTCGGCAGACCAGCCACTTCCTGTTCTCCGTGAGCCGACTGGAGAGCCCCGCCTACCACGGCTTCATCCACGGTTCCCGGCGGCTGAGCGAGGAGGATCTCTAGGGAGGGCCGGGCTCGCCCACGACCTCCGGCCGGCGGAGGGAGCGGACCAGCCCCGGCGGGTCCAGACCGCGCACGAGCAGCTTCCAGGCCACCATGCGCACGATCCGGGCGATGTCCACCACCGGACGGAAATGGCTGGGACGGGCATCGGCGAGGTGGATCATGGCGGTGGGCACGCTGTAGACGGGAAAGCCCCGCCGCGAGGCCTCGATGAGGATCTCGCTCTCGAAGACGAAGCCCCGGCCCCGCCCCAGCGGCAGGGCGACACACGGCAGGAGGGAGGCCGGATAGAGCCGGAACCCCGACTGGGTGTCCCGGATGGGCCGGCCCGCCGCCCAGCTGATCCAGAAGTCGGCAAAGCGGTTGGCGAAGGGCCGCGCCCGAGGGGCCGACTCGCGGTGGAGCAGACGGGCGGCGATGATGATCGCATCGGGCCGCTCCGCGGCCGCGGCCAGGAGATCCGGGATCGCCTCGGGCCGGTGCTGGGCATCGCCGTCCAGGGTCACGATGGCCGATGCCCCCCGCTCCCGGGCCACCTCCATGCCCCGCCAGAGGCTCGCCCCCTTGCCGCGGTTGGCCTCGTTGCCAAGCACGGTCACGGGGAGGTCCCGAAGCTGGTCGAGCGTCCCGTCGGAGGAGGCATCATCGACGACGATGACCTCCTCGAGCTGTTCCCGGGTCCGCTGTACCACCTCCCGAATGGTCCGGGCCTCGTTGAAGGCCGGGATCACGGCCGCCGTCCGGGCGCCGCGATTCACGCCATTGCCCCGTTCACGCCGATGACCTGGCCCGAGACGTAGCTCGCCTCCTCGGAGGCCAGGAAGGCCACCACCGCAGCCACCTCTTCGGTGGAGCCGGCGCGCTGCATGGGGACCATCTGCCGGATCCGGTCGGCATCGAAGGCCTCGTCGGTCATGCTCCCCTCGATGACCCCGGGGGCCACCGCGTTGACCGTGACCCCCCGGGAACCGACCTCCTGGGCGAGGGACCGGGTCGCCCCGTGGATCCCCGACTTGGCCGCCGCATAGTTCGCCTGACCGCGATTACCGATGACCCCCGCCACGGAGGAGATGTTGATCACCCGGCCCCAGCGGGTCCGGAGCATGGGCAGCAGCAGGGGCTGGGTGACGTTGAAGAAACCGTCCAGGGAGACCGTGATGGCCGCATCCCACTGGGCGCGCGACATCCCGGCCAGGGGCGCATCGTCGTGCCGGCCGGCATTGTTCACCAGCACCTGCACCGGCCCTTCCTCCAGCAGGCCGGCGACGGCCTCCTCCGTGGCCCCGGTATCGGTGAGGTCGAAGACCACGCTCTCGGCGCTCCCCCCGGCCTGCCGGATGGCCTCCGCCACCGCCTCGCTCCGTTCGGGACGACTGCTCCCGTGGACGATGACGTGGAAGCCGTCTGCACCCAGCCGATGGCAGATGGCGCTACCGATATCCCCGCTGCCGCCGGTTACCAGGGCCCGCCTCATTCGATCTCCTCCGGGGCCATCACCATGGCCCGTCCGGTGGCGACGGTCCGACCATCCGGATACCGGACGGTAAAGCCGTACATCATGTTCCCTCCGCCCGCCAGCAGCCGTTCGGCCTCCACCTCCAGCGGTTCGGCGACGGCGTCCAGGTCGTCCCGCTCGAGCCGCAGGTCCCGAACGGCCGCCAGATAGGCCGCGCCGCCGACCTCATCCCCCTGATCCCGGGCCAGCAGCCCCCCGTGGATCGCCATCGCCTGGGCCCCGTACTCCACGGCGTGCAGGGAACGGAGCCGGCCCTCCCGCCGCAGGGGGTGGTCGGCAAGCAGATGGCTCCGGGTCCGGCACCGGATCCGGTCGCCATCCCACGCCACCACCTCGTCCAGCAGACACATGTCGCCGGCGTGCGGGATCAGCTCGGCCAGTGCCTCGCGGTCCAGGGTCATGGCCGATACTCCACTTGCAGCCGGCCCGGCCCCGGGTGGCGCAGCCGCACATCCACGGCGGTCCCGGCGGCCACACCGGCCAGGAGGGGCAGGGAGCGGGCGGCCGGGCTGCTCCGGCGCAGCGCCTCCAGGGAGGCCTCCTCCATCGGGGTCACCTCGTCGGTAGCCCCCGGGACCAGTCGCAGACGAGCCGCCCCGGTATCCGGCGTGAGTACCAGGCTCACCCCGAAGGGGGCGCGTACCGGCGGCCGTTCCGCCAGCGGTCCCGGGGCCGGATGGTCATAGGCAACCAGCAGGACCGGGGCACCGCTCGCCATGACCTGGGTCGCCGCCTCGAGCAGGCCGGCGGCGAAGGTGTCCTCCCGGGCACTGATACTGGTGGAGGGCTCCGTGGCCCCGGCGGCGATCCCCCAGTACCCGGCCGGGGCATTGTGCACCGAGTTGTGGAAATCGGTGGGCGATACCGGCCGGTCGGGCTGGGCGAGCGCCGAACAGATCCGGTCCACCACGACCAGATCGCCGTCGGAGGAGGCGAAGACCGATGCCAGCTCGGCCGCCTCCGGCGTCACGCCGCCCACCGCCTCCTCCGCCACCTGGAGGGCCAGCTTGATGGGCGGGGTCGTGCGGCGGCGCTCGTTCGCCGGAAGGACCCCCGGGACGAACCGCTCCAGGGGCGCGGGCGCGTACTCCTGCCGGCCGGCAAGCACCTCCCGCGCCGCCTCCCAGGAGGGCAACCCGGGGGCCACCAGCCCGATCCCGGCGATCCCCGGGCGCATCACGGCTGGCCCCCGAGGATCAGGCTGCAATTGCTGCCGCCGAAGCCGAAGGAATTACTCATGACCCGTCGCAGCGGCTGCTCCCGCCCTTCGCGGACGATGCCGCTGTGGAGTCCGGGGTCGAGGTGTTCGGTGTTCAGGGTCGCCGGCACGTAGCCGTCCTCCAGGGCGATCTGGCAGAAGAGGGCCTCGATGATGCCGGCGCCCCCGAGGGTGTGGCCGGTCCAGCCCTTGGTGGAGCTGGCGGTCATGCCGGGACCGAAGACGTCGGTCACCGCCCGGTCCTCGGCCTGGTCGTTACTGACGGTGGCCGTGCCGTGGAGATTGAGGTAATCGACCTCCCTCGCCTCCATCCCGGCGGAGGCCAGCGCCCGGCGCATGGCGATCCCGGCCCCGCGACCCTCGGGATGGGGCGTGGACATGTGGTGGGCATCGCTGCTCTCGCCGTAGCCCAGCAGGGCCACGCCGCCATTCGCCCGCGCAGCCCGCTCCAGGAGCACGAAGCCCCCCGCCTCACCGAGGTTGATCCCGTCCCGTTCCCGATCCCAGGGCCGGCAGGGCCGCGCGGAGACCAGGCCCAGGGAGTGGAAGCCGTAGAAGGTACTCAGGCAGAAGCTGTCCACCCCGCCGACGATGGCCGCATCACACAGGCCGGCATCCAGGTGGCGCTGGGCCACCGCAAAGACCTTGGCACTGGAGGAGCAGGCGGTGGAGACCACCATGGCCGGCCCCTCCAGCCCCAGCACGGTCCGGACCAGATCCGCCGTGGCATAGAGGTTGTGCGTATGGCAGTAATCCAGGGGGGGCAGCGCCCCGGTCTCCGGGTCGCGCTGGCGGTAGGCCTGCTCGGTGCTGAGGATCCCCGAGGTACTCGTCCCGACGAAGACGCCGATACGTCCCGTCCCGTACCGCTGCACGGCCTGCCGTGCCTCGTCGAGGAAACCGTCGCTCTCCAGGGTCGCCAGGGCGAGGCGGTTGTTCCGGCAATCGAAGGGAGCCAGGGAGCCGGTCAGGGGCGCCTCCAGCCCGTCGACCCAGCCGACCCAGGTGGGCAGCGGATCGGTCTCGCTCTCCCACGGTCGCAGACCGCTCACCCCGGATCGCAGTGCCCGCCGCGCCGCCTCCCGGCCCGCGCCCAGGGCGCTGACCTGGGTCGATGCGGAGAAAACCAGGCGATCATCCTGTCCCATGCGCCATCCATCAGCCTTGTCTTGCCTAGGGGCCGTCCTCTTCCGATGTCCCCGGAGCGATGACCGTGAACAGGGTAAAGACCAGGCCCGAGGCCACGCCGAGGGCGACCGTAAGGCCGATCGCCTGGAGTACCGGCATGGCAGAGGCCGAGAGGATACCAAAAACCCCGATGGTCGAAATACTGCAGACCAGCAGGGCGTGGCGAGTGGCCCCGGGCGCCTCGCCCCGCTGACGGAACAGCGCGTAGTCCATGACGATGCCGCCCGCCAGGGCCAGGCCCATCAGGTGGAACAGGGACAGGGACTCCCGGAAGATGACCAGGGCCGCCGCCGTGGTCACCAGGGCCGAAACCACGGGGATGAGTCGCCGCAACGCGCGGCGGAAGGAGCCGAGCCCCACTGCGAGCACCAGGGCGATGGCACCGACCCCCAGGGCGAGCCGTTCCAGCGCCTCGTCGCGGTAGTGGGTCATCGCCCGACTGCTCTCGGTGCGGAGGTCGATGAACCGGACCGCCTCCTGCTCCCCGGCCCACTCGGCAACGGCCCCGCGATCGGCCAGCCCCTTGAGGGGAATCAGGAGGCGATGCCCGCCGTCTCCCTCGCGGTCCAGAAAGGGGGCGACGCGGGCCTCCAGGGCAGTGCCGGTGATCTCCCCGGGCCCCAGCGGCTCCCCGCCCCGATGCGCCTCGAGTTCCTCCAGGAAGGGGTTAAAGGAATCCCGCCGAAAGGGGAGGTCGGCCGCGGCGGTCTCCAGCGCCCGGCGCGCCTCCTCCGGTTCGGGCAGGGCCGCCAACCGTTCCAGCTGGGTCCGGGCGCTGGGGAGACGATCCGTCAGCAGGTCGAAGCCGCGAAGATGGCCCTCCGACCGAAGCCCCTCCAGGGCGGGGCGCAGCACCTCGGCCCGGCGCAGGACCCCCTGGAGGGAGTCGCCGCTGACGAACAGGGCGCTCCCGGACTCCGGCACCCCCAGCTCCGCCTGCCACCGGCGGACCTCCGCCACCTCCTGCGGCGAGACCGGGCTCAGGGCGGCGGGCTCCGTCTCCCAGGGCTCCCCGCCGAAGGCCATCGCCCCGATGAGCACCACCCCCGCCACGACGGGGGGGAGCCATGCCGGTAGCACCGCCAGCCGGCCGGGGAGCCGCCGGGGTTCCAGCCCCGCCTCCCGGGGCAGGAAGGCGGGAAGCAGCCACCGCGTCGTCGCTGCGGCCGCCAGGACCCCGGTAAAGGTAAAGACCCCCAGCTGGGCGAGGCCCGTCAGGTCCGTGGTAGCCAGGAGGCCGTAACCGATGGCCGTGCTCAGGGCACTCAGCCGGAGCGTGGGCCAGAGTCGCCGGACGACCGGCACCACCTCCCGCCCCTTGAGATGGCTGAAGAGATGGAGGGGGTAGTCGAGGGTCACCCCCACGAGGGTGATGCCGAAGGCCAGCGTGATCCCGTGGATCCCCCCGAAGAGGAGGGCCACCGCGCTGGAGCCGACCACCAGGGCGGTGGCCACCGGGACCACCGCGATGAGCAGCGGCCAGGCGGTGCGATAGGCCGCCAGCAGCACCAGCGCGACCCCCAGGGAGGCGAGGATCGAGAAGGCAGTCGTCTCGGCCCGGATCCGGTCCGCGGTCTCCAGGGCCAGAACGCCGGGCCCGAAGAGCTGCACCTCCACCTCCTCCAGCTCGGCCGCGGCCCGATCCACGGCCTCCCGGACGGCTCGCTGCCCGGCGAGATCCGTCAGGGGGGCACTGCCCTCGACGACCAGGAGGGCATGCTCGCCGTCGCCGCTGAACCAGACCCCGTGCTGCCGCTGCGCCCCGACCCCCTGTCGCCACTGTGACAGGACCTCCTGGATCTCCCCGGTGGGGTCCTTGCGGATCCACTCCTTGGGTATCGCCGAGAGGGGCGAGCGCAGCTCCGCCAGCCGCTCCTCCAGGGCGGAGCGCAGAACCGGGGCGGTGAAGCGCTCGGAATCGACCCGGGGGCTGAGCTGATAGCGCCACTGGAAGAGCCGCTCCGCCGCCCCCTCGGACCGGTCGCCACTGCCATTGTGGACGTCGGCGACCGGGGCCCCATCGGCGAGGCGGCGGTGGAGTTCCCGGCTGGCCTCGCCAAGCCGCTCGGGAGCCGCGCCGGAGAGCACGACGAGGGTAGCCCGGCCGGCCTCCCCCTCGCGGAGGTCGGCCACGAGTTCACCCTGCTGGTCGGCCTTCTGCGGGAGGAACGCGGCGAGGTCGTGATCGACGGCCAGGTCCCCGAGGAGACCGAGGACCAGGATCGCCATCCCGGCCAGCCAGGCGAGGGGTAGAGCCAGACGAGACGGAATCATGGTACTCAGGGGGCCGGGATGACCATGCGACTGCGGTCCCCGTTGGCCTCATGGACGAGGAACTCGCGAATGGCGGCCTCCTCCCCCTCGATGGTAATGGAATCGATGACCTCTTCCATCGCGTCGGTGCGGGGCGAGAGATGCAGGCGCCAGTCCGCCACCTCCCCGGACAGCTCGACCCGGAAATGCTCCTTCAGGGTCCCGGCATCCCCTGCCAGGGTCGCGCGGATGGAGGCGATGACTCCCCGTACCCGGGGATCCTCATCCACCCGCATCTCGCGCTCTCCGCGGGGCGAGACCACGCGGAGCTGCTCGCCCACCAGTTCGACCAGCTCCCGGGGCTCCCCGTCACTCTCCTTGCGCAGGTAATCCGGCCGCCGATAGTCGATCACGCCCGTGCGGACCAGGGGCTCCTCCAGCATGTCCACATGCTTGGTCTCCTCGTAGGTCTTCTCCACCGAATCCACCTCTCCGAGCCGTTCCATGAGGTCCGACAGCCCCATTTCCTCGGCACTGGCGGGCACCATCGTGACCGCCAGCGAGAGGCTAACGAGTATCTTCTTGATCCCAGAATTCATAGAAATTGAACCAGTTGTAGGGGTGGGCTCGCACGTACGCCGCCAGGCGATCCGCGTAGCGCTGGACCTCCACCTCCGGGGAGGTGCGCGCCTCGGCCGCAACCTCGGCATCCCGATAGTCGGCGAAGTGCTCGAAATGGATATCGTACCGTCTTCCCCCGCGGTAGACCCCGAAGAAGAGGATTACCGGCGTCTGCAGCCGGGAGGCCAGCCGGAGCGGCCCCGCCGGCAGGCGGGCGGTCCCGCCCAGGAAATCGCAGGCGACCCCGTCATGGCCATCCTCGACCCGATCCCCGAGCATGCCGACCAGGCCGTTCTCCTCCAGGACCTCCTTGACCCGCAGGATGGCCATGGGGCCCCGCAGGGGGATGACCCGCCGCGCCACCTCGGGGTTGAGCGCCTCCAGATAGCGGGTGATCGTCTCGTTGTGGCCCTGATCCATGAGGATATGGACCGGGGCCGCGTAGCGGGCGATCCCCAGCGCCCGCAGCACCTCGAAGCTTCCGAAATGGGCCCCCAGGAGGATGGCGCCCTCGCCGCGCTGGAGGTACGCCTCCACCGCCTCCGTCCCGTGGATGCGAACATCCAGGAGCCGCTCCCGGCCACTGAGCAGGAAGACGCGATCGAGGATGGTCGCGGCGAAGGTATGGAGGTGACGCCACACGTCCAGCCATGAGGGGGAACGGGGCAGGGTCCGGGCCAGGAAGGCCCGCGAGGCGCGGCGGGAGACGGGGGCCATCAGCAGGAAATAGAAGGAGATGGGATAGAGCAGAAGGCGCGCCGGGCGACGACCCATGTGCAGGGCGATCCAGAGGATCACCCGCTTGGCGAAGGCCGAGCCGCGCTCCCGCTGCCGCTTCCAGGGGGCCGGTTTCACGCTCCCCCCCGCAGTTGCAACCGCCCCTGGGCGATGGTCTCGCCGCCCCGGGCCGTGCAGGTGAACGCGACCTGCCCGGGCTCTCCGGCGACGAGCTCGACGGTCATGGCCTCACCGGGGAAGAGGGGACGCAGGAACTTCACCCCGTTCAGTCCCGCCGGCTCCCCCTCGAACCCCGCCTCCGCGAGGGAGGCGACCACCTCGTCCAGGATCACGACCCCCGGGACGACCGGATGGTCCGGGAAATGCCCCGGCAGGGCCGGATGATCGCCGTCGATGGTCACGCGGCGCTGGTAGCTGTCCATCACCTCTCCCCCATGCGGTCCATCAGCTCCTGCAACGCCTGCCGGGGGAGTTTCCCCAGCTCGTTCCGCGGCAGGCTCTCGACCTTGTAGAGCGGGCGCGGCAGAAAGACCGGGTCGACCCACCGACGGAGTTCCCGTCGGATGGCCTCCTCTCCCACCCCGGGGGCGACCACCAGCGCAATGAGGCGGGCGGCCTCGCCTTCCGCCCCCGATGGCTGCAGGAAGACCCCGTCCTCGACCCCGTCGATCCCCCGCAGGATCTCGCCCAGTCCCCCGAGGGAGGCCCGCTTGCCCGCCACGTCCACGAGGTCCTCCCCTCGCCCCAGCAGGCGAAAGGTGGTCGGTGAGCACAGCTCCACCGCATCATTCAGGGTAACCGGCTCGGGGACATGGCCGCCGCCGACCCGGACCACCCCCTCCTCCTCCCGCAGCGAGAGGCCATCGAGACACCGCCACTCCTCGGTATGGGCCGTGGCCCGCGTCGCCATGGCCCCGGTCTCGCTACTGCCGTAGATCTCGATCACCGGGCTCCCCGTACGACGCTCCGCCTCCGCGGCCAGTTCCGCCGAGAGCGGGGCGGTGGAGACGACGATCCGGTGGATGGCCGGCCACCGGACCCCCTCCTCGCGCAGACAGGCCCGCAGATGGAGCGGCGTCGTGAACAGGACCCGGGGGCCCTCGATCCGCGCCAGGGCCGCCGCGATATCCCCGGGAAAGAAGGGGCGCTCCGGCAGGACCCGCCGACCCGTGGCCAGCGGCAGCATGACCGACATCTCCAGGCCGAACATGTGCTGGGGCGGGACGGTTGCCACCAGGCCGCAGTCCGCCGGCAGCTCCAGTCCTGCCTCCGCCCGGCGCGCCCCTTCCAGCAGTTGTCCCCAGCGCTTGTAGTTCGGCTGTGGCGCCCCGGTCGTCCCCGAGGTGAAGACGACGGCGGCGATCCGGTCGGCCTCCACCCGGGGAACCCCCTCGCCGCCTCCCTCGACCGCCTCACCGAGCAGCGCCTGAAGCGCATCGTCGTCGACGCGCTGGCCAGCCCCCCATTCAGCGGCGACCGCCGCCACCGTCTCCGGACTCCGATTCGGCGGCAGCAGCGTCGGCCGTCCCTGTAACAGGGCCGCCCCGAAGGCGAGCAGGAAGGCATGGCGACCCTCGCAGAGGTTGATCAGGGGGCCCTCCCCGGGCAGGGCGCGGGCCACCGCCCGTAGCTGCGCCAGGTACACCTCCCGGGTTACCGGCTCATCGCCATCGATGAGCCGGGCATCCCGCGGATGCGCGAGCAATGGGTGCGCCGCCACGGATCAGTCCCCCCGGAGAACGCGCTGACGATCGAGCCGGCCCATCCGGCGCAGGAAGGGGAGAACGCCCTCTCGCCGCCCGGGGAGCAGATGGCCGCGCAGGAGGAGCTCCGCCAGCATGAAGGCCCCGATCAGGAGGTAATTCAGGAAATTGGCGAACAGCGACCAGATCGCAGGGGGCGCGAAGAGGCTGAGGGCCAGCGTAGCCACGGCCATCAGGCCGAGGAAGGCCGCCCAGGCAAGCGTGGCCCCCCGGGTGTACCGCCGTTCCCGCTCACCCAGGTCCCCGTCCATCCGGGTCGCGATCCGGGTGACCAGGGGGGTCTGTCCCGGGCCGAGGCTGACCGCAAAGGCCACGGCGAGCCCCGCGGGGATCGCCAGCGGCGGGAGGTGTACCAGATACTCCCCCAGCCCCCGATACTGGCCCACCGCGACGAGCACGGCGATGGTCGACCACAGCGCTGCCGCCGGGAGGTACCCTCGCCGCCCCGCCTCCAGTGCCGCCATCAGGGGCAGGGCCAGAAGCAGCACCATCGCCGGCCGCCACTCCCCGGTCCAGACGCCGTAATGGACGGCGATGAGGTAGAGGAGCAGAACCAGTAATCCCGCCACGAGACCGCCGGCTCAGGTCGTGCGATGCTGATCGATGTAGCCGCTCAGGGCCCGAAGCGAGGCGAAGATCTCGGCATTGTTGCCATCATCGGAACGGATCTGGACCCCGTACCCCCGGGAGATGGCCAGGGCCAGCTCCAGCGCATCGATGGAATCGAGACCCAGGCCCTCACCAAAGAGCGGCGCCTCCGGCTCGATATCCGCCACCGTGAGCTCTTCCAGCCCCAGCGAATCGATGATGAGCTGCCCCACCTCCTGTTCCAGTGCGGATAATTCGGCCATTACCCCCCCTCTTGTCGTCCTGTCCAAGCGTGATTCCGGGCCCTATCACGGTGGGCCTTCGGCATTTTCTAGATGGTGTTCACAAGCCGCTCGCGCAGGAGCGCCACCGTCGCCCGACCTCCCCTTCCCGGCTCCGTCCCTGCGTCTCGCTCTGATTGGAGAGCACCTGTCCCGGTTGAAAAACCGCGCCCCTCCCAAGCGATCCATTGTACCGTGTGTGGCCAAAACGGGGCCAGTGGCAACCGGGGGCCTCCAGGGCGTCCGCGTACTTGCCCCGAAAAGGCCTCGCGGACGCCCTGCGGGAACCAC
>JBKGYA010000011.1:0-24226 GCA_046546335.1 Thiohalospira sp. | reverse complement strand
TCGCTCCCGGAAGCGATGACCCGGAACGCCCACCACCGGATCCTACGCCGACCCAGCACGAGGCGCTATCAGCGCTCGCCGAGACCCGGGACTCCGGCCACTCCCGGGGCCTGGTCGTCATGGCCACGGGCCTGGGCAAGACCTTCCTGGCCGCTTTTGATGCCGCCCAGGCCGGCGCCAGTCGGGTGCTCTTCATCGCCCATCGGGAGGAGATCCTCTTCCAGGCCGAGACCACCTTCCAGCGGGTCTTCCCGCAGGCCCACGTCGGCGGCTACCGGGGGACCCAGCGGGAGACCGAGGCCGACATGCTCTTCGCCTCGGTCCAGACCCTCCACCAGGAACACCACCTGGACCATTTCGACCCCGAGGCCTTCGAATACATCGTGGTGGACGAATTCCACCACGCGGCCGCCGGGACCTACCGGCGGCTGCTTCAGCACTTCCGGCCGCGTTTCCTGCTCGGGCTGACGGCCACCCCGGAGCGCGCCGACCAGGCCAACATCCTCTCGCTGTGTGACGACAACCTGGTCTACACCGCGGACCTCTTCACCGGGATCCGGGAAGAGCTGCTCTGCCCCTTCCACTACTACGGGATCCTGGATGAGGAAGTGGACTACCAGGCCATCCCGTGGCGGGACCGCCGCTTCGAGGAGACGGCGCTGGAGAACCAGCTGGCCACCCGCGGCCGGGCTCGCCACAACCTCCGGGAATGGCAGGCCAAGGGGGGCGAGCGAACGCTGGCCTTCTGTGCCTCCCGGCGCCACGCCGACTTCATGGCCGACCAGTTCCAGCGCGCCGGGATCGCGGCCCGCTCCGTCCACGGCACCTCCGAGACCACCCGGGACGAGGCCATCGAGCGCCTGACCGAGGGCACGATTCAAGTCGTCTTCTCCGTGGACCTCTTCAGCGAGGGGGTCGACATCCCCGCCGTCGACACCATCCTCATGCTCCGCCCTACCGAGTCGCCGGTCCTCTTCCTCCAGCAGCTCGGTCGGGGTCTGCGTCGGGCTCCCGGTAAGGCACACCTGGTCGTCCTGGACTTCATCGGCAACCACCGGGCCTTCCTGAACCGACCCCAGGCGCTCTTCCAGGCCTCCAACACCGGAAAGGGGCTGCGGGAATTCGCGGAGCAGGTCCGCTTCGACTCTCTGGAACTGCCGCCGGGCTGCTTCGCCAATTACGACCTGCGCTTTATCGAATTCCTCGAGAGCCTGATCCCCGGCAACCCCGGCGAGGAATACGAGAACCTCAAGGCCGGCCTGGGTCGACGCCCCACGGCGGCCGAGGCCTACCGGGCCGGATTGAGCATGTCCAAACTGCGCAAGGAAGGCGGCCACTGGTGGGCCTTCCTCGACGGGTGGGGAGAGCTGGCCGAAGCGGAGGCCCAATGTGTGGCCGCCCACGGGGACTTCCTCCGGGAAGTGGAAACCACGGCCATGACCAAGTCCTTCAAGATGGTCTTGCTGGAGGCCCTCCTGGAGCTCGACGGGTTCCGCCACCCACCCACCCTGGAGGCCCTGACAGCCGGCTCGGCCGCGGTCCTCCGCCGTCGGCCCTCCCTCCTCGCCGATCTCCCCGCGGACCTTCAGGATGCCCAGACGCTGGATGGCGAGAGCCTCGGAGCCTACTGGCGGAAGAACCCCATCCACTTCTGGACCAAGGCCGACAAAGGGGCGGACGCGCAGCGCTGGTTCGTGGTCGAGGAGGGTCGATTCCACCCGACCTTCTCACTGGGTGATGGGGTGGAGGCGGAGACCTTCACGGATATGGTGCAGGAGCTGGTGGACTACCGGCTGGCCCGCTATCCGCTTTCGCAGGCGCCCGCCGCCGGTGCCGGGCAGGTCATCCCCTTCCCGAGCCAGGAAGACCGGACCGAGGTCCCCTACTACCCCGATCTGGGCATCGCCTGCGGCCACTTCCGCACCAGTCGCGCCGAAGACGAAGAGCGGATCGCGGTCCCCTCGGGCCACGGGCGACTGGACCCGGACCGACACTTCGTCGCCCGGGCCAGCGGCGATTCCATGAACGGGGGCAAGCACCCCATCCGGGATGGCGACTACCTCCTGCTGGAGTGGGTCACGCAGACCTCCGCCGGCTCCATCACCGGCGAGACCATGGCCCTGGAACGCCAGGACGAGGCCGGCGACACCCAGTACCTCCTGCGCGGGATCACCAAGACCTCGGATGGGCGCTACGTCCTCAAGGCCCGGAATCCGGACTACGAGGACCTGGAAGCCGACGAGTCCATCCGGACCTTTGCGCGGCTCAAGGCGGTCCTGGATCCCCTGGAGCTGGCCAAGGGGGAGACATTCCAGCGCGAGGAGATCCCGGCGCTATTCGGCGCCACCTTCAACCAGGGCACCTGGAACAGCGGCCACGTCGTCCTCCCCGACCGCACCCACATCCTGCTGGTCACCCTGAACAAGCAGGGCAAGCAGGACGAGCACCGCTACCTCGACTACTTCATCGACGAACAGACCTTCCACTGGCAGAGCCAGAACCAGACGACCCCCGAGAGCAAACGCGGCCGGGAGATCGTCGAACAGGCCCAGCGCGGAACGAAGATCCACCTCTTCGTCCGCGACCAAAAGCTCGGCCCCGACGGCCGGTCGGCCCCCTTCCGGTATCTGGGGACCGTGGAGTACCTCTCCCACGAGGGCTCGGCACCCATGGGGGTGACCTTCCGCCTGAAGGGCTAGCCCGGCTTGCGCAGCGCGACCTCGCCCCAGCTCACCTCCGGACGGCCCAGGGCGTCGGCACTCACGCCGTGGTGGGCGACCTCCAGCCCATACGCGCTCGCGTAGGCCGTCAATTCCTCTGCTGAGACCTCCGCCATCCCCGCTCGGTATCCGGCTCCCCGAGCCGCAATGTCACCGCCAGCAGCCCGCCCGGCCGCAGCAGGGAGATCAGGGTCTTGAAGGCACGCTCCCGATCCGCCGGCGGGACGTGCATCCAGACCGCCGACAGGAGGATCAGGGAGAAGGTCCGCCCACTCGCCTGCACCGCCTCCAAATCAGGCAGCCGATCATCCAGCCACTCGATGGATGGTTCGGGATGACGCTCCCGCGCCTGTGCGCGCAGCCCTGCCGCCGGCTCCACCGCCACCACGGTATGGCCACGCGCCGCGAACCAGGCCGCATCGCGCCCGGAGCCGGCCCCGATATCCAGGACCGGTCCATCGTCCAGACCATCCAGAAGGGGGAACAGCCAGCCGTGTACCGCCGGGAAGTCCGCGCCCTCGTACTGCTCGGCCAACCCGGCGGCATTGCGGTCGTACCAGGCGATACCCGGATCGTGGGCCGTCATTGCGGCGGCGTTTTGGGGGCCCAGTCGTTATGCCGGATCACGGCGATGGGCGCGATGATGATGGAGAGGATCCAGGCGACTACCGGTGCAACGAGCGTCGGCCAGCCGAAGATCGTGACCAGCAGGAGGATGACCCCGCCCACCGGAGTCGCATAGATCAACCCTATAGGGCCAAGGAGGACGGCCAGCAGGAGGGCCAGAATCATGGATTTAGGACGCATACCTTCAAGCTCTTGGCGCAGCCCGTGCGAGCCCCTACTGGGACGGCATTCTCAACGCCCACAGGAAGGCAGCCTGCGCTCCCATGATCCTTCTCGTCTCTCCTGGGAAACGCAGACTCGCTGTTGTGACTATCTTGTGACTCGGCGGGATCGGGGCTTTTCGGCGGATACCGTAAGCCACTGATTTGTATGGTGCCGGAGAGAAGACTTGAACTTCCGACCTACCGATTACGAATCGGTTGCTCTACCGACTGAGCTACTCCGGCGAAGCGGGGAAGTATAGCGAAGCGGAGCGCGCCGTCCAACCGCCCTCAGGCGCTGTTGCGCACGCGGATGACCACGTCCACGCCCTCGGCCACCGTGCCCTCGGGGAGGTGGGGCATCTTCGGGACCGGGAATTCGCCGACGTCGACATCCTCCAGGGCCCCGGTATCCACGTTGTAGATGTGGTGGTGGGGGTCGGTATTGGAGTCGTAGAAGACCCGCGACGGGTCGACGATGACCTCCCGGATGAGCCCCTTGCGCGCGAACAGCGCCAGGGTGTTGTAGACCGTGGCCTTGGAGACGTTGGCCCCCTCTGCCCGCGCCATGGCGAGCACCTGGTCGGCGGCCAGGTGCTGCGGCTGGGAGAGCATACAGGCGGCGATGCTCACCCGCTGCTGCGTGGGATTGATGCCCAGTTCCTGGAGGCGATGAATGACTTCGGCCCGGTTTAGCATAGTGTGTTACCGCTGGTAGCAATCCGTCACAAGGTATTATAGGCAAGCAGGTGGACTAAGTCCAATTCTCAGTCCTTGCGCTCCCCGGCGGCGGTGGGCCGGTAGGCCGTCGGCTCAAGGCGCGTGGGCCAGCCCATGAGGAGGTCGGTGAGCAGGCGCGCCGAGGCCGGCCCCATGACCACGCCGTTGCGGTAGTGGCCGGTATTGAGATAGAGCCCGGCAAGCTCCGGGTGGGGACCGATGAGTGGCACCCCCTCCGGCGACCCCGGCCGCAGACCGGCCCAGTGGCGTTCCACGGGGGCGTTGCCCAGGGCCGGGACGAGGTCCGTGGCCATGCGCACCAGCTGCCGCCCGGCCTCCTCGGTGGTGGTCTTGTCGAAGCCGGCCTCCTCCAGGGTGCTGCCGGCAAGCACATGGCCATCCCGGCGCGGGATGATGTAGTGATCGTGACGCAGGAGGACGCGCCGCACCCGGCCGGGGGACATCCGGAATACGACCATCTGCCCGCGCACCGGCCGTATCTCGGCGCCGATACCGGTCCCGGCCAGGAGATCCCCGCTCCAGGCCCCGCCGGCGAGGATGACACAGCCGGCCTCGAAGCGGCCCCGCTCGGTCTCCACCCCCTCGATGCGCCCCTCGCTCCGGAGCCAGCCGGTAACCGGCGTCTGTTCGTGGAGGGGCACCCCCAGATGCGCCAGGCTCCCGCGCAGGGCTCGGACCAGGCGGGGATTGCGGATGTTGGCCACCTCCGGCATCCAGACGGCATCCCTCGGCCGTGCCCCCAGGGCGGGCTCCAGCTCCGCCACGCGCTCGGCATCGGGCAGCTCCACGCGCACCCCGTGGTCCCGGCCCCAGTAGCGGGCGCGGTTCCCCTCACCGCTGTCCAGCAGCAGCATGCCGGTGTCGTACCACTCCGGGTCGATTCCCGATTCGGCATGCAGCTGCTCCGCCAGGGCGCGGTAGTGGCGCTGGCTCCAGATGGCCAGTCGCGTCACCGGCTCCGGGGCGCGCCAGGGATAGAGGGGCGAAAGGATACCGCCGCCGGCCCAGGAGGACTCCGCCCCCGCCTCGCCGCGCTCCAGGATCCGCACGCGCCAGCCCTCCCGGGCCAGCTCGCGGGCGGTGAGCATGCCGATGAGGCCGCCGCCGACGACCAGGCAGTCGTCGCCGGAATCCGGGGAGGAGGGAGCCGGTTGCGTCATGGGCTCCATTCTAGGGGGGTCGGGGCCGTCTCCGCCATCGTCGCGCATTGATCCGGCGAGCACCCTGTGTCACTTTTCCAGCAAGGAAGGCCCTGCGTCATGGATGACGTCCACATGCCCAGCCCCGCGCACCCACCCGGCTACACCCTCGTGGAGGTGATGGTCGCCATCGCCATCCTCGGGATCGGCGTGGTCGGCCTCGTCGGCCTGCAGGCCGACTCCGCCCGCTACCAGAACACCACCTACCACCAGACCCTGGCGACACTGCTCGCCCGCGACCTGGCCGAGCGCATCCGCGCCAACCCGGAGGCCGCCGCCAGCGGCGACTACGCGGGCGACGGCACCGGCAACGACCCCGACTGCGTGGGCGGTGCCTGCACCCCGAGCCAGCTGGCGGACTTCGACCTCGCCGCCTGGCGCCAGCACGCCCGTGACCGGCTGCCCTCCGCCTGGGTCGACAGCAGCCGCAGCGGCGATACCTACACCCTGCGGATCGGGTGGGGTAGCGCCAGCAGCGCGGACGACTGCGAACCGACCACCTGCGTCTCCCTGAGGGTAACGCCATGAGCCGCGGCT
Source organism: Thiohalospira sp. (assembly GCA_046546335.1). GTDB lineage: Bacteria > Pseudomonadota > Gammaproteobacteria > Thiohalospirales > Thiohalospiraceae > Thiohalospira. The sequence continues at coordinate 18,202 of JBKGYA010000011.1, read as the reverse complement.
TTACCCTGGTGGAACTCATGATCGCCCTGGCCGTGGGCGCCATCCTGCTCGCCGGTGTCGGTGGTCTGGTCCAGGGCACCCACGACAGCAGCCGTCTCCAGCAGAGCCACGAGCAGATCCAGGGCGGCGCCCGCTTCGCCCTGGAGCGGCTGGGGCGCGACCTCCTGGCCGCCGGCCATCTCGGCTGCGCCAGCGTCTCCCGGCTCGAGCAGCTGGACGTGGTCAGCAGCGGGAGCACCTTCCGGACCGATTTCGCCACGGCCGTCACCGGCCACGAGGCCGCCGGGACCGGCCCCGGCGACACGCTGGATCGGGACAGCGCGGCCGCCAACTGGTCCCCCACCCTGCCCGCTGCCCTCCAGGGTCAGATCCTCGCCGGCTCCGACGTCCTGGTCCTGCGCCGGGGGCGCGGGCCGATCCTGCCGCTGAGCCGGGAGAAGAGCCGTGACCGCATCTTTGTCGAACCCGCCGCCGCCCTGGATGACGGCTGCAGCGACGAGATCTGCCAGGACCGGACGGCCGTGGTCACCGACTGCAGCCGGGCCCGGGTCTTCACCGTGACCGATATCCAGTCGGTGAACAGCGGCGCCGAACACGCCCTCGTCCACGACAGTAGCGGCAACGCCCCCGCCACCTGGGGCGGCCCGGACGCCGATGATGGGCGCGACCACTTCACCGACCAGGGCGCCCGGGTCCAGCGGGTCTCCACGGTGGCCTGGTTCGTGGGGCTATCCAACGGCGTGCCGACCCTCCAGCGCTGGGTCGATGGCGACATCACCCGGATCGCCCGCGGCGTGGAGACCCTGCAGCTCTTCTACGGCGAGGACACCGACGGCGACGGGGCCCCGAACCGCTACCGGCCCGCCGACCAGGTCGGCGACTTCGAGGACGTGATGACCGTCCGCGTCGACCTGCTGCTCTCCGGGGGCCAGCGCCTGCGCCGACCCGCCCGCAGCCCCACCGTCGAGCTCGGCCCCGGAACGGCCAATCGGGTCGGCGTGACCGGCGCGGCCGATCGCCTCCAGCGCCAGCCGGTGGGCATGACCTTCCAGCTCCGCAACCGGGGAGGGGATTCATGAACCGCCAGCGCGGAGCCGTCCTCATCCTGGCCCTGACCCTGCTCATGGCGCTGGCGGCCCTGGTCCTGGCCAGCTTCCGCGGGGCCGACATCCAGCAGCTGCTGGCCGCCGGCCAGCGTGACCGGGAGGCGGCGCTGACCACCGCGGAGGCGGCCCTGGAGGACGCGTGGACCGAGGGTCGGGGCCGGATGACGCGGCCGACGACCTGCAGTGGCGATGGCTGCGACGACGTCTACCCGCGAGGAGAACTCCCCCTCGGCCCCGGCAACGACTGGCGGGTCACCGACGACTCCTGGTGGGAGGGCAACGGAACGGCAGCCGGCGGGGGCCACTACGTCGTGGAATATCTCGGCTTCGTCCCCGACGACCTGGGCGTCGGCCGGGAGGGTCGCAACGGACGCGACCTCTACCGGGTCATTGCCCGGGCCACCGGCGATCGGCCGGGGACGCGGGTCATTCTTGAGGCGGTCTACGCCCGCCGCTTCACCGATTGAGGAGGGAACCGCGCATGGATGCTCGCCCACTCTCCCCGGCCCTCGCCGCCCTGCTCGCCCTCGTGGCCGGCCCGGCGGCGGCCGACCCGCTGAATCTGGCCTCGGAGCCGCTGACCCTGGCCGCCGGCGTGGATCCCAACGTCATGATCCTGCTCGACGACTCCGGCTCCATGACCACCGTGGAGGAATGCGACCAATGGGAAGACACATCGTGGGGTGGCCGCGAATGCGTCGAGGGCAAGGTGACCCGCATGGATATCGCCAGGGAGGTAACCACGGAGCTGGTGGAGGACAACCCCGATATCCGGTTCGGCCTGACGGTCTTCGACGGCAACGAGGGAGGCCGGGTGGAGGCCGAGTGTGATGCCGACCAGGAACCGGTCCTTGAGGCCATCGAGGAGGCGACCGCCGTGGGCGGAACTCCCCTCGCCGAGGCCTATTACGAAACCACGCGCTATTTTCGGGGCCTGTCCGGTTTCTTTCAGGAGACCGCCTACCAATCGCCGGTGGAGTACCGCTGCCAGAACAGCTTCGTCATCGTCGTAAGCGATGGGCAGCCCACCCAGGACGACACCTGGCCCGATAACGACCCGGACGACCCCGACGGCCTCCTCCCCGACTGGGATGAGGACGGCAAGGAGGACGACGGCGACGGCAGGGATGCCCTGGACGACTTCGCCCTCTTCGCCCGGGAGACCGACCTGCGCCAGGGGGGGACCGACGCCACCGGCACCGGCTTCGACGAGCCCCCCTTCGGCCACCAGGAGTTGCGCACCTTCACGGTGGGCTTCACCGTCGACCTCGACCTGCTGGACCAGGCCGCCGAGTACGGCGGCGGCGAGTACTACCTCGCCGACAACGCCGAGGAGCTCACCCGTGCCCTGGACGAGGCCATGGCCTCCATCCGCGATCTCACCGCCGCCGCTGCGCCGGTGGCCGCCAACATCGGCCAGGTCTCCGACGAGAGCCGGATCTACCAGGCCCGCTTCCACGGGGGTGACTGGAGCGGCGACCTGCGCGCCTTCGAGCTGGACGAGGATGACCTGACCCTCTCGGAGGACCCGGTCTGGGAGGCCAGCAAAGAGGTCCCCTCCCCCGGGGACCGCGCCATGATCGCCGGGGAGGAGGGCACCCCCCTGCGCTGGGAAGAGCTGGACGAGGCGACCCGCAACGCCCTCGGCAAGGAGGGCGTGGTGGACTGGCTGCGCGGCGACCGCAGCACCGAGGAGCAAAACGGCGGGGACTGGCGCGACCGTCCCCACCCCCTGGGGGACATCGTCCACTCCGGCCCGGCCTACTCCGGCGCCCCGGCCTCCGGCTACGACCGCATCCACTGGCCCGACGGCGACGAATCCGGGTACGCCGACTATCGCGAGGACCACGACGACCGCACTCCCCTGATCCTGGCAGGCGCCAACGACGGCTTCCTCCACGCCTTCGATGCCGAGGATGGCGAGGAGCGCTTTGCCTACGCCCCCTCGCCCGTCCTGGAGGGGCTGGGCGACCTCGCCCGACCCCACTACGACCACCGCTACTACGTGGACGGCACCCCCACGGTGGCCGACGCCTGGAGCCAGGGGGGCTGGAAGACCTTCGTCGCCGGCGGCCTCCGCGCCGGCGGCCAGGGGATCTACCTCCTGGACATCACCGACCCCGACGCCTTCACCAGCGAGGACAGCGCGGGCGACCAGGTGGTCTGGGAGTTCACCGACGCCGACGACCCCGAGCTGGGCTACACCTTCTCCCGCCCCGCCATCGCCCGCATGGCCGACGGCGAGTGGGCGGTGATCTTCGGCAACGGCTACAACAACAGCGAGGCCGACGACCACGTCGGCGAGGGCCGGGCCAGCCTCTTCATCGCCCCCATCGACGCCGGTCGCGACGGCTGGAGCGCCGACGACTACATCCGGCTGGACACCGGCGCCGGGGATGCCGCCAGCCCCAACGGCCTGGCCACCGCCACGCCGGTGGACCTCGACGGCAACGGCGTGGTGGACGCCGTCTACGCCGGCGACCTGCGCGGCAACCTCTGGAAGTTCGACGTCGACAGCGGCAGCCGCGGCCAGTGGGGGGTGGCCAACGGGGGCGACCCACTCTTCACCGCCACCGGTCAGGGCGGCGAGCCCCGCCCCATTACCAGCGCCCCGGCGGCGGGTCGCCACCCCCGAGGTCGCGGGGTCATGGTCTACTTCGGCACCGGCCAGTACCTGGAGCCCGACGATGCCGATGCCATCGGCCAGGGCCGGCAGACCTTCTACGGCATCCTCGACCAGGGGCGGACGGTCTCGCCCGACGACCTGCTGGAACAGGAGGTAACCTGGGAGGGAACGGTCGACGGTACCGACGTGCGCGTGACCACCGACGAGCGCCTGCGCGCCGACCACGACGGCTGGTACCTGGAGCTGCCCACCGCCGGGGAACGCGTGGTGGAGGCGCCGGTGCTACGCGGCGGCCGGGTGATCTTCACCACCCGCATCCCCAGCGGCGACGCCTGCGGCTACGGCGGCACCGGCTGGCTCATGGAGCTGGACGCCGTCAGCGGGGCGCGGCTGGAGCGCACCCCCTTCGACATTACTGGCGACGGGAACGTGGACGAGTCCGACCTGGTCGACGACCCAGAAGGCGACGGCGATGACGAGGAGGTCGCCGCCAGTGGCCGCAAGAGCGGCTCGGGCATGCCCACCACTCCCCGGGTCCTGGATACGGGGGAGGAGGGCCCGGGGGAGGTGAAGGTCACCGCCGGAACCACCGGCGAGGTGGAGACCATCCGGGAAGAGCGGCCACCGGGCCGCATCGGCCGCCAGTCCTGGCGGCGCCTGCGCTGAAGGGCGGTCAGGGCGCGACGACGAAGTCCGCCAGGGGCCGGGGATTCGCAGCCCCCGGCGGCTTCAGCCGCAGCAGGACCGCCGAGCCGGTGGGGCTGGGGCCGACCCCTTCGCCGCGGGCCGAGACCCGGATGGTGAGTGTTCGCTCGCCCTCCCCTTCCGGCAGCACCGCGCGGTGCTCTGCCCGGCGGTCGGTAAGCCCGGTATCCAGCACGGTCTCGCCCTCGACCTCTACCTCGATACGCATCCGGGTCCGGCGGCCGGCGCCGCCCTCCGCCACCGGCTGCGGACGGACCACCAGTTCGTGACGCCCCTCGCCGGTCACCAGACGGCCGCTGAGGGCCGCGGCGACCACCGGGTAACGCGCCGGATTGCGCCACTGACTGAAGAGGCCGGAATCCGGCAGGTCGAAATCCTCCGGATCCAGCGTGAAGCGCTCCGACAACGCCGTGGTCCCGGAGGAGCGAGGCGCCGGCGCTTCCCCCTCGAAGGGCGTGGCCTCCCCCAGCCAGTAATCGACATGCACTTCCCCGGGGCCGCTCTCATCGGCCGCCTCTCCGGCATCCGCCTGCGGGGGTTCGACCCCGCTGCGTTGCAGTGCTCGCTCCAGCTGCCGGACCCGCTCCTCCAGGGACTCCACCCGCTCCTCCAGCGCCTGCCCCGTCCCGGCGAGGGCCGGGGCGGGGGACATCAGGAGGGCCAGCAGCGGCAGGGCGCGGGACAATCGCCTCACTTGTCGGTGATCCCGTAGCGCTTCATCTTGCGCCAGAGGGTGGACTTGTCGATGCCCAGGATCTCGGCGCTCATGCCGCGATCCCACTCCTGCTCGCGCAGGGTCTTGTCGATGAACCACGCCTCGAGCTCCTCCAGGCTCTGGGGATGGATATAGTCCAGGGCGCGGGTGCGCCCCTCCGGGGCGCCACTGAACTCCGGCGGCAGGGCGTCCGCATCGAGCTTCTCCCCGCGACCGAAGATGATCATCCGCTGGATGACATTCTCCAGTTCCCGGACGTTGCCCGGCCAGTCGTGGCGCATGAGGGCGCCCAGCACCCGGGTCTCGATACCGGTGACCTGCCGATCCAGGCGGCGGGCGTGCTTGTGCAGGAAGTAGCTGGCCAGTAGCGGGATGTCGTCCCGGCGCTCGCGCAGTGGCGGCAGGGCGATCTCCACCACCCGCAGGCGGTAGTAGAGGTCGTGGCGGAACTCCCCGGCCTCGATGAGCTCCGGCAGGTCGCGGTTGCTCGCCGCCAGCACCCGGGCGTCCAGGGTCCGCGGCTCGGTATCGCCGATGCGGTAGTAGGTCCCGTCCTGGAGGATCCGCAGGAGCTTGGCCTGGAGCGCCAGGGAGCTGTTGTTGATCTCGTCCAGGAAGAGGGTGCCGCCCTCCGCCTTCTCCAGCAGGCCTGGCTTGTTGCGGTCCGCCCCGGTGAAGGCGCCGCGGACGTAGCCGAAGAGCTCGCTCTCGATGATGTTCTCCGGCACCGCCGCGCAGTTCATGGCGACGAAGGGCGCCTCCGACCGCGGCGAGATCTGGTGGATCCGCTGGGCCACCAGCTCCTTGCCGCTGCCGCTCTCGCCGGTGATGAGGACGCCGCAGTCGTAGGCCGCCGCCGCCCGGACAAGCCGCTCCACCTCATCCATGGCCGAGGAGCGGCCGATGAGGCCGGCGTCCTCGGACTGGATGCCCTGCTGGCGCAGCTCCTGGTTCTCCCGCGCCAGGCGCTGGTGCTCCAGGGCGCGCTCCACGGTGTGGAGGAGTTCGGTGTTGTCGAAGGGCTTGCGGATGTAGTCGAAGGCGCCGGCCTTGAGGGCATCCACCGCCGATTCCACCGTCCCGTAACCGGTGATGAGGACCACCTGGGTGTGGGGATCCCGCCGCCGGGCGAAGTCCAGCAGCTCCAGCCCGTCGATGCGCGGCATGCGCAGGTCGGTGAGGACTACCGAGATGGGCCGGCTCTCCAGCAGGTCCAGCGCCTGCTGGGCATCGGTGGTCTGTATCACCTCGGCGTCCACCCCCTCGAGGACGGTGGCCACCAGCTCCCGCATGTTGGGGTCATCCTCGGCGATGAGGATGGTATCGCGTTGTTGTTCTGCCTCGTTCGCCGTCATCTCGTCGTTCTCGACCGGACTGCTTACCTGATTCATGGCCGTTCTCCCTGCAGCCGCACCACGAAGCGCGCTCCGTCATCATAGCCGGTATCCAGGCGCAGGCTGCCACCGCGGCGGCCGATCATCGCCTGGCTGATGGACAGCCCCAGACCGCTGCCGTCGCCCACGTCGCTGGTGGTAAAGAAGGGGTCGAAGATCTGACCGCGGATCTCCGCCGACACGCCGGGGCCGTTGTCCTCCACCGCCGCGACCACGTCGCCGCTGGCGGTGACGCGGGTGGTGATCCGGATCCGCGCGCCCTCGTCGCCGTCGAGCACCCGCAGGGCGTTGAGGATGAGGTTGCTGAAGACGATGTCCAGCTCGCCGCAGCCGCCGTGGACCCGGGGTTCCTCCTCGGCGAGCTCCAGATCCAGCGTCACCGGCTGGCGCTTGAGGCGGCAGCTGCGGAAGGTATCCACCAGCTCCCGCAGGAGCTGATTGATGTCACAGCCCTCGGCATAGCACTCCTCCTTGCGGGCGTAGTTGAGAAGGTCGGAGACGATGCGGGAGCAGCGCCGCGCCTCTTCGCCGACGATGCCGGCGTAGCGCCGCTGCTTCTCTGCGTCGCTACTGCCTTCCGCCAGGAGCTGGCAGTAGCCGAGGATGTTGCCCAGCGGGGTATTGAGCTCGTGGGCCACTCCCGCGGCAAGCTGGCCCATGGCCACCAGCTTCTCCCGGTTGTAGACCGACTCCTGGAGGTTCTTGTAGTCGGTCATGTCCTGGAGGGTGAGCACGGCGTCCATCCCCGTCTCCTCCTCGGTGAGGAAGGACATGTTCAGGGAGATCCAGCGCTCCGCGTCGTTCACCCGGGCGTGGAGGACCTGGTTGTGGATCGCGCGCTTGTAGAGGAAGGCGTCTCGCAGGACCTCCCGATCACCCTCGTCCACATCCAGGATCTCGAAGAGGTTGTGCCCCTCCAGATCCCGCGCCGGGCGGCCGAAGAGCTTCTCCGTCTCGCTGTTGATGGCGGTCACGCGCAGGTTGTCGTCCACCGAGAGCAGGGCGCCGGGCAGGCTCTGCAGCAGCGCGTTCATCTTGTTGCGCTCGGTGAGGACCCGCGCCTGGCACTCCTCCACGGTGGCGAACATCGCCCGCAACGCCCGCATCATGACGTTGTAGTCCTCCACCACCCGCGCCAGGTCGGGCGTGCGCGGGACGGAGCCGGCGATGGGCTCCAGGGTCCCCTCCTGGGCGGCGAGGATCCCCTCGTGGAGGCGTTCCACCACCCGGCGGTAGCGCAGGTGGACGGCCACCACCGCCGCCAGCAGGGCCACCAGCGCCAGGATCACCAGCGTCGTGGGCGCCGGCCACCCCGGGGCAGTCATCCCCCCGGCGGCACCCAGCACCCACCACGCCAGAAGGGCGCCCCCGCCAAGCAGGGCCGCCCCGAGAAAGAGCCACTCCCGCCGCCCCGAAGAGCGGCGGGAGGGAGTACCGGAGTCCGATCGTTGCAACACTCCTCCCTGGGGGACGGGATCCGTCCCCCATCATCCCGTCAGAACTGCATCTGCAGGCCCACGGTGGTCTGGCCGTAGTCCTGATAGGTCGGGTCGTCCGGATCCTCCTCGTCGAACTCCACCTCGGCGTGCTCCAGGGTCACCTTCAGCCGCTGGCCGTCGATGTAGTAGTTGGCCCCGGCGCTGGCCCAGTCGTGGTCGGAGAGGCCGGTCCCGTCGCCGTACTCCACCGTCTCGCTGCGTCCGAAGAGCTGGAGACGGCCCAGGCCCAGGGTGCCCGGAAGCATGTAGCCGGCCTTGACGTAGTTGCCCTCACGCTCGGCCCAGGGGGTAAGGCTATCGTCAGTATCCCCCTCGAAGGCGTCGTCCACCGTATAGTCCATCACCGCCCCGGAGAGGGTGACCGTGCCGAAGTCGAAGGGCTGCTCGTAGTATACATCCACGGTAGTCGCGGAGTAGTCCTTGGCCTCCTCCCGGGTGGGATACTCGCCGTAGGCCACATCGGCCTGCTGATCGTAGGCCGCGCCGATGGTCAGCACGCTCTGGGTACCCGTGTAGGTCCCGCGGTAGCCGTAGCTGTACTCGGGATCCAGAAGGCTGACATGGGCCCGGGCGGTGACCCGCGGCTGGTCGGAGACGGTCTCCTCCCCCTCGCGGCCATCGGAGACCATGAGCCGGTACTGGAACATGGCATCGGCCAGGTTGCCCCACATGGCCAGACCGGTATCCCGCGTCCCGCCAAAGGGGGTATAGGCGATGTTCTCCGACCGGTCCAGGGTCAGCGGCTCCAGGCACGCCTCCAGATTCTCCCGGGAGAAGGTGTTCTTGAAGCGCCCCGCGAGGAAACGCAGGGAGTCCGAATAGTCCAGGGTCAGATAGGCGTCCCGGTAGTAGACGGAACGCTCATTGTTCCCCCCCTTGCTGTCGTTCCCGGCCTCCAGCTGGGCGTAGAAGCCGACGTAGTCGCTGAACTGGCCCTGGAAGGTGATCCGGTTGCGGCGCAGGAAGGTATCCATGGTGTCGCCGTCGTCGTCGGCGCTGGTGTAGCCACGGTTCTGGGCCCAGATCTGCAGGGCGTAGTCCAGCTGCAGGAAGCCCTGGTCCCCGTGCTGGAAGCTGGGGCCGGCCTGGGCGGTGCCGGCGGCACCGACGCCCCCGGCCACCAGGACCGCCACTGCGGTGCGGCGAAAGGATTGCATGCTCTTGATCGTTTTCATGGTTATTCCCCCATCTCTCCTGCGGGCACCGAGCTAGTCGGCGTAGGCGTCGAGCAGCGAGTCGATGTCCTCGCCATCGTCGTGGCAGCTGGCACAGGCCTTGTCGCCGTGCTTTCGCGGATCGGCCAGCAATTCCTTGTGGGCCATGTTCTCCGCCATGAGCCGATCGTTGCCCTGGTGGCAGCCAACGCAGGAGTCATTCACCTCCGAGTGCTGCTTATGCCAGTCCTTCTCCGCCGGCTCATCGGCACGCTCGCCGTTGTGGCACTTAAAGCAGGAGGAGGTCCCCATCCCGCAGGCGTTGGCCAGTTCGATGGGCGCGGTATCGGCCAGCCCCTCGTGGACCCGGGCCAGCGCCTCGTCGCCCCAGCCGTGATAGGACTTCGCCTGCGGGTCGTATTCCAGTGCTTCCACGGCCAGGACGGTCCAGACCGCCACCGCGGCCAGGGTCGCCGCCGCCGCGGTCGCCCCCCAGCCCATGCGCCCCATCAGGCCCTTCGCCATCTTTTTCATTCGCCCTCTCATCTCTCCTCCTCGCTTCTGCGCTCGTTATCGGTCCCGTCCCGGAGGCGACGCCCCTCGGCGCGCTCCGCACGGGACTCTTCCGCCTTCCGGATATCGGCCTCGGAGGTCCCGTTGCTGCACATGCAGACCGGCCCGTCCTTGAACCGCAGCCGGGACTCCCGCTCCTCCTCCTCGGCCAGGGCCGGGCTCGCTCCGATGGCGAGCAACAGGCCCAGGATCGCGATTCGCATGCGCATGGCATCCCCTCCTCGGTCGTCGAAGGGGTTATTGCAGATGCCGTGCCAGATTCTTTGTTCTGGAAAACCAGTACCTTACGGAATCCTTCCGCTTGGGAGGTATTGCAGCGCCGCCGCCGGCCGGCGGCGTCGTTCAATTTGCAATGCGCCTACTCTTCTCCCGGGTGACGGGCAATGGTGCGGGTATAGCGGGTGGCACGAGCCTCCTCGATGGCCAGCTCCAGGAGATCACGGACCTCGGGCTCCAGCTCTTCCCCGGCCCGCTCGCGGTAGTCCTCGAAGGTGCGTTCGTAGAGCCGCTTGGGCGCGACCTCCATGACCAGTTCGACCGCCTCCCCCTCGGCCAGGGGCCGTTCCAGCCCCGCCTCCAGGGTCCGCGCCTCACCACTGGGCAGCCGGCGGTCGAAGTGCTCCTCGGTGAGGTCGACGCTGCTGCGCCAGGCGATGACGGCGCTGGCCAGTTCCTCGCGCTCCTCGCCGTCGGTGCGCACCAGGCGCAGCACCACCTCGGGGACCATGTAGGTGGGGAAATGGTGGCCGGCACCGGTATTGCGCACCGTCACCGCCGCTCGCTCATCGGTGACCGCGAACTCGGTGGAGAGGGCAGAGGCCGTGGTCTCCGGGTCGTGGATCCCCTTCCAGTGGTGCTGCCGGTCCGGCATGTGGCAGTCCTGGCAGGTGCGGCCCTCGTCGGCGTGGAAGGAGGCCTCCCACTGCTTCTGGGTATTCTCCCGCAGCTTGCCGTTGAGTCGCGGACCATCCTCGGGGAACTGGTGGCAGGAGGCGCAGAAACGGCTGTCCTCGAAGGCGGCACTCACGGTGAAGCCGCCGTGAGGCCCCTCATCGGGGTCGACATCGGCCTCCTGCGGCGGCGGGCCGTAGCGCTGGTGGTCGCGGACGTGGCAAGCGGCGCAGGCGAGGCCGTCCCGGTGGAGATCCGGGGGGACGTGGGCCGGCGGCGCCCCCTCCGGCGCGCCGGGCCAGCCCTGGTCGGCGGCTACCAGGGCCACCTGCTCCCCCAGGGGGGTGTGGCAGGTGAGACATTCCCGGCCCTCGTCCGGCGACATGAGCGCCAGCTGCCAGCGCAGCCCGGCGGAGTAGGTCTCGCTGTGCACGCTCTCCTGCCAGTCGGCGTGCTGCTCGGCGTGGCACCGGGCGCAGCTTTCCGGGTCCAGGGAGGCCTCCTGCTCGCTGAAACCGGCCGGCGGCTCCCCCTGCAGCGGGATGGGCCGCTCCCAGTGGTGGTCCAGGAAGTCGGGCACCGGCTCCTCACCGCGGGGGAGGAGGTCGTAGCCCGCCAGCCCCAGCCCCGCGATCAGGGCGAGGATGGCCACCGCCGCCAGGGCCTGCCGCATCCGCTTCATCGCGCCTCCTGAGCGTTCCTGTTCGGATTTCCCCTTTCCGGGCCATTCTGCCCGGATGGCCCGGAAAGGGAACCACTGAAATGCAAAAAAGGCCCGTCCGGGGACGGGCCATCAAGGCGAGGTTGGTGCTCGTGGTTTCAGCCCCGGGTGTCAGCCACCGCAGGGATTGGCCGCGGGCGCCCCGCCACCGTCGTCGCTCGAGGAATCGTCATCGCCACCGGCCCCGGAGATCTTGTAGGCACGGTCCGTCTCCACTATCTCGTTAGTGTTCGCCCCGTAGGCATCGTCCACAGCGAACTCACCATCAACACTGAACTCACCTGCCGTCTCGGCGTTGAAATAAGAGAGTTCGCTCTTGTCCGTACGCCAGGGAGAGTCATGGGGCAACACGTAGTCGCCCTCCTCGGTCTGGTTGTAGACCATGTGGTTCCACTGGGTCATGGCCCCGTCATAGAAACGGTTGGGCATACCCAGAACCACCGCGGAGGCGACGCCGGTAATCATGGCCCGGTAGGTGGTTTCGCAATAGGTAATCGAGGTCTGTCCATCCTCGTAAAGCAGGCCGTCATTGTTGCCCTTTACCTTCATGAGCGAATCCGCATCGTAATCCAGGTAATGGAACTGCTCATCATCACCCTCTACGTCATCACCCGCGACATAGGCGGCCAGATCATCCTTGGTTTTGTAGCGGTTCGAACCATCATCCATGAGAAGATTCCCGAATGGCAGGACGACCGCACCCTTCGGATGACCCTGCATGCCACCGCTGCTGTAGGAATCTCCTTCGTACTCCCCATAGCTTCGGGCATCCCAGATAAAGGCATCGGTCTTGCCCTGTACGGCGTCCATCACATCGTCCAGCGTCGCCAGCATCGCCGTGTTGTCTTCCGGGAGATCCCTGGCCGTGACCGTCCCGCTGTCCGGGAGACAGCTTGTGTCCTCGTCATTCAACACATCACAGTTCACAGAGTCGCCCTTGTAATCGGAATGAATGACGTAGTCATTGGCGTCCTCGTTTTCATCCCAGTCCGCACCACCGTTGAGCAAGGCCAGGTGCTCTTTTTCCGTGCCCCAGTAGCGCATGGCATACCAGCCGCGTCCCTGTTGCATGGCCTGACCACCCCCGCCTGCTCCCATGGTCCAGACGATCATGTCTTCAGTAGGGTCGATATCGAAATCGGCGAGGAACTCATCCATTTTTGAGGCGCTGGGAACCATTCGCTTATTGGTGACAACGCCGTTGGAGCGCGTCTCAGTCAGCCGACTGGTTACGTCGAGCGCGTAACTGCGCACACCCTCAGTCGGCTTGGGCTCGATATAGACGGGATCGTCACTACCATCTTCTTCCGTACTGACATGCATAATGACGAGGTCGCCGGTTATACCCGAAGGGCGATTGTCCTCCCAGTCGTCGATCCACTCCTGTAGAGTGGAACCCGTGATCAGGCCGTTGGTATTGTCGTTGTAGTCACTCTTCGATTCCTGGGCGATATCCTCAGGGCTGTTCTTGGTGAAGTTGTCCGGCGAGTTCTGGGTGTCTTCGTCCGTACACCCCGCCAGGCCGAGGACACCGGCCGCGGCCACGGTGGTTACCAGTGTGCGCCAGGGGCGCTGGTGGCTGTTCTTGTCGCTCATCTCTCATCCTCCTCCGCGAGAATCGGCCGGTGGTCCGGCCTGCCTCCGCCTTCTTGCACCCTTTGTGCCAGATGGCTTTTGTTTCTGTATCAGCTAGTTATGTCTTCGTTTCCCGTCGAGCCCATTGCACCGGTACGGTTTCCCTGCCGCGCCGGGCAGATTGCAATCGTCGCGGTCACCCCGCGGCCGGCTTGAGGATCATCGGCCGGGCGCCGGCCTCCAGGGCGTCGAGGACGGCGTCGGTCCCGGCCTCCAGGTCGGCCTCGCGGAAGGCGATGCCCCGGGCCTCCAGGCCGCCGCGCAGGGCGGCATCGAAGGCGGGCTGGCCGCCGGCCACGGTAATCAGCAGGATCTCGTCACTGGCGCTCATACCACGTACACCGCGTCAGATTCGTTGATCATGCCGGCGAGGTCGCCGGCGGCGTCGGTGGTCAGCTCGGTGACCGGGACGTCGGAGAAGTCCAGGGCCTCGAGCTGCATCTCCACCTCTTCGTCGTCGCGGTCCAGCCCGCCCCAGGCGGCGACGCTGACGGCGTCGTCCAGCAGGGTGAGCCCGGTGGCCATGCGCAGGGCCTCGGTCTTGCGGTCCCGGGCGATGACCAGGATCTGTTTGGTGTTGCTCATGTCGTCTCCCCCTAGAGCACGATGACGCGGTCGGTGTTCTTCACCAGCTCGGCGTCCTGGTACTGGCCACCGACGATGACCCGCTCGTCCAGCCCCCCGGCGTGGGGGTCGGCGTCGGGGTAGCGGTCCACGGAGAGCTCGCAGAGCGAGACGTGGGCCTCGCTGGCGCCGAGGAAGGCGCGGAAGTCCTCCCGGCCGAGCAGCCGGACGCCGGAATCGGTGAGGAAGCAGCGCAGCTCCCAGCCGCGGCCGTCGGCCCCGCGCAGGAGGTCCATGGCCTGGTCGGCGAACTGCTGGTCGGTTACCACGATTCCCAGTCGCATGCGCCCTACCCCTTCCGGATCTTCCAGACGTAGGTGCTGGAACTCTCGTCCCGCTCGAAGAGTTCGTTGCCCTCGGAGTCGCACATGGCGGAAATGGACTCGCCGGAGGAGGGGTTGTCGAACCTCAGGGTCAGGATGTCGCCGCTGCCCATCTTCTGCAGCGCCTTCTTGGTGTACATCTGCGGGTGGGGGCAGACGTAGCCGCAGCAGTCCAGCAGGTAGTCGCCCTCGTCGACCTTCTCGAACTTGATGCCCATGGTTGTCGTCCTCTTGCTTGCGTTGGTCGGTGGGACGGGCCGTGCCCGCCCCGGTTGTTCGCCCCCCTCGGTCTAGAGGGCGAGGTCGTCCTCCTTCGAGGCGCGATATTCCATCCAGGCGCTGAAGGCCTTGACGCCGATGAAGCCACCCAGGGTCATGCCGGCGAGGAAGATCCAGCCGCTGAGGTCGCCGTTGGTGACGGCGGCGAAGAAGGCGCCGACGTTGCAGCCCATGCCGATGCGGGCGCCGATGCCCATGAGGGCACCGCCCACCAGGGCGAAGATGGCGGTCTCCAGGTTCGGGACCTTCCACTTGAACTCCTTCTTCACCAGGGCGAGCATCGCCGCGCCCAGGATGATGCCCACGGACATGAGCAGCGGGGCGTTGATGAGCGGGTTGGGCAGGCCGTTGTCCAGGCCGAAGTAGACGTTGTCCATGTTCTCGGCGCCCATCCCGTTGAGGATCCAGCCGCCGAGCTGCGCCTCCTGGGTGGTGATGTACCAGTAGCCGGGGTCGAAGACGGTGTTCTGGACGGTCAGGCCGTTGCTGTAGCCCATCTTCGAGAGCAGCTCACCGAAGTTGAAGATGCCGTAGTGCTCGCGCAGGGCGCCGGTCACCCACATCTGCAGGCCGGCGAAGACCCCCAGGCCGAGACCGGCGATGGCGGTATTCTTCGACGAGGTCACCATCTTCCAGATCCCGCGCAGCTCGTCGCCGAGGCCGGGGTTGTCCAGCTTCTCCCGGCGCAGGTAACCCTTGCGGAAGGCCCAGAGGTAGAGGACCACGATGATGGCCAGGACGGGCAGGATAGAGCTGATGACGGCGTTGCCCAGGAAGGAGTCCACCCAGGCGCTGCCGGTGTCCAGCCACTCGCCCACGGTGCCGCCGGAGAGGTCCCAGACGTAGCCGGCCAGGAACTGGTCGAACCAGCCGTCGGTGACCGACAGGGACTCCGGCATCCCCTTGTCCGCCGCCGACTCCTCCCAGGAGGCGGGGGCAAAGCTGTTGGACCAGCTCCCCAGGTCAACGAAGATCGCCTGGGAGAAGGAGATGCTCACCAGCACCAGCATGGAGCCGATGTTCCCCTCGCCGGACTTGTACAGCGAGCCGGAGGCACAGCCGCCGGTGAAGATGATGCCGAAGCCGAAGATCAGCCCGCCGATGAGGATGTGCCACCCCAGCGGGTGCGGACTGAAGGTAGAGTAGCCGGCCACGTTGACGAACGCCGCCGTGAGCGAGAACAGGGCGGTAGCGATCATCACGCCCACGGCCATGCGCGGCACCTTGACCGCGAAG
The DNA here is from genome assembly GCA_046546335.1 of Thiohalospira sp. Lineage (GTDB taxonomy): Bacteria > Pseudomonadota > Gammaproteobacteria > Thiohalospirales > Thiohalospiraceae > Thiohalospira. Next base: position 2,721 of record JBKGYA010000011.1, on the reverse strand, counting down.
AGGTCACGCACGGCGGAGGCCATGCAGAAGCGGCCGTACTGCAGGAAGATCCCGTAGGCCAGGCCGAACCAGACGTAGACCAGCAGATAGATCCAGCGGGTATCCGCCGCCAGCGCCATCGCCGAGAAGATCGCCACCAGGGCGACAATGACGCCCGAATAGAGCGTGCCGCGGTGCATCATGGCACCCGGTTGTGCGGCCGCCGTTGCCGTGTCCTTGCTCATTGCATCCCCCATCGCTTGGATTTATTCATCGAGCCGCCGCCGCTATTCCTCGGCGCCGGGTATGCGTTGTACGTAGACCCGCCAGTGGCCCTGCTCGTCCTGCAGGGTGGCGACATGCTCGCCGTCCACCGAGTACATCATGGCGGGAATGGTCTCCACGGCCGCGGGATTGTCCGTTACCAGCTCCACGCCCTCCCCGGCATTCACCAGGGAGAGCGCCTTGAGGGTGAGCAGCTGCGGCTTCGGGCAGCCATCTCCCTCGCACGTCACTCGCCGCCGGATCCGGAGCGTCCCTCCCTCCAGCTCCACCTCGTAATCCGTGGAGGCGATCTGGTGGTTCTGGCGGTGGGCGGAGCGGCGGAACCAGTCAAGCGCTAGCATCGGACAATCCCCTCGTGGTCGCGTCTGGCGCGATGCAGGGGGCATGCCACTAATGATTTGTCTTGTCTGTCAGTCCCTTATCAATCCGCTGGCGGGATCGTCGAATTGCAGATTGCAATCGGGCTCGGCGGGGGAGGCAGGGGAGGGAAATTGCAATTCCGGCATGAAGAACAGGGCCAGGACCGGCGGGGAGCGGCTTCGGCCACGAGGGATAGCGGGGCCCGGCGGACGCCGCGCCGGGAGGGGGCTCTACAGGGGCCAGCGGTCGCAGGCGATGGTGCCGTCGAGCAGCAGCCGCCAGAGGTCCGGGGAGGCCTCCAGCTCGGCCTCCAGCAGGCGGCGCGCCTCGGCCTCCCGGCCGGCGGTGGAGGCGCCGTCGGCCAGGCTCAGACGCACGTGGGCGGCCTGGGGATCGGGCACCGGCCGACCGATCTGGCTGACCAGGTAGACCTCCGCCCCCTCGATCCCGTCCACCTCCCGGACCATGGCCTCGGCGGCGCGGCCGGCGATGAGGTTGTAGACCTTGCCCACGTGGGTCACCGGATTCTTGCCGGCCACCGACTCCATGGTCATGGGCCGGTAGGGGGTGATGAGCCCGTTGACGCGGTTACCGCGGCCGGCCTCGCCGTCATCCCCCGCCTCGGCGGAGGTCCCCGTGGTGGTGAGGTAGACCGACTCGTGCTCGGGGACGTCGGCGGCGTTCACCGCCACGTCCAGCTCCAGGCTCGTGACCCCGGCGACCGCCTCGCGCACCGCCTCGGCCACCGCCTCGCGCGCCGCCAGGTAGGCATCCAGGTCCGCCAGGTGGCCGTCGACCATGGCGCAGCCCACGGTGAGGTGGAGGGTGTCGCCGCGGCGGACCCCCATGACCTTCACGTCCTCCCCGGTCTCGGGATGGGCCGCCTTGAAGTCGGGGGCGTTGATCCGCCGCTCGGCGGCGTCCACCGCCCGCTCCACCTCCGACAGCGGGGCGAAGCCCACGCCCACGGAGGTGTCGTTGGCGTACCAGACCCCGCCGCTCTCCCGGCGCAGGAAGAGCTCGGTGAGGTCGGCGGAGCCGGGCCGGATGAGGGAGTGGACACGGACGTCGCGCTCGGGATCCAGGGCGTGGAGGTTCTCCCCCAGCCACTGGCGGGTGACCTCCTGGACCAGCTCGTCCACCGGCAGGGCCTCGCCCCGCACCTCGCGGGTGGCGCGGCCGGCGAGGTAGATCTCGATGGGCGCGGTCACGCGGCCGCCGCCGAAGGCCGGCTCGGCCGCCCCGCCCCAGAGGAGGGCCTTGTCCACGTTGTGGTGGAGGATGGTGCCGAAGCGTTCCTCGTAGAGGCGGGAGAGCTCCAGGCTCAGCCGCTCGGTGAGGGCATCGCAGATGGTATCGGGATGGCCAGTGCCCTTGCGTTCGGCGATCTCCACCGCACCGGGCGCGGCGGAACGGGCATCGAGGTACCACTCCATGGGGTTCGGTCTCCGGGGTTCGGGGGCTTGAGTCCGGCACCGGGTGTCCACATCCCTCCCGGGAGAGGATCACCTCCGGAGGCAACCATGACCCTGCGCGAGAGTCTGGCCGAGCTACGCGAACACTGGCCCGGAATGTCGCTCTACGAGCGCTTCGAGCAGATTATCAGCCTGGTGCTGGTCCTCGCCATGGCGGTCATCGTGATCATCGCCGTCTGGCAGCTGCTCCAGGACATCCTCGCCCTGGTGCGGGAGACGGGGCTGGACCCGATGGACCAGTACGCCTTCCAGCAGATCTTCGGCGCCATCATGATCGTGCTCATCGCCATGGAGTTCAAATACTCCATCGTCCGGGTGGTGGCGCGGGAGGACAGCATCATCCAGGTCAAGACCGTCCTGCTCATCGGCATGCTCGCCCTGGCGCGCAAGTTCATCATCCTGGATACCTCCGCCACCGACTGGAAGACGGTCCTGGCGCTGGCCGGCGGTCTGCTCGCCCTGGGCGGGACCTACTGGCTGGTGCGCGAGCGCGACCTCGCCCTCCACCGCCAGCGGCGGCAGGATCGGTTCGAGGATCAGGGTGAGGGCTCCACCGCCAGCACCCGCAAGCCGCCCTCCTCCGCCGAGAAGGAGACGTCCACGTCGGCAAACGCCATGCGGT